>JAXDKI010000395.1:0-6119 GCA_034667245.1 Thermomicrobiales bacterium | reverse complement strand
TCGACGAGGCGCATCACGACGAAGTCGACGCGTCCGCCGCGCATCCCGGCGAGCAACCCGAGTCCCACCCCGATGACGAGGGCAATCGCCTGGGCGCTGAGACCGACGGCGAGCGACGTCCGGGCGCCGTAGACGATGCGAGAGAAGAAGTCGCGGCCGATGCCATCCGTTCCCATCAGATGGTGCCAGGAGGGGAAGAGCCAGGCGGCACCGAAGTCGGGTTTGTCGTAGAGGTACGGAGCGATGACTGGTGCGCCGATCGCCAGGACGAGCAGGAGGCCGACGATGCCGAGCCCGAGAAAGGCGAGTCGGTTCGCACGGAAGCGCCGCCAGGCCTGCTGCCGCGGCGAGCGCTCGCGTCGGACCGGGGCCAGGGCGGCCAGCGCCGACTCGTTTCGCGGCTCGCGTTGGGCGGAAGTCGGTGCGCTTCTGGCGGCGGACGTGGTGCGGGTCTCGCTCATCGTTCAAGCCTGATCCGTGGATCGACGGCCAGGTAGAGGAGATCGACGGCGAGATAGGCGAGGCTGACGACGCAGGCGGCCAGCAGGGCTAGGGTCATGATCATCGGATAGTCGCGGGTGAAGATGCTGGTGACGAAGTAGCTGCCGAGACCGGGGATGCGAAAGATCGTCTCGATGAAGATGGAGCCGGTGAGGAGGTCGGGGACGAGCGGCCCGACGACGGTCAGGATCGGGATGGCGGCGTTGCGCAGGACGTGGCGGCGCATGATTCGGTTCTCCGCCAAGCCCTTCGCCCGCGCGGTGCGGACGTAGTCGGCACCGAGGGTTTCGATGATGCTGATCCGGGTGTAGCGGGCGATCACCCCGGCGGGACCAAGGGCGTAGGCGATGACCGGCATCACCCAGGTCTTCGGCCCCTCCCAACCTCCGGTGGGCAGCTTATGGAGCGTATTGCTGAAGAAGAGGATGAGGAGGATCCCGAGAACAAAGTGGGGCAGGACGATGCCGGTGGTGGCCAGGAACGTGACGAGACTATCGACCCAGCTGTTCTGGCGGCGTGCGGCGACTGTGCCGAGGAGGAGCCCGACCGGGATGGCGAGCGCGAGCGTGAGTGCACCCAGGTGGAGTGAGACGGTCCAGACGCGAGCGATCAGCTCGGCGACCGTCTCGCCGGGACTCTGGTAGGAATACCCGAATTCGAAGCGCACGGCGTTGCCGATGTACCGGACGTATTGTTCCCAGAGCGGCTTGTCGAGTCCGTAGGAGCGGAGGATGTTCGCCTTCGCTTCCGGAGAGAGCGGCATCTTGTCTTCGTCG
Source organism: Thermomicrobiales bacterium (assembly GCA_034667245.1). Classification (GTDB taxonomy): domain Bacteria; phylum Chloroflexota; class Chloroflexia; order Thermomicrobiales; family UBA6265; genus DATBFX01. Next base: position 4,842 of record JAXDKI010000395.1, on the reverse strand, counting down.
TAGGGGCCACCGGGAATCAGGTGCATCAGGACGAAGGTGACGATCGAGACGACGAGGATCACCGCCGCCAAGCCGCCGATTCTGAGCAGGAGATACCGTCCCACGATCCGTTTCCTCGCGGCCTCAGGCCGTGACTAGGCGCCGAAATCGCGCGCGTAGTCCTCGACCGCGGCGCGTGCAGCGTCGACCGAGTCAACCGGCAAGGCGCCGTCGAGCGGCGGGCCGTCTTCGTAGTGGTCCAGCCATTTGAGACCGGACGAGGTGACGACGCAGACGATCGTCTGGTCACGCAGGTCAGGGCGGTCGCGGAGAGCCTGCAGGGCGCCGGCGACCGATGCGGCCGAGGATGGCTCGACCAGGAGACCATTCCGGGCCAGCAGCCGGCCGGTCGCCAGGATCGCCTCGTCGGAGACCGCCACGCCGAATCCGCCGGTCTCGCGGACGGCTCTGAGGGCCAGCCAGCCGCCGGTGGGGTCGCCGATCGAGAGGGCGCGCGAATAGGCATTGGGCAGATAGGGAACAGCGTCGAGTCCCTGCTCCAGGGCGGCGACGATCGGGGCGGCCCCGGCGGGTTGGCAGGGGCAGACGCGTGCGTCCACGTTGGGTAAACCCATCCGGCGGAGATCGGCGATGGCGCGCCAGAGCGCGACGAGTCCGTCGCCGCCGGCGGAGGGGAAGAAGACGAGGTCGGGCATCCGGCCGCCGATTTGGTGGTAGAGCTCGTAGCCGATCGTCTTGTAACCCTCGACGCCGAAGGGGTTCGCGACCGGCATCGGCCAGGAGGTTTCGGCGGGATACCAGCCGTCCTGCTCCGCCAGCGCGATCGTGATCTCCTCGTCCAGCTCGGGTGGCACGAAGAGTGGCAGACCGCCGGCAAAACGGATCGCGCGCTGCAAGAGCACCGGCATCCGCTCGTTGGCGATGACCACGGCGCGCATCCCATGAGCGGCGGCGTACGAGGCCATCGAGAATCCGTGGTTGCCGGTGGATGAACTGAAGACACCGGTGCAGCCGAGGGCCTTACCGACCGCAACACTGACGGCGTGGAGCCGGTCCTTATGGGCCGCGGTCGGGTTCTGCGTCTCCATCTTGAGGAAGAGCCGCTCACACCCGCTCAGCTCGCTCAGCGCCGGTACCTGAACGAGCGGAGTGTCGCCTTCGCCCAGGGTCAGGCGGAGTTCGGGCGCGATGGCAGGGAGCAGGCTCGCGGCCTTCCAAATCCCCTCCCCTGTCCGTGCGACGGGTGGGAGTGTGCCTGGCTGGTCGTAGGTTATGACGAGTCCGCTGATCTCGCCGCGATCGTGACAGGCCGGGCAGCCGCGTGGGTAGAGCCCAGGGGTCGTTGTGAAACCACAGGATGGACAGGCGAGGGACCAACCGGGGAGGATGCTCATGTCCAGCCCTTGCTGGCTGCGATGGCTGCGAGGACCACTAGGTACACAACTGCCCTCCATCTACGACGAGCATCTGTCCAGTGACATACGAGGCCTCGTCAGAGGCGAGGAATGCGGCAACGGAGGCCATCTCCGAGGCTTGAGCGCGGCGACCGAGTGGAATGCGGGCGACGAGCTCCTCCTGCGAGAGACCGAGTTGCCGAATCGCATCGAGCATCCTTGGCGTGTCGGTGCCGCCGGGGGCGATGCCGTTGACTCGGATGCCGTGCGGACCGAGATCGCGGGCGAGACTCTTGGTCAGGAGGAGGACGCCGCCCTTGGAGGCCGCGTACGCGGGAACGTCGGCCTCAGGTGTGAAGCTGTTGACGGAGCCGACGGTGATGATGCAGCCGCTCTTCTGCCGGATCATCGCCCGCGCTGCTTCGCGGGCACAGTAGAAGACGCCGGAGAGGTTGACGCCGATGATCCGGTTCCACTGCTCGTCGGTGACTTCGGTCAAGGGGCCGACGTAGGCCGACGGGCCAGCCAGGGCGGCATTGGCGACCAGGATGTCGAGGCGGCCGGAGTCGGAAACGGCGGCACCGATCGTCGCGGCCACGGCGCGGGGATCGCTGACGTCGAGCAGCCGGCCGATCGCCTCGCCGCCGGCGTCGCGGATGTCCTGGGTCACCCGCCGGGTGTTCTCGGCTTGACGACCGGTGACGTGGACCGTCGCGCCCTCGGCGGCGAGGCGCCGCGCGATCGCCTCGCCGATCCCCGAGCCGGCTCCGGTAACGAGTGCGACCTTGCCCTGGAGTTTCATGCCTTCGGCCTCACGGATGTTGAACAGATGTTCTCTACCGGTCTCGGGCTCGGGACACCCCACCCGGGGCAAATGACGTTCGGTGGCGATCGATCGTTCTGCCGGGGCAGAGTCGACACCGTCCGGTCTACTTGTCTGACCACCTGGCGTGCAGCATAAAGATCGCGTCTGGACCTGTCAACGGGTTCGGACCGAAAGGTCCCGTTTGCCTCCTGGTTCAATCGGCGGCGGCGTCGGCGATCTCCCGTTGCAGTGCGGCAATTTCGTCTTCCCAGCCGTGGGCGATCTCTAAGTGCTCGCGGAGGGCGGCACGGGCGTTCGCGGGATTGCCGGTGCGGACCGCATCGTAGAGAACACAGTGGCTGTCGTACTCCCGGGCCATGATGTCGGGGAGGGCGTGTTCGACGCGAATTCCCTGGGCGAGACGGGGACGGGTCAGGAGTTGGGCCATTTTGAAGAGGACGGTGTTGTGACCGGCGCGGGCGAGGGCCTGATGGAAGTCGGATGTAATCTGCGCGGTCGGCTGGCCGCGGGAGACGGCGCGTTTGAGGCGTTTGAGGATCGTCTCCAGGTGGTGGAAGTCGGCCGGGGTGGCGCGCTCGGCGGCGAGACCGGCCAACTCGACCTCGACGACCATCCGAGCTTCCAAGACCTCCAGTGCCGTCTCGTGTGTGAGGACGTCGAAGAGGGTGTCGGGGTCGGACAGGCGATTCGGGTCGCGGACGTAGCACCCGCTGCCGGGGCGAATCTCGATCAGACCGACGGAGGCGAGACCCTGCATCGCCTCGCGCAACACCGGCCGGCTGACCGAGAGCTGGCGCGCCAGCTCGTGTTGCGAAGGGAGGGGATCGCCCGGTCGCAACGAGCCGCCCTGGATGTACTCCACAAGGCGTTGCATCACGACCTTGGCGAGCGTCTGCTTCTCGACCGGTTGCAGGAGGACCACGCTACTCACTCTGCTTGGGGCGACCGCGCGGCACGCCGTGGATGCGGCCGGTGAGGGCGCCCGATTATTGACGACACCCCAGTCTAGCAGAGGTGGGCAAGCGGTCTGATCTGTTGCCAGGCGGGACTCGCTTCAGGCAGGGTCGTGCGGGCCGACCGCGAGACCGTCGCTGCCCTGAGCGCCCCAGCAGCGGAGGAAGGTGTCCCAGTCGACCTCGTATTCGTAGGGCCGTTCCCAGTTCGTGTCGGTGGGGCCGAGCACGTCGCGGATGACGACACCCCACTGGTCGTAGCCCATGACGATTGCGGCGTGGTCGTTGCTGAAGGCGACCTGCAGCCGTTCTCCCTCGGGGGTGATCCAGGTCGCGGGGACCCAGTCCTTGAAATCGACGGTCGTCTTGATCCAGATCAGACGGCCCTGCTGGAGGTTTTGCTCGATGCGCTCCCGGGTGTGGACGTGCGTGACGCGCAGACCGAAGCGCTTGTAGACGTGGCGCATGCCGGCACCGGTCGTCCGCGCCAGGAAGTTGCCGGTGTAGTCGCCCGAGAAGGCGCGGGTGATGTCGCCGCCGTAGATGACGACCCCGTTGGCCGTTTCTTGGTAGTACGGCTCGAGGCGGCGGTCGATCTTGATGGCGTTGAGCTGCTCCTCGAACGTCGTCTCGATGCCGTACGTCTTGAGGACCGCCCAGGCGGCATCGAACTCGCAGGTGTAGTGGAAGAACTGCCCGGCTTTGCAGGCGGCGGGGACGTAGGCGTCGTAGCTCGCGGGATCGGACACGGGCGGCGGCACGATCTCGACCGACGGCGCGGCGGCCGAGCTCCGGTCTGGGTGCAGGGCGAAGCTTGCGGCGAGCCCGGCGGCACCGAGGGTCAACGAACGGCGTGAGAGGCGGTGGAGGCTGTATCGGTCGTCCATCGATCCCTTCCTTGATTGAGTACTCGTTCAACCCAGGGGTGGCGGGATCATGGTCGGCTGCCCGTCGTACCCGAATCCAGGTTCCACAGTATCGTCTACGCACGAGGCGTTCGTCAGGTTGCGTGTTGTACGTCTGGGAGGCCGGATTGACGGAATGGCGGTCTCGCGGCATCGTGTCGGCACTGGCGATCGGCATCGAGGCAAAGGAGTGCGCGGGTGGAGTTGGTGGGCTACGCGGACAGGTTTAGCGTCCGACCGGGAGAGACGATCCGGTTTATGGTCAGCAGCGTCCGCGAGCGGTACCGGGCCGATCTCGTGCGGCTGATCCACGGCGACACCAACCCGGCCGGTCCCGGTTTCAAGGATCGCCCGGTGCCGTCCGCGATCGACGGCGACTATCCGGGGCGGGTGCAGGCGATTCATCCCGGGTCGTACGTCGTCGTGCCGGATCATCCGTCGCTCGGGCTGTCCGACGGGTTCACCCTCCACGCCTGGATCTGGCCCACGACACCGGGCGGTCGGGTCCAGGGAATCGTGGGGCGATGGTCGGACGAAGGCGGCGGATGGGCGGTGGCTCTGGACGAGACGGGGGCGCTCTGTTTGAGGCTTGGCTACCGCGAGGGCGGTATCGTGCAGGTCTCGACGGGCGCTCCGCTCCGGGCTCGCGAGTGGTCCTTCATCGGGGTGGAGTTCGACGCCGCCGAGGGAACCGTCAGACTCATCCAGGAACCGCTCGCCGATTGGCCCGACGATCCCAGCCGCGCGGCGACCGATCACACCGT
>JAXDKI010000394.1:0-5548 GCA_034667245.1 Thermomicrobiales bacterium | reverse complement strand
GCTCAGGATGACCAGGGGGAAGGACCTTCTCCATGTGATCATTCTGAGCGCCAGCGAAGGACCTCCCTCCGCGTCCGGTAATCCGAGGGAGCTGGACCGTTCATCGCAGGGCTGAGAAAGGGTATAGATGCCGGAGCCGATTGTGTCATTTCTCGAAGATCATCGCGACGAATACCTCACCGATCTCCGCCATCTGGCCGGCATCGACTCGGGGACCGACGACAAGGCGGGCGTCGATGCGGTCCAGGGATGGCTGGAGGAGCGACTGCGTGCGGCCGGCTTTTCGGTCGAGCGCAATCGGCAAGAGAAGTGGGGCGACGATCTGATCGCGCGGCGGCACGGAACCGGTCGTGCCAAGGTCATGCTCCTGGGTCATGCGGATACGGTCTACCCAAAAGGGACGGCGGCCGCCCGGCCGGTGACGCTCGTCGGCGACCGGCTGAAGGGACCGGGCACGTGCGACATGAAGGCCGGCATCTTGACCGGTCTCTACGCGGTGCGGGCGCTCGACCACGTCGGCTGGCGCGACTACGGCACGATCACCTTCATCATCGTCTCGGACGAAGAGATCGAGGAGCGGCATTCGGCGGAGCTCCTGAAGTCGGAAGGACCGCGCCATGACGCCGTCCTGACACTCGAAGCGGCACGCGAGAACGGCGACATCGTCACCGCGCGGAAGGCAACGCGCTGGCTGACGGTCGAGGCACACGGGAAGGCCGCGCACGCGGGCGTCGAACCCGAAAAGGGGAGGAGTGCGACGCTTGCGCTGGCGAACGTCATCGTCGAGACGTTCAAACTCAATGGGATGAAGGACGGCATGACGGTCAACCCGGGCCGGATCGAGGGCGGTACGAATCCCAACGTCGTCGCCGACTATGCAAAAGCGCTCTTCGACCTTCGTGCCTGGTCGGTGCGCGACCTGAACGAGCTGACCGACGCGTTTCGGGAGACCGCAACGAAGCCGTGGGTTCCCGATGTCCAGGTCGTCGTTCACGCCGACGGCGGGGCGGGGATGCCGGCGATGGAGCGGACGCCAGGCACGGTTCGATTGGAGGAGCACGCGATTCGGATCGCCCGTGAGCTCGGCTTCCCGCTCAAGGGAGCCAAGACCGGCGGTGGATCCGACGTCAGCTTTGCCTGCCATGCCGGGACACCGGGATTGGACGGGCTCGGCCCGATCGGGGGACTCGACCACGGGCCGGACGAGTACATCCTGCAGAGCAGTATCGTGCCGCGGACTGCCTTGCTCGCGAAGCTGTTGACAGCAATTGGAGAGGACGAGGGGTTTGGTCATGCCTAGCGGGCTGCGTGACGCCGACGACATGTTGCGGCGGTTGGAGCAGGACGGGATCGAGCACCTGTGGGTTGCCTATCACGACTATAGCGGTGTCGCCTCCGCGAAGTCGGCACCGCCGGAATCGTTCCGGAGCACCGTCCGCGACGGCGTCGTCTTCGCGATGGCGAACCTCGACATGGACATCCTCGACGTCCAACCGGCCACGGCGACCCTTCTCGCCGACTCCGGCGACTTCCTCGCGGTACCCGATCCCCGCAGCTATGCGGTGCTGCCGCGGTTTCCGAAGACGGCTCGCACCTACGCCTGGATGCGGGCAACCGACGGCTCCCCCTGGCAGGGATGTCCGCGGACCCGTTTGGATGGGATAGTCGAGGAGCTGCGCCGGGAGGGGTTCTCGGTTCAGGCCGCGCTGGAGCCGGAGTTCTACCTGCTGACGCGAGAGGCGAACGGCGAGTACGTCCCGATCAATCAAACTCGCATGTTCACGATGGAGGGGATGCAGGCCGAGCAGGCGTTCGTGACTCGCGTGGTTGACGAACTGCGGGCGATGGGCGTGGGGATTGGGCAGTTCGGCAAGGAATACGGTCGCGGGCAATACGAAATGTCGATTCGGCACGGCCCGCCCATACAAGCGATCGACGACTACTGGTCGCTCAAGGAGGTCGTGCGAGACGTCGCTCGCGACTTCGGCTACATCGCGACCTTCATGCCAAAGGTCTACGCCAACTGGGTTGGCAACAGTCTCCACGTCCATCTGAGCGTCTGGGACGCGACGGGGCAGACCGATTTGACGCCGTCGGACGAGGACGAGACCTCGCTCTCCGACGTCGGCTCCTGGTTCATGGGCGGTCTCTTGAAGCACGCCGCCGCTCTGACCGGTCTCGGTTCGCCGACCGTCAACAGCTACAAGCGACTCCTCCCCGGCTCGTGGGCGCCGGCCAACACCTATTGGGGCTACGGCAATCGGTCGGGTGTCGCGAGGGTCCCAGGCGTGGGTAAGCGGCGGCACATCGAGTACCGGTCCGGGGACAACAGCTGTAACCCGGCGCTGTTTCTGACGGGATTGCTGGCGGCCGGGTTGGACGGGATTCGGAATCGGATCGATCCCGGACCGCCCTTCCAGGGCGACATCGGGCACCTCTCGGCGGAGGAGATCGAGCGACACCAAATCAAGTTCCTGCCCCGGACGCTGCCGGAAGCGCTAGCTGCGCTCGAGAGCGATCCAGTCATCGCCGGTGCCGTCGGGGAGGTGGCGCTCGCGCACTTCCTCTCGGTCAAGCGGAGCGAGTTGGCGCAGTACGAGTTGGACGTGCATCCCTGGGAACGGGCGGCGTATTTGGAGGTCATCTAGGCATGGTCGAGGTGCAGGAGCTGCCGGTCGTCGACGTCCACTGCCACCCGTTTCTGGACCGGGGTTCGGTCACGCCCGAACAGTTTACGGACCTGACCGCGTTCGGCGGCGGTTCGCGTCAGTACATGGAGGAGGGAGGAGTCGCGTTCACCGACGAGGTCCGCGACGAACTCCTCGGCGTGAAGCAGAACACGATCTACTTCAAGCGGATGATCCTCGATCTGGCGCGCTTCTTCGACGTCGAACCGACCGTCGACGCGGTCCTGGCGGCGCGGAACATGGCGGTCGCCGAGGGGTACGGCAAATACGTCAGTCGTCTCTACGGGGATGCCGGGCTCGAGACGTTGATTTTCGACTTCGGCGTGCCCTTGCCGATCCTCGACGTCGATCAGGTGAAGGGCGAGCTGCCGGTCGAGGTTGTTCCCGTCTTTCGGATCGAGCCGCTGATCGCGGATTTGCTGAAGACAGACATCGGGTGGGCCGAGTTCAAGCGGCGCTACGACGACACGATCGCGGACGCCCTCACGAACAAGGGGTATCGCGGCGTCAAGTCGATCATCGCCTACCGAACCGGACTCGACGTATCGCCCCTTTCGCGGACGCCGGACCAGGGGCTTCAAGCGTTGGACGCCATCCGCCGTGGACTCGGCGGAGGGAGTATGAAGAAGCTCCGGGATCACCTTCTCTGCCGGGCACTCGAGCTCAGCATGGAGCACGACGTGCCGATGCAGATCCACACCGGGATGGGAGATTTCGAGGTGAACCTCGTCCTCTGCCGGCCGGCGTATTTGATGGACCTGTTGCGCTTCCCGACCTATCGCGCCTGTCGGGTACTGCTCGTCCACACCGGCTTCCCGTATCAGCGCGAAGCGGCGTATATGGCCAACGTCCTGCCCCGCGTCTACTGTGACGTAAGCGAAGGAATTCCATTTGCGGGTCACGCGGCAGAGGACATCTACCGCGATGTTCTCGCGATGGCGCCGCTGAACAAGGTCTGCTACGGCTCCGACGGCTACGCGTTGCCGGAGATCAATTACACGAGCGCCAAGCTCGGCAAGCAGGCGCTGGCGAAGACGCTGGACTCGCTCGTCGCGGACGGCATGCTCTCTGCACCGGACGCGCAACACGCGGCCGGGGCGATCCTGGCCGGCAATGCCCGCGAGCTGTATCGACTTGACTAAGGCTGACGAGGTCTTTCTCGAAGGGTTGCGCTTCTACGCCTACCATGGCGTCAACCCGGAGGAGCGCGTCCAGGGGCAGCGGTTCATTGTCGACGTCCGGATCGCCGCGGACCTGCGAGAAGCGGCGCGGACCGACGACCTGACGAAGACGGTGAACTACAGTCTCGTCTACCGCCGGATTCGCGAGATCGTCGAAGGGTCACCGAGAGCGCTGATCGAGGCCGTCGCCGAGGAGATTGCGGCCATGGTGCTACGCGACTTCGCGTCGGCCGACTCCGTGACGGTGACGGTGCGCAAGCCGGAAGTCGCGATCAAAGGCGCGATCCTCGACGCGGCGGGAGTGCGGGTGACGCGAGAACGGGAGGCGACCCCGACGCCCTAGCCGCTGATGTGTCGCGGATGGAACGAAATGAGTCTCGATCTCTCAGAATTCTCCGATGCAACGACCGATACCCGAGCAGACGATACCAACGCTGACTTCGATTTGCCGCGGATCGAGCGGGCGGTCCGAGAGATCCTGCTGGCGGTCGGGGAGGATCCCGACCGGGAGGGACTGGCGCGGACACCTGAGCGGGTGGCGAGGTCATTTGCCGAACTCTTCTCGGGTTTGCGGGAAGATCCCAAGCGTCATCTGAAAGTGACGTTTGATGAGCAACACCGGGAAATGGTCGTGCTGCGCGACATTCCCTTCGCGTCGGCGTGCGAGCATCATCTCCTCCCGTTCACCGGGCGGGCGCACATCGGATACATCCCCGAAGGACGAGTGGTTGGCCTCAGCAAACTCGCCCGGGTGGTGGAGGGGTACGCGCGGCGACCGCAGGTTCAAGAGCGGTTGACAAGCGAGATCGCGGACGCGCTCATGGACGAGCTGCAGCCGGATGGTTGCGGCGTGGTGATCGAAGCCGTCCACACCTGCATGACGATCCGCGGTATTCAAAAGGCGGGCGCGACGATGATCACCTCGGCGATGAGGGGCGGGTTCCGGCGACGGCCGGAGACACGCGCCGAGTTCATGTCGATCATCCGGGGCGGGCGAGAGTGAGAACGACAATGACGACCCTTATCCCCGGCACCCTACCAGCTACACAGTCAAAGGCTGCGCCTGCGCTAGCGGCGATCCCGGACATAGGGTGGGACGGGAATCTAGTCCGGTGGGGCGAGAAGACGCTGATCATGGCTGTCGTGAACGCGACGCCGGATTCGTTTAGCGGCGATGGAGTGGGCGACGACGTAGACGCCGCGGTGGCACTGGCAGCGCTGGCCGAGGGAGAGGGAGCGGACTTCGTCGACGTAGGGGCGGAGTCGACTCGCCCGCGCCATATCCCGATAGCTATGGATGAGGAACTGCGGCGGCTATTGCCGACGATTCGCGCCCTTGCGGAGCGGGTGTCCTTGCCGATCTCGGTTGACACCAGCAAAGCGCAAGTGGCAGAAGCGGCGCTCGACGCCGGAGCGAGCATCGTCAACGATGTACGGGGGTTCACACGGGACCCGGAATTGGCGCAGGTTGTCGCGCGGCGGGGAGTGCCGGCGATCATCATGCACGACGTTCCGCCAGACGGACACGGGGACCTGGTAACGAGTATCGTGCAGGAGCTCTCGCGCCGACTGGACCTCGCCGTCGCCGCTGGCGTCGCCTGGGAGAAGCTGATTGTCGATCCTGGGTTCGGGTTCGGGAAGGATTGGCGGCAGAATCTGGAGTTGCTGCGCCGGCTCGGC
>JAXDKI010000393.1:0-4789 GCA_034667245.1 Thermomicrobiales bacterium | reverse complement strand
ATGACGACGACGTGCTCGTTCGGGTCAACGGCCCGATCACGGTGGCGCAGAACGAGGTGCTCGACACGGTGGTCGGTGTCAGCAACGACGTCACGGTCGATGGGACGGTGCGCGATACGCTCGTGGTGGTCGATGGAAACGCGACGGTCAACGGGCGCGTCGAGTCGGACGTGGTGGTGATCAGCGGGACGCTGAATCTCGGTCCGACGGCGATGGTCAACGATGTGACGCTGGTACGGAGCGATCTCAACCGCGATCCGGGCGCGACGATCACCGGCGACCTCGAGGAGCGGTCCGAACTCTTCAACATCTCGTTCGGGTGGGGCTCCTTCATCTTCTCGCTGCTCTTCTGGCTGAGCACGACGATCGTCGTTCTGGTGGCAGGGGTCCTCTTCGCGCTGTTCGGCGGGCGGCAGCTCGTGGGTACGGCGGCGCTCCTGACCGAGCGGGTCGGCGCGAGTCTTGTCACGGCGCTGCTCGTCTGGATCGGATTGCCGATTCTTGCGATTCTGGCATTCGTGACGGTGATCGGGATTCCGCTCGGGATCGCGATCTTCGTCTTCCTGATGCCGGTGCTCTGGTTCCTCGGCTACCTTGTCTCCGGAACGCGACTGGGGCTGGCGATCGTAAGGACGGCCGATCCGATCGCCGACCGGGGACGGCTGGTGCTGGCGGCAGTCGTGGGGTTGCTGATCTTCCAACTGATCGGTCTGATCCCATTCATCGGCGGGTTGCTCGTCTTCCTCGCCGGCTGGGTCGGGTCCGGTGCGCTCGTCTACCTGGCGTTTCGGGGTTGGAGCGACCGCCGAACGGTCGGTGCCGTTCCGCCGGCTTCCATGCCCGCGCCTGCGGCATAGGCGGCCCGTGCACCCAAGAACTCGACGGGCAGACCGGGCGCGCGGCGGGTTATGCTGCCGACCGGGTCCGGCGGAGCCGGCGCGGTTGGACCGAGTCGGTCGGGCGCGGTTCTGTCAGACCACCCTGCAGAGGAGGAGGCGATGAGTTCGGGACGGGTGTCGGGTCTCGCCGGCGCATTTGGCCTCTCGGCCGCCGCGATTGGGCTGTACGCGACATTCGGTCGCCGCTGGCTTCGACGCTGGGGCGCGACCGAGGAGGAGACCTGGCGACCGATGCCGGGCGATGACCTTTTGCCGCGTACGGTCTACGAGACGACGCATGCAATCGACGTCGACGCGCCGCCGCACGACGTCTGGCCGTGGCTGGCACAGATGGGTCAGGGGCGGGGCGGGTTCTATAGCTACGACTGGGTCGAGCGTTTGGGTGGACTCGACATCCACAGTGAGAATCGGGTCATCCCCGAATACCAGCATTTGGCCGAAGGCGACATCGTGCGGCTGGCGCCGCACACCGGGTTGGTGGTGGCCGTGGTTGAGCCACCGCGGGTATTGGTCTTGCGGGCCACAGCTGACATGGAGTCGAAGCGACCGCCGGCGCCGACAGATCCGGGATATTTCGACTGGAGCTGGGCGTTCGTGCTGAAACCAGTCGGGGCGTCGAGCTCACGGCTGCTGATCCGCTTGCGTGCCGATACGGCGCAAGCTCTGCCGTTCAGCGTCGTCGGGCCGGTCGTCTGGGAGCCGCTTCACTTCTTGATGGAGCGCAGGATGCTGCGCGGGATCCGGGAGCGAGCGGAGCGAGGCGAGGGCAAGGCGGCGGCGGTGGGCGTCGGATAGGGGCACACCGAACAGCCCTCACCCAACCCCTCTCCCGGCCGCGGGAGAGGGGGGAACACGGCGACCGAAGCGAGATGGGGACATCGAGATGAGCGAGGACGATGCACGCGAGGACGAGCGGATGACGATCGAGGAGGCCAGGCGGCGGGGCGGTGCCGGCGACGGTATCGACCCCGATGCTCCGTCTTTTCCGGACGAGACAGGGACGACGGACCTGGGTGTAAATGAGCCGGCAGTGAATCTCCAATCGGATGAAGACGGGTCAATGCGACGGGGCGAAGAGGCAGCGGAACCGGAAAGCGAGGCTGGTAAGTCGCCTGCTAATCGGCATCGTGGCGTCCTCTAGGGTGTGCCTCGCGTGTGAGACGAGACCACTTCGTCGGGCGCGGGCAATAGATGGATCGGGCCCGTGGATGGTGACGGCCGAGCTCACCGAATGGGTGGCACAGGCCGCGAAGACCGTTCCGGGCGCGGGGAAGATGTGAAGGAACCGGAGGCGGATTGGCAGACACCAATCGGCCTCCGTTCTCTGTGTCAATCGAAAAGATGATCGTCACTGCCAGCGGTGGCTGGCGCGAGACCGGTTATTGGGGGAGCCGGAGAGCGCAACGGCTCGGACAGTGCGACTTGGCGGTGGCTGAGCAAAAGGCGCTTGGCACTGGTGATGGCGTAGACGGCGGCGAAGAGGGCGGCGGAGAGGAGAACGATGGCGGCGCCGGAGGCGACGTCGTATTCGTAGCTGAGGAACATGCCGAAGAAGCCGCAGGCGGCGCCGATCGCCGTCGAGAGGATGAGGAGGCGGCCGAACGACTTCGTCAGCAGACGAGCCGTCGTCGGGGGGATGACGATCGCGGCGGCGATGAGGGTGACGCCGACGACGTTCATCGAGGCGACGACGGTGGCGGCCAGGGCGAGCGCGAACCCGGTGTCGACCCAGTGGGTCGGGACGCCGTAGACGCGGGCGAGCTCGGGGTCGAAGGTGGCGAAGAGGAGTTGCTTGTAGCCAAAGAACATGGCGAGGGCGACGACGGCGGTGACCGCGGCGATGACCAGGATGTCCTCGCGCGTGACGCCGAGGATGTTGCCGAAGAGGGCTGCCTCAAAGTTGCGGGTGAAGGTGCGCGACTTGCTGATCAGGGCGACGCCGAGGGCGAATGACGCGGTCGTGACGATGCCGATCGCGGCGTCGCCGCCGATGTTGCGCCGCTTAGCGGTCGCGTTGATCAGGAGTGCGGAGAGGAATCCCCAGAGACCAGCGCCGAGATAGAAGTTCCAGTGGATCAGGTAGCTGACGACCGCCCCGCCAAAGACGGAGTGCGAGAGGCCGTGTCCGATGTAGCTCATCCGCCGCAGGATGATCGAGACGCCGATCATCCCGCAGAGCGCCCCGACGAGCGTCGCGACGAGGAGCCCGTGCCGGAAGAACTCGTAGTGGAAGGGTTCGGTGAAATGAGCCATCAGCTTTCAGCCTTCAGCCATCAGTAGCAAGTAGCCGGTAGCCAGTAGCCAGAGAACCACCATCGATCACCCAGTCGCCGAAAGCTGATGGCTGGCGGCTGACGGCTGACGGCTGGAGAACGGGCCGTGCGTGCCGGCTTCGGCGACGAGGAGGTTGCCGGTTTCGAGGTCGCGGACGACGCGCATTTCGGTGCCGAAGGTGCGGGAGAGGATCGGTGCGGTAAAGATGCTGGTCGGTGGACCCTGGGCGACGATGCCGGCGTTGACGCAGACGACCCAGGGGAGGTGGGCGGCGACGGTGTTCAGCTCGTGCGTCGTCATGACGACGGTGACGCCGTCGTCGCGGTTGAGCTGGACGAGGAGGTGGAGGATGTCGTCGCGCGTCTTGACATCCACGCTCGCGGTCGGCTCGTCCAGGAAGAGCAGGCGCGGGCGGCCGATCAGGGCGCGGGCGAGGAAGGTTCGTTGCTGCTGCCCGCCGGAGAGCTCGCGGATGTGCCGGCCGCCGAGCTGGCCGATGCCGAGGCGCTGGAGGGTCTCGGCGACCTCCCGCCGATCCGCCCGGCTGGGCCAGGGCCAGGGACCCATCCGACCGACCTTGCCCATCAGGACGACGTTCTCGACGGTGACGGGGAAACCCCAATCGACCGTCTCGACTTGGGGCACGTAGCCGACGCCGGAGGGGGGGCGCCCCGGCGCGACGGCGCGGCCGCCGACGGTGACCTCGCCATCGACCCGCGGCACCAACCCGAGCATCGATCGCAGCAGGGTCGTTTTCCCGGCGCCGCTCGGTCCGATCATGCCGACGAACTGCCCCGGCGGGATGCGCAGCGAGACATCGCGCAAGACGACGGAGGCCTCGTAGGCGCAGGAGACGTGGTCGAGATGGATCGCGTGAGTAGCCATAAGCCTTCAGCCTTCAGCTTTCAGCCGTCAGTTCTCTCGTCCCGTCGGCCGCCATTCCGTGTCATCTCCGTTCTCGCCAGGCGTTGTTTCGGCCCTGATGGCTGATGGCTGAGAGCTGACGGCTACGGGAGATACGTATCCCAGGGCTCGATGCCGGCGAGGGCGTCGACGGTGCCGCCGAGGGCGGGGATCATCAGGTGCATGTTGTTGAGCATCATGCCGAGGTAGGTGTGTTCCGGGTCGCCGGGTTCGCCCGGCGGGTCGTCGTCACGCAGTCCGTCGACATAGACGGCGCCGGCCTCTTTCGCGATCTGTTCGAGGACGGTGCTCGGGAAGACTTCGGAGCCGAAGACGGCGGGCACCTGCTCGGCCTCGATCTGGTCGATCAAGGCGGCGACTTCCCTCGGCGAGGGCTCGGAGAAGTCGGACGGCTGGGCGGCACCGATGACGGTCATGCCGGTGTGTTTGGCGAAGTAGGCCCAGGAGTCGTGGTAGGTGAGCAGCTTGCGCTGGCCCTCGGGGATCGTTTGCACGGCGGTCAGGATCGCCTCATCCAGGCGACGCAGCTCGGTCAGGTAGCGTTCGAGGTTCTGGCGGTAGTAGTCGGCGTTGGGTTGGTCGCGTTCCGCGAGTTTCGCCGCGACCAACTCAGCGTACTTCATGGCGAAGGGAACGTTCGGCCAGAGGTGAGGATTGGGATGACCATCGTCCTTGGGGAAGGAGAAGTCGTA
>JAXDKI010000392.1:0-18394 GCA_034667245.1 Thermomicrobiales bacterium | reverse complement strand
CGCCCGCCGGTGCGCTCCGGCGGGCGCGGCCGGCATTACTCCCCGAAGATGGCCTCGGCCTGGGCCTGCATATCTTCGAGGATCGAGTCGATGCTCGTCGGGTCGGACAGGAAGTCCGCGAATGCCTGACCGGCGACGTTCGAGGCGAACTCCGGACTCGTATCGCGGTCGAGGAATTGGGTGACGGTCTCCGCCGCTGCGACCGCCTCGAGCGACTTCTGCTGCAGCGGGCTGAAGATCGACTTGTCGATGTCCTGCGCCGCGCCGATCACGCTCGGGTCTTTCGACAGGTACGCCTCCTGCGCGGTTTTGGAGCCGAGGTGGAGGAGGACTTCCTTCGCCGCTGCCCCATTCTTTGGACTCTTTGCCATCATCCAGCCGTCGATCGGTGCCTCGATCGTCTTGGTGCCGAACTCCGGGTTGAGCTCGGGCCACGGGAAGAAGTCGAGATCAGAGGTGTCACCGTTCGGGAACTGGTTGCCGACGAAGTTGCCGAGGGTGATCATCCCGGCTTCTTTATTGACGAGGGCGGACGCGGCCTCTTGCCAGGTCCGCCCGTTGGGGGTCTCCTGGTGGAACGGCAGGAGGGCTTCCCACTGCGTGAAGACGTTCTTGACGCGCTCGTCGGTCCACTTCTCCTTGCCGGCCATCAGGTCGATGTGGAACTGGTACCCGTTCAGACGGAAGTTGAGCTGGTCGAACGTGCCCATCGCCGGCCACCGGCCATCGTTGCCGAACGCGAAAGGGACGACGCCCGCGGTTTTCATGTTGTCGGCCAGGCTCTTCAGCTCGTCCAAGGTCGTCGGCACCTTCCAGCCCTTCTCGCCGAAGAGGCTCGGGCGGTAGTGGATGCCCCAGCAGTAGTAAGTAATCGGCACGAAGTAGAGCTTGCCGTCTTGCCCGGTCGAGGCGACCTTGAAGCCCTGGGACATGGTGTCATTCAGGCCCGCCGCCCAGACGTCGTCGATGGGGCCAAGCAGATCCTGGGCGGCGAAGAACTGCATCCGGTAGCCCGCGAACCAGGGGAACACGTCGTCCGGGTTCTGCAGGTAGGTCGTGATGTTCTCCTGGAAGGTGTTGTGGTCGACCTCGTTGAACTTGACCGTGATGTTCTTGTTCGGCAGCGCCTCGATGGCGGCGTGCAACCCCTGCTTGGTGAGTTCGTCCGAATAGTTCGAGCCGAGGGTGAGCTCCCCGGAGGCCTTTCCCGGCTCGACCTGGGCGCTGGCACGGCCGGCGGGCAAGCCGAGTCCGAGCGCCGCAGCGCCGGCCGCTCCCTTCAACAGATCTCGCCGGCCGAGTCTGTACCCGAACAGAGAGGGACTGAGCGATCGATCACTAGCGCGAGTAACCATACCCACCCCTTTGTGTTTTGACCTGTGGCTGCAACGTCACAGGCGCCCGCGATCTGAATTGTTCAGACCCGACAAGATTAGGCCCGACGGCGAGGCGATGTCAATGGAGTCGCCCTCGAACGAATTCTCCGCGAAGATGTGCCCCTTCTGGGCCAACGTTCGGGTTGTTGCATCGTGGTGCGCGATGCGTGCGTGAGCGACGGAAACGGCACGTCCGGACCCGACGGGTCATCGCCGCTCGCTGGCGTGGCAAACGCCACCGTCCCGAACCCGCTTCGCTCTTCCGTCGTGCACCGACTCCTCGGACGGAGCCTCACCGTGGACTCCGGCGAGTAGCGCCAGACCACAACTGCTGCGAAGATTCGGCGATCTGCATAGGCAACTCGCCGTCGTGTCAGGAGGCTCCGGTCGTGGTCACGTCGCTCCCGGCGATTCCGCCCACCTTCGCGCTCGGCGTCTGCGACTACCCGGAACACGTGCCCTGGGAGCAGTGGAAGCGCTACCCGGGCCGCCAGCGGGAGCTGGGCATCACCTACGTCCGGATCGCCGAGTTCGCGTGGTCCAAGATCGAGCCGCGCGAGGGTGAGTTCGATTGGACCTGGCTCGACGACGCGGTGCAGGCCCTGGCCGACGCCGGCCGGTTGATTGTGATGTGCACGCCGACGGCGACGCCCCCGGCGTGGCTGATCCGCAAGCACCCGGAGATCCTGCCGGTCGGCAAGGACGGCCACATCCGCAACTTCGGCTCCCGTAAGCACTACGACCATGCGAGCCCCATCTACCGGGAGCACTCTCGCCGGATCACGCGCGCGGTCGCCGAGCGGTACGGACAGCACCCGGCGGTCGCCGGCTGGCAGACGGACAACGAGTGGGGGTGCCACAGCACGACCCGCTCCTACGGCGGCGCCAGCCAGACCGCGTTCCGGTCGTGGCTGGAGCGGCGCTACGGCACGCTCGAAGCGCTGAATGCGGCGTGGGGCAACGTCTTCTGGAGCCAGGAGTATACGGACTGGGGTCAGGTGGACCCGCCCAACCAGACGGTGGCCGAACCGAACCCTTCGCACGTGCTCGATTACGCGCGGTTTGCGAGCGACATGGTCAACGAGTTCCAGGGGGAGCAGGTCGCGATCCTGCGGGAGCTCTCCCCTGGCCGCTGGATCACCCATAACTACATGATGCAGTTCATGGAGTTCGACCACTACGCGAACTGCGAGGTGCTCGACTTCGCGTCGTGGGACTCCTACCCCCTCGGACAGGTCGAGCGATCGGATCTGCCCGACACGGAGAAGCTGCGCTGGGCGCGGACGGGCCACCCCGACCTCATCTCGTGGAACCACGACGTTTACCGCGGTCTGAAGGGCCGTCGCGCCTTCTGGGTCATGGAGCAGGGCGTCGGGCAGGTCAATTGGGCCGCCTCGAACTGCCTGCCTGCGGGCGGCGCGGCGGCGCTGTGGACGGCGCAGGCCTACGCCCACGGCGCGAGTTGCGTCTCCTACTTCCGGTGGCGCGCCGCGACGATCGCCCAGGAGCTCATGCACTCCGGCCTACTCCGGCACGACGAGACGCTCGATCGCGGCGGCGAGGAGGTGGGTGGACTCGAGCTGCACGGATTGGCGAACGCGGACGTGCCAGCGCGGGTCGCGCTGCTGCACGACTACGAGTCGCAGTGGATTTACGACGAGCAGCCGCACAGCGAGGGCGCGAGCTACGTTCGGCAGGCGATGCTCTTCTACGGCGTGCTGCGATCGCTCGGGGTCGACGTCGACATCCGCCACCCGGACCACGACCTGAGCGGGTACGACGTGATCGTTGCGCCGGCGATTCAATTGATGGGCGAGGATCGCGCCCGGCACCTGGCGAGCTACGCGGAGACGAGCCGACTGGTGTTCGGGCCGCGCACGGCGTACCGAACGCCGACCGGTCGCGTCCACGAGGACGGTCAACCGGGTCCGCTGCGGGGGCTGGTCAGCCACCGGCTGCTCAACTTCGACGGCATGCGGCCGGGTCTGACGGTTCGGGCCGGCGGGCACGTCGTCGAGACGTGGGCGGAGTCGTACGAGCCCGTAGGCGCCGACGTGCTCGTGACCTACGACGACGGGCCGCTGGCCGGCCAAGCGGCGGTTACGCGCAACGGCCACGTGCTTTCGGTCGGCGTATGGAGCGCGACCTTGCTCGAATCGGTGCTGGCGCAGGTGTTGACGGAGGCCGGGGTGGCGGTGACGCCGCTGCCGGAGGGCGTCAGGGTTTCCCGCAGGGGCAACACCGAAGTCTGGATGAACTTCAACCAGGATCCGGCGGCGCTGCCGGACGGCTCGACGATGGGGCCGGTGTCGTTTCGGTTGCGCGGCCAGGTGGTCCGTCCGGCAAGTTCGCGTTCTTTACCAACCCATGGTTGAAACCCTGGGCTGAGGCGTCAAAACCCCTCCGGGGTTAGGAACGAACCGCGTAGCGTCCCACTAGATTCGGAAGGCGTGCGGCTGGGCCGGTACCACGCCTTCCGAATCTAGTGGGCAGTGCCGTCCTCCTACGTCATTCCTTGTAGAGGAACTTGTAGCGGGTGAAGCGGTCGGCGGAGTAGTAGGTGTAGCCCTTGACGGTGGAGCGCATGGCCAGCAGAAAGTCGGGTTGGTAGAGGAAGACCCAAGGGGCCTCGTCGACGATCGTCTGCTGGATGTCCATGGCAGCCTGCTCGCGGGCGGCGGCGTCGGTGTTGAGGACGTTGGCGTCGATCGCCTGCCAGACCGTTTGGTTGTCGTAGTTGGTGTAGTTGCAACAGTCGGAGCGGAAGAGCCAGAAGAGGTGGTAGAAGGGGTCGTTGTTGATGGAGATCCAGTTGTTGAAGAAGAAGAAGCCGAGCTCGTGCTTCTGCAGCTGCTCGGTGAAGGCCGCGCCGGGCATCTCCTGGATGGTGACCTTGATGCCGATCTCGCCGAGCGCCTGCTGGACGTAGACGGCGGTCTCCTTCCCTTCCTGGTTGCCGCTGGCGATCTGCAGCGTCGTCTCGAACCCGTCCGGGAAGCCGGCTTCGGTCAGGAGCGCCTTGGCCTTCTCCGGGTCGGGTTTGTACTGGAAGAATTGATCGGTGTGGTAGGGCGTCCCGTTCGGGATCGGGCTGGTTAGCTGCTGGCCGTAGCCGTTGAGGACGTCGTTGAGGATCGTCTCGTAGGGCACGGCGTAGGAGATCGCCTGCCGCACTTTGACGTTGTCGAACGGCGCCACCTTCGAGTTCATGCCGAGGAAGACGACGAAGCGGCTCGGCTGGCGGACGACGGTGATGTTGGGGTCGCCTTCGAGGGCTTGGACGTCGGTGGTCGGCAATTCGTAGGCGATGTCGACGGCGCCGCTCGAGAGCTGGGCGAGGCGGCTGGAGGGATCGGGGATGACCTTGAAGATGATCCGCTTCAGCTTCGGCGGCTCGCCCCAGTAGTTCTCATTAGGGATCAGCACCCACTGGTTGCCCGGTTGCCAGCTCTCGAGCTTGAACGGTCCCTGCTCCGTCCCGGCGGTGTTGGTCTTCAACCACTCGTGGGCGTAGGGATCGTCGGCAGTTATGTGCGGCTTGACGACGTTGGGGTTGAGGATGGAGTGGCCGAATTGGGCCATGTTGCCGAGGAGGAGGGTGTTCGGCGTGTCGACGGCGAACTGGATCGTTTTGGGGTCGACGACGGTGACGTGGGCCTTGTCGGGCACGGCAGCCATCGAGAGGAGGAATGGGGTGACGCCGTTCTGATCGTAGATGCGGTCGTAGGTGAACTTGACGGCGTTGGCGTCGATCGGATCGCCGTTGGAGAACTTGAGCCCGTCGCGGAGGGTGAAGGTGATCGTCTTGCCGTCGGCGCTCCACTCGTACTTCTCGGCAAGGGCGCCGATGAAGTTGCTCGGGTCGCCGATCTGCTGGCCGTTGGCGTCGGTGGCGACCTGATAGTCGATGAGCCAGTCGTAGACGTTGGTGAGCATCTCCTGGGTGTAGGTATCGGCACTCGAAAGGGTTGGATCGAGGTTTTGCAGGTCGCTGGCGACCGCGACGATCAATGTGTCTTTGTCTGCCTGTGCCTGGACGGGCGTGCCCCGGCCGATACCCACGGCACCGCAGACGAACACCAGGAGAAGCGCCACGATCGGCGCGCGCGAATGCCTGATCCGGAGAAGAGGTCCCATAGAGTCTCTCCCTTCCGTTACGGTTGAAACCGCGGCCTGGATCCGGAATCGACGGTCCGTGGCTGGGTGGGGCAGACGGATTCCACGCGCACCCCGTACCGCGACAATTGGTTGTGGATCGACTAGGGGGATTGTACCAGCGTGCGAGGAGGCGTCAAACATTGACGAGGAAGCCGGGCCTTAGGCGGCGGAGGACTGCTTGACGAGCGTAGGAATCATGACTAACGTGTGGATGTGGTCAGGATCGTTCAGCGCGGCAGCA
The DNA here is from genome assembly GCA_034667245.1 of Thermomicrobiales bacterium. Classification (GTDB taxonomy): domain Bacteria; phylum Chloroflexota; class Chloroflexia; order Thermomicrobiales; family UBA6265; genus DATBFX01. The sequence continues at coordinate 12,619 of JAXDKI010000392.1, read as the reverse complement.
TCCGGATCTTTGTGTACCGGGAGCGTGGCCATAGGCATCACTCTCCACACTGTCACATTTATTGGGTAGGTGGCGCCTGTTCGGTAGATTTGGAACGTGAGCAAGTGCTTGCTGGACCGGAACCGCCCGCGGCGGCATGGGTGTTGCTGCGTGAGAATCTGATAAGCGCTCAAAGACGCGTGGGCGCAACTCAACGAGGAGCGTCGAGGGTAATGGAGGAGACGACGGATTTGAAGCAACGTTGGGACACGGTCGAATACCAGCTGATCGTACGTGCCTCGTATGACTCCGGAGACATTGTCGTCGAGTTTGGCGACGGAGGACGCGCACGAGTACCCGCTTCCGTGCTCCTGGGCGGAGATGAAGTGAGTCCGAATTGGTCGGCATTGCGCATCGAGGAGTTTCATATCGTTGCGCCTTCGTCCGAGGGTGACGTAGAGATTCCATGGGATGTGATCCGCATCCATAGCGACCCGGAGTTCGACGCGCATTGGGCCAATCTGGTACGGCAACAGATACCGAGCGAGTTGTCGGCTTAGCTGTACGATGCATAGGCGGTAATCTGCCCTTGTCGCTTTGCGATGGAGAGTCGCCAAGCACCGACCGGCGCTTAGATCGGGCTGAATCTCGAAGGGCCGGTCGCAAGGCTCCGGTGGTACCGAGACTTCATCGATGGCTCACCGGCGAGTATGAGAGCGTCGTCGCGTCGCACAGGGGCGGCGGCATCCTTTGTGATACCTACTGAGATGAGTCGAATTTCGGCGTCCCGGCTGTGACGTTGCGTCACAGCCGACTGCAACCCGGACTGGTAGTCCGTCCCGCGAAGACCGCTTAATAGATGTCCGTGCCCAACGACGCGGGCGACTCGGGTACGATGCCGAGGTTTAGTGGTGAGCGGTCGCTAACAAGAGCGGTGGGAGGGTCGATGTCGGGCATGGAGAGAGCGTTGGAAGGCAAGGTCGCTCTGGTGACGGGTGGGGCGTCGGGGATCGGGCGGGCCTCAGCACTGGCGTTTTCGCGGGCCGGTGCGCGGGTCGTCGTGTCCGATGTTGCGGTCGAGCGTGGTGAGGAGACGGCTGAGCTCATCCGCGCGGAAGGGGGAGAGGCGGCATTTGTCCGCGCCGACGTCGCTCGCGGTGAGGAGGTCGAGGCGCTCGTCGCGGCGACGATCGCGCGGTTCGGCCGGCTTGACTGCGCGCACAACAACGGTGGAATCGAGGGGGAACTCGCGGCGACGGCCGACTACGGTGAGGAGGAGTGGCGCCGGGTGATCGACATCAACCTGACGGGTGTCTGGTTGTGCCTGAAGCACGAGCTGGCGCAGATGCTCGGCCGCGGCGGTGCGATCGTGAACACCGCTTCGGTCTCTGGACTGAAGGGATTCCCGCCGCTGCTACCGGCCTATGTCGCCAGCAAGTACGGTGTCGTCGGACTGACGCAGGTGACCGCGCGGCAGTACGCGCAGCACGGAATCCGGGTCAATGCCGTTTGCCCGGGCGCGATCGACACGCCGATGCTTGGCCGAATCGGCGAGGGCGCGACTCGGCTCGGGGTAGCGATGGTGGCCGAGAACCCGTCCGGACGACTCGGTCAGCCGGAGGAGGTCGCCGCGGCCGTCGTCTGGCTCTGTTCCGACGCCGCGTCTTTCGTGACGGGCCACACGCTGGTGGTCGACGGCGGGTTCCTGGCGTAAACGTCGGCGTCGCCCCACTTCGGCATTACCGCAAAAGGGTCAGCACCGGGGCGAAGGCTTCGATCGCCGTGGGGGTGTTGGGGTTGAGGAGCACCTGGAGGTGGTCGATGCCTTCGCGCGCAAAACCGCGGAGCGCCTCGGCCAGCTCCTCGGGCGTACCGGTGAGGGGATGGGAGCCCGGATCGCGGTTGGTCTGGCCACCGGGAAAGTCGATCTGGATCGTGACGGAGCGGGCGAGCGTGCGCGGATCGCGGCCGGCGGCATGGCAAGCCTCATCGACGGCCGTGCGGAGCGGCGGGATTGCGGAGTGGTGGTTGTCGGCCCAGGGCAGCCAGCCGTTCCAGATGTCGGCGTAGGTCGCGGTCAGGCGGAGCAGGCGCGGGCGGTTGGCGAGGGCGCCGAGCATGATCGGCGGCCCCTCCCGCCGCGGGCCGCGCGGACGCAGCTCGCAGTCGCGTGCCTCGTAGAACCGACCGGTAAAGTCGACGTGGCCGGTGCGCAGCAATGGATGGATGATCGCGAGGGCTTCTTCGAAGCGAGAGACGGGATGGTCGAACGGGAAGCCGAAGGCGCGGAACTCGGGCTCGTGCCAGCCGGCGCCGAGCCCGAGGATGAGGCGACCGTTGCTGATCTCGTCGACCGTGTCGGCCATCTTCGCCAGCAGGGCGGGGTTGCGCCAAGTGGTACAGAGGACGAGCGTCCCGATGTCGACACGGCCGACCGCGGCGGCCAACGCCGCGACCAGGGACCACCCCTCCCAACCGCCGCGGGGGGCCTCGTCGGGGAAGCGCATCAGCAGGTGATCGGAGACCCAGATCGAGTCGAAGCCGACCGCCTCGGCGAGCCGGGCCTTGGCGAGCACGTCGTTCCAGCGCGGAACGTCGCCCTCGCCGCCTTCGAGCCACGGCGTCAGGAACAGTCCGATCTTCATGAGTTGGAGCGCAGCGGTTCGGGGACGACTATCGACACCTAGATTCTCACTCCCGGCCAGGCGGAGGGTGGCTCGCCCACGATCCAGCCGCCGTCGACATAGGTGGTCGCGCCCGTCATGTAGCTCGCCCGGTCGGAGGCGAGGAAGCAGATGACTTCGGCGACCTCTTCGGGGGTGCCGAAGCGACCGAGCGGGGTGCGACCGACGACACCGCCGACGGCACGGGCCGCGCGGCGTGCTTCCTCGTCGGCATCCGGCGGCGGTCCGCCCGTGCGTTGCCACGCCGCCTCATAGGCGGCGGCCTTGGTGCGAACGCCGGCGTTCATCTCGGTCGCGATGTATCCGGGAGCGACGGCGTGGACCCGGATGCCGTACTTCGACCAGTCGAACGCCAGGGCCCGGGTGAGACCGATCAGGCCCGCCTTGCTCGCGATGTAGGCGCTCTCCTGCGGGATAGGCAGGACGCCGGCGATCGAGGCGATGTTGATGACGACGCCACCACCCTGCTCGATCAGGGTTGGGGCGACCGCGCGGCAGAGCAGGAACACGCCTTTCAAGTTGACGGCCAGGACCAAGTCCCACTCGGCTTCGGACAGGTCCTGGAGTTCCTTGTGGACGGGCGAGATGCCGGCATTGTTGACGACGACGTCGATCCGTCCGTAGCGATCCAGCGTCGAGCTCACCATCCGCTCGACCTCGGCCGCGACACTGACGTCGCAGGGCTCGGCGCGGGCCATCCCACCATCGGCGATGATCTCGGAGACGACCTGTTCGGCGTCGGCAGCAGTGCGGGCGGCAACGACAACGCTGGCGCCGGCATCGGCGAGTTTCCGAGAGACGGCTCGACCGATCCCGCGACTGCCTCCGGTCACGATCGCCACGCGCCCCGTCAGGTCTTCGCTGCGTTGCCCGGCGTGTGGCATCTTGTCGATCTGCTCCAGACGAGAGGTGCTAGGGCACCATCAACTCCCGGTACTGCTCCATGACGTCCGCTGGTCGCTGATAGTCGCGACCGCGCTCGGTCAAGACGTAGTCGCGGTAGATCTGCTCGCAGCCCTCGCCGCAAAAGGTCGTGCGCTCGCCGGCAACGTCGGCGATCAGGAAGTGCTTGGCGATGAGCCGGCCGCAGGCAGCGCAGTGGACCATGCGCTGCTCGTACCATTGGGCGTCGTTCTCGATCCAACGAGACATCGGTTCTCCCTTGACTTATCCCTGATAGCCGTACGATTTCACCGCCGCGTCGCGCGAGATGAATCCCTGACGGAGATCCTCTTCGACGAGATCGCGGGCGCGCTCCAGCGGGTTGCCGTAGCCCCCGGCGCCGGCCGAGTTGAGCATGATCTCGTCGCCCTCGGTCACGATCACCCGGGTGAACTTCGAATCCGAGACCGTGCCGAAGACCTCGGAGAAGCGGCGGAACTCGGTGTCACCCTTCTTCTTGATGAAGATGCCGCTGCTGGTCCCCGGTTCGCCGCCAAAGATGCCGGGCCCCTGCGTCTTCGTGCGGTCGAAGAGCGCGTTGATGGTGATCTCGGGCGCCGTGACGCGGAAGACGCGCGAGCTGGCGAGACCGCCGCGGAACCGGCCGGCGCCAGCCGAGTCGTTGCGGATTCTGTACTCGCTGACGACGAAGGGGTATTTGGTCTCGAGGATCTCGACCGGGGTGTTGCGGCAGTTGCCGTTGTTTGGACAGAGCACGTCGTTGCCGTCGTGGTCGACGGTGCCGCCCCACCCGCTGCCTTCGATGTGGTAATTCGTGTAGTAGTCGCCGTATTCCGGGTGGAAACCCCCGAAGAGGAAGTTGCAGGACGACGCGCCTTCGGCTGCCGAGATGCGATCGGGCACCGCCCCGGCGAGCGCGCGGAGGACGACGTTCTGGATGTGGGGATGGGTCTCGGTGTTGCCGCCGACGGACGGGCCGGGGTGCTTGACATTCACCAGGCTTCCCGGTCGCGTCACGATCCGGATCGGGCGATAGGCGCCGGAGTTGATCGGGATGTCGTCCGAGATGACGTGGAGAAAGCCGGAGTAGCAGGAGGCGGCGGTGACGACGAAGGTGGCGTTGATCGGACCGCGGGCCTGATCGTCCGAATCGAGCCAGTCGCAGATGGCCTCGTCGCCCTTGATGGTGAGTTTGAGGCGCATCCAGTAGGGCTTGTCGGTGACGCCGTCGTCTTCCATGCAGTCCTGGGCGTAGTAGACGCCGTCCGGCATCTCGGCGATCTCGGCCCGCATGAAGCGCTCGGAGTAGTCGAGGAGTTGGTCGGAGGCGGCGGAGAGGAAATCGCCGCCGTACTTCTCAAGGAGTTCGAGGACGCGCGCCTCGGCGACGTGGAGACTGCCGATCATGGCGTGGTAGTCGCCCCAGGAGGTCTTGGGCGTGCGGTGGTTGGAGAGGATCACCTTCCAGAGGTCGCGCACGTACTCGCCGCCGTCCATGATCTTGATCGGCGGCAGGCGAAGCCCTTCCTGGTAGACCTCGGTCGCGTCGGCGGCAAAGGAGCCGGGGGCCATGCCGCCAACCTCGCCGACGTGGGCGACGTTGCCGACGAATCCCCACGGTTTGCCCTCCCAGAAGACGGCCTTGACGACGAGGTGCTCGGGCAGGTGGTTTTGGCCGCGGTAGGGATCGTTGTGGATGTAGACGTCACCCGGTCCGAAGGCGTCCAACCCGACCTCGTCGAGCATCCACTTCATCGCGTACTGGCAGGAACCGAGCATCGTCGGACAGAACTCCGCCTGACCGATGAGGTCGCCGCGGGTGTTGAACATCATGCAGGAGAAATCGAGACCTTCGTTGAAGATCGGCGAGTAGCTGGTGCGCATCATCGCCGTGCCCATTTCGCGGCAGACGTTGACGAACGCGTTGTTGACGACCGAGAGCGTGACGGAGTCGATCTGTTCGAGTTGTTGAGTGGGCATCGGCCTTCTCCCTTGACTGAAGGTTCCTCGTCGGTGCGCACGCGGTGCGCGACTACAACGTAATCGTCATGACCCCGGTTGGATGGACGTCGAGTCGCTGGCCGGGATGGACCAGCGTAGTCGAGACGACCTCCTCGACGATAGCGGGACCGGTCAAGCGGAAGCCGGCCGGCAGGTCATCTCGCTGCAGGATCGGGCAATCGACGACGCCGTGACCCTGGAAGAAGACGGGGCGGGTCGTCGGTGTGGGCGTCGGCGCATGGCCGTTCGTCGGGAGCGACGGGAGCGAGGGAATGCTGGTGTGGCCGGTGGCTTCGACGTTGAAGCGGATCAACTCGATCGTCTCACCGCTGATCGAATAGCCGTAGAACTGTTCGTGGACGCGATGGAACTCGTCCAGCGTGCGGTCGAGCAGCTCGGGGGTGACCTCACCGTCGGGCATCGGGACGTCTTGCTCGTAGTTCTGGCCCCAGTAGCGCATGCTGACCGAGCGGCTCACCGTCGGCTCGCCCGCGAACCCCTCGGCGCGGAGCTCGGTGATGACTCCGGCGACCAGGTCCTTCAGGTGGCGGTCGACCGTCTCGGCGTCGGTGGAGTCGGAGCGGAAGTGCTTGCTCCAGACCTTGTTCACCTTCGGCTCGGCGATCAGGGCGCCGAAGGCGGAGGTGAGACCGGGGTAGACCGGGACGACGACCTTGGTCATGCCCATCTTGGTGGCGATGTCGCAGGCGCTGAGCGGACCGGCGCCGCCGAAGGCGACGAGCGCGAACTCGCGCGGGTCGAGTCCGCGGTCGATCGAGAGGACGCGGATCGCGTTCGCCATGTTCTCGTTGGCGATGTCGACCACCGCCTGCGCGGCCGCGTGCTTGTCGAGTCCGAGGCGCTCACCGAGTTGGGTCAGCGCCTGCTCGGCCTTGGCGACGTTGAGCCCGATCTTGCCCCCGAGGAAGTAGCCGGGGTTGAGGCGGCCGAGGACGAGATTGGCGTCAGTGACCGTCACCTCCGTGCCGCCGGCGTCGTAGCAGACCGGACCGGGATCGGCGCCCGCGCTCTGGGGACCGACCCGGAGGAGACCGCCTTTGTCGATCCAGGCGATGCTGCCGCCACCGGCGCCGATCGTGGTCAGGTCGATCGTTGGCGTGGCGACGGGCAGGCCGAATTCGATCTCGAAGTTGGTCGAGTAGCCGATCTTGCCGCCGCGGATCAACCCGACGTCGCAGCTGGTGCCGCCCATGTCGAGGGTGACCAGGTTGTCGAGACCAAGGAGCTGCCCGAAGTAGTGGCCGGCGATGATCCCGCCCGCGAGACCGGACAGGAGCAGCTTGATCGGCTCCGCCTCGGCCGACTCGGCGGTCGTCTTGCCGCCGTTGGACTTCATTAGGGACCACGGCATCTGGAGGTGTTCGGCCTCCAGCGCATCGCGGGTCGTGGAGACGTACTCCTGCATGATCGGCTTGACGTAACTGTCGGCGATGACGGTGCTGCCGCGCTCGTACTCGCGCCAGATCGGGGCGACCTCGTGCGAGAGGGAGACCGGGATGTCCGGGAACCGATTTCGGAGGAAGTCGCGCAGCCGCAGCTCGTGATCGGGATTGACGTAGGAGAAGAGGAGGCAGACGGCGATCGCGAGACTCCCCTCCGGGTACTCGGTACGGCGCGCCTCAATGTCGGTGGCCAGCGCTTCGAGTGTCGCGACTTCGAGGGGGATCAGGACGCGCCCGTGGAAGTCGAGGCGTTCGGCGACGCCGAGGCAGTTCCGCCGCTCGACGAGGGGTTTCGGCTTGCGCCACTTCAGGGAGAAGTGGAGTTTTCGGTTCATCCGCTGGATGTGGGGGATGTCCTCGAAGCCGGCGGTGGTGACGTAGATGACGTTGGCGCCGCGACGGGTGAGCAGCGCGTTCGTCGCGACGGTGGTGCCGATGCTGAGCGCGGCGATCGCGTCGTTGGTGACGCCGGAGTTCTCGATCGCGTTCATCACCGCCTCGACCGGCCGGCGCGGGGTCGAGGGGGTCTTGGCGATGACGAGGCGATTCGTCGCTTCGTCGACGCCGATCAGATCGGTAAACGTACCGCCGGTGTCGATGCCGATACGTACGGGCATGAGTGCTCCTCTAATGGTGGTGAACAGCCGCGGAATTCAGGGTTACAAAGGCGATGATCGTGTCTCGATGCGCTCACCTCATCCCACTGCACGACCGGTCTGCTGGTCGAACAAGCAAATTCGGTCGCTCCGAGGTTCCAGCCAGACCTGCGTGCCGCGTTCGATGGGGTCGTCAGGGTCGGTCGCGGCGATCAGATGGTCACGTTCGCGGATGACGGCGTCGCCGCCGGGGAGACGGAGAATGGCGTAGCTGATCGCGCCCATCGGCTGGATGAAGTCGACGGAGGCGGCGAGCCGGCCCGGGGCGCTGCTACGCCGGATGAGAAAGTCCTCGGGACGGATACCAAGCGTCAGCGCGTCGTGCGCATGACCATTGCTGAGGGCACGGGCAATCGCGTCGGGAAGACGGTGGCGCAATCCGGCTCCACCAGGGACTGACACGTCGACCCAGAGTCCGTCGCCGTCGCGGTGCAGGCGCGCCTCGAGCAGATTGATCGAGGGACTGCCGATGAAGCGCGCGACGAAGACATCGGCCGGACGGGAGTAGACCTCGTGTGGGCCGCCGACCTGAAGGAGCCGCCCGTCGTTCATGACGCCGATGCGGTCGGAGAGAACCAGCGCCTCGGATTGGTCGTGGGTGACGTAAACGGTGGTGATTCTGAGGTCCTCGTGGAGTTTCTTGAGCTCGGTTCGCGTCTCCTCGCGCAGCTTGAGGTCGAGGTTGGAGAGCGGCTCGTCCATGAGGAAGACGTTCGGGCGGCGGACGATGGCGCGACCGAGGGCAACCCGTTGTCGCTGGCCGCCGGAGAGCTGGCCCGGTTTGCGCTTGAGCACCTGATCGATCCGGAGCATCGTGGCGACCTGTTGGACGCGCTGCTCGACCTCGGCTTTCGGCAGCCCTTTGACCTTGAGGTTGAGCGCCAGGTTCTCGTGGACGGTCATGTGGGGATAGAGCGCGTAGCTCTGGAAGACCATCGCCACGTCGCGAAGCCGCGCCGGGACGTGCGTCACATCTCGCCCGTGGATGGCGATCGTGCCGTTGGTGACCTGCTCCAAACCGGCGATCATCCGCAGGGTCGTCGTCTTGCCGCAGCCGGAGGGACCGAGCAGGGTGAAGAACTCGCCATCCTTGATGTCAAGGTCGAGATCCTTGACCGCGACGTGCTGTGTCCCGTAGGCCTTGGTGATGTCCGTGAGGACGACCGTCATCTCAATACCCCTCGGGGTTGACCCCGATTCAATTCTCGCCGTCTCGCCGTCTGCCCGCCTCTTCGCCTCACTTGACCGCCCCCAGTGTGATGCCGCGCATGATGTGGCGCTGGAGGAGGAAGACGACGACGAGCATCGGCGCCAGCTCGATCACCGCCGAGGCGCCGACGTCGCCCCAGAGGATCGAGTACGCCTGGATGAACTTGGAGACGGTGACGGGCACGGTCGTCGCCTCGTGGCTGGTGAGGACGAGCGCCATCAGATACTCGTTCCAGGCGAAGACGAAGGTGAAGATCGCCGTCACCGCGGCGCCGGGCGCGATCACCGGGAGGATGATCTTGCGGATGATCGCCAGGTGACCGAGACCGTCGAGGGTGGCCGCTTCGTCGAGATCGCGCGGCACTTCGACAAGGAAGCCGCGGAGCATCCAGATCGCGAAGGGGAGGTTGAAGGCGACGTAGATCAGGACGAGTCCCAGGTGGGTATCGGTCAGGTGGAGCTTCTGCCAGGTGATGAAGAAGGGGATCACGACCGCGATCGGCGGCATGAAGCGGAGCGAGAGCATCCAGAGTGCGATGTGCTTGCCGCCGGGCACGTTCATGCGGGCCAGGGCATAGGCCGCGAGGAGCGCCAGGACCATCACGATCGCGGTGGTCAGGCCGACGATGATGGTGCTGTTCTTCAAAATGCGGGCGAAGTGGAACTCGTCGAAGAGGTGTCGGTAGTTCTCCAGTGTCGGCTCGAAGAGCAACGTCGGCGTCTTTTTGTTGATCTCTTTCGGGGTCTTCAGCGAAGTCAAGAAGATCCAGTAGATCGGGAAGAGCCAGACGAGCACCAACCCGACCGTCAACGTGTTGACGATCACGCGTGCCGGTCGCAATCCGGCCGATGGGGCTGTCGTCACCCGACCACCCCCTGCCCGTTGGGCTTGATACCTGGTCGCCGCATCACGCCTGGTCCTTTGCCAGGATGCGCAAGAAGACGATCGTGAAGATGTTGATGACGATGACGATGATCCAGGCGATCGCGGCGCTCTTGCCCATCAGGAACGAGGCAAATCCGATCGAATAGGCGTGCAGCGGTAAGCTGTAGGTCGCGGTCCCCGGACCGCCGCGGGTGATGATGTAGATCAGGTCGAAGGTCTTCAGCGCGTCGATGAGGCGAATCAGGCCGATCACGACGACGACCGGGCGGATCAACGGGATCACCATCCGCATCATGTACTGCCATTTGGTCAGCCCGTCGAGCTCGGCGGCCTCGGCGATCTCGGTCGAGATCGATTGCATGCCGGCGAGAAGAATCAACGCGACAAACGGCGTCCATTGCCAGACGTCGACGATCACGACCGCCGGCATGGCCCAGTCGACGCTTGCCAGCCAGTTGACCCGTGGTAAGCCAACGGCTTCCAGAACGAAGTTGATCAGTCCATACCCCGGTTGATACATGTAGCGCCAGGTCAGTCCCATCGCGACAGGCGAAGCGAAGACCGGAATGACGAAGAGGGTACGAACGAAGCCCATCCCCCGCATCTTGCGGTCGAGCAGGGTCGCGATCAGAAAACCGAGCACGAACTCCAGCACGAGGACGGAGACCGTGAACGTCAGCGAGACGTTCAGCGCCTTCCAAAAAAGGTCGTCCTGAAGCTGCTGCTGGTAGTTGCGCAGGCCGACCCAGTGGGCGAGATCCGGCCGCGACAGGTTGTACTGGCGCATCGAGAGCCAGAGCGAATAGACGGTGGGGATGACGGTCATCGCGACGAGGAAGGCGAGGCTCGGCAGGAGCAGGAGCGTCGCCGCCCCCTTCTCGGAACGCGGTTGCCGAACCCAGGCGCGTAACCCGGTCCGCGGACGGTCGATTGTCACCGGTTGAACAGTTGTGGCCATAGGCGATTTGAGCTTCAAGCTTCGAGCTTCGAGCTTCGAGGTCTGATTCCCTGACTGCAGGCCGCAGCGTGGCCTGTCTATCTAGGATCCCGACTCGAAGCTCGAAGCTCGAAACTCGTGGCTAGCTGTAGTACCCCGCGTCCGACATGATCTGCTTGACGGCGGCTTCCATGTCCTTCAGCGCGCCTTCCGCGTCCTTCTCGCCGGTGACGACGGCGGCGACTTCGGTGCCGACCGCCTCGTAGAGGGCGGCCGTCTCGGGCAGTGGTGGGTAGCGGACGGCGGTCGGCATGGACTGCTGGAGCGCTGGGAAGTGGGCGCGGACGCTGGAGTACTCCTGGAGGAGGGAGGCGCGGGCAGGTTGGCCGGTCCCCTCGACCCAGGCCTTACCGATAGCCGGGTCCTGCTTGTTGCCGGAGCCGCAGAACTTGACGAACTCCCAGGCGGCATCCTTGTTCTTCGAAAAGGCCGGGATGACCAGACCGAGGCCGCCCATGTGCGGGGCGTGCTTGCCGTTGGCTCCGCCCGCGGGCACGGGAGCCTGCTTCCAGACGTCGGCGAACTCGGTGAAGTTGGGGTCGTTCATCGTCGTGCCGCCCCACTGGACGGGGGCGTAGGTCCAGGTCCCGTTCGCCATCGCCGGGTTCGACTCGTCGTCGCTGGCGTTCAGGGAGCTGTCTTCCAACGACGGCTTCAGCTTCACAATGATGTCGAGCGCGCTGGCGCCGGCTTCGGTGTTGAGGGTCGGGTTGAACGCGCCCTTCTCCATCTTGTCGAACCAGTCGCCGCCGTAGCAGCGGAGGATGGTGATGAAGACGGTGCCGGCGAAGAGGCCGCGCTTGAGGGTCGTTCCGGTCTGTTTGTTGAGCTCGCCCGCGATCGCGACCGCGTCTTCCCAGGTTTCGGCCGGTTTGACGCCCGCCTGCTCGAAGATGTCGGCGCGGTAGTACTGGAGCTGGCAGTTGCTGTCGGGCGGAAGGCCATAGAGCGCGCCACCCTGGGCGAGCGGTTTGTCGCGGTAGAGGTCCATGACGTTCTCGGGCACGTCGGCGAGGAGGTCGGCCTTGAACTCAGGGTCCCTGTCCAGGTAGGGATCGATCGGCTCGAGGGAACCGAGAGCGATCAGCTGCGGCACGACCTGGTAGTCGTTGTGGAGGATGTCGTACTTGTCCGACTTGGCGGACATCTCGATCACGGTGCGGGGGATGTAGTCGGCGATCGGTTCCGCGACCCATTCGATCTCGATGTCGGGGAACTTCTGCTTGAACAGTTCGTAGACCGCTCGTTGCGGCAGCTCCCAGCGCTGACCTGACGGTGCCCAGGAGAGGAGTTTGCCGGACGGCGTTTGCGCCCCGGCGAGTCTCGGCGCAAGCGCGCCATATCCTGCCAGCGCGGAGCCGGCAAGACCGAGCGCCGCCCCCCGCTTCATCACGTCGCGGCGCGTCAGGCGACCCCCCAACGCCGCTTGCATCAGTTCCCGTCGTTCCCGGACTTGTTCCCGCGAGGTCATCGGTTGCTCCTCCTTAGCGGGTACTCTGCCCGCAGTACTGCAGGTAACAACATGCGCGAGGGTAGGGAAGTAACGCCCGTGCATTGTGCGCTGGCGCAGCACGGCGCATCTGTTTCGGTGAGAAACTCACAACCCCCAGAAAACTCGTTGACGTCGACAGCGGGACTCTAGCATGTCCCAATACCGAACACAAGGGGTCTGTTTGTCCAGTATAAGAACCGATTACGAGAAAGTTTGCCCGCCGTCGCCGATCAGCCACCCAGGGACGGACAGGCTCGACGCGTGGATCCCTGGTTCTCGCTACAATCCCGCCCATCACGTCCCAGAAAGGCGGCCGCGGTGCCGACCGCTCAGGAATCGGCGTTCCGTG
>JAXDKI010000391.1:0-5048 GCA_034667245.1 Thermomicrobiales bacterium | reverse complement strand
CGCGACGCGCTCGATCCCCGCTCGCGGTCGTAACGTCGTCTGTCCAGACCAAGAGATGGCAAACGTCGGCCCGATATCGAGGACGCGGTGGGTCCGGGAGTTCCCTGTCCCGACGTGCCGACGTCGTTCTCATCCCCCGTTCATTCGCCGCGCGCTCGTCAGCCTCTCGCCCAACAACGTCCTCCCATGGCGGGACTCGAATCCATCGCTTGATCTGTCGAAAAAGATCGACAAACTTGGCGCAATCGTCCTCGGATAGCGGGAATGAGACGTTGCCGATCGAACGGGAACCATCGATTGGCTCACCCCGTTAAAAGTACGTGCATAGAACCTAGGACCGACGGGTTACCGGTGGCGATGGACGCCGAATCCGTTGTCGGTCAGCATAGGAGTATTGAGTCCGCATTCGGGCGCGTAGGCGTTTCGTGCAGGCCGCTGATCGATGACAGCTTTCCACACCGCCCCGAGCGGATCCTTACGTGCCCTGGTCGTCGAAAACTCCGAGGAGTTGCGCCAGACGCTCGCCAGCGTCCTCGCCGCGCGGGGGCACGACGTGGTGGTCTGCGGCGATCTGGAGGCCGGTTGGGCCGCCTGGTCCCGGGAGCCGTTTCCCCTGGTCGTTCTCGACCGGAGATTGCCCGATGGCGACGGGCTGGCGCTGTGCCGCCGGCTGCGGGCCGCTCCCGGCGGACGTCTCGCCGTGGTCCTCGTGCTGGCAGGGGACGCGCACACCGACGCTCTAGCCGAGGCCCTGGCCGCAGGCGCCTCCGACTTCTTGGCCAGGCCCTTCACCACGGACGAGCTCGCCACCCGCCTCGCCGTTGCCGAGCGGCGCGCTGGCGAACTCGCCGCGTTCGCTCAAGCGGAGGACGACCAAGGCCGGAGCGAGGCGTGGCTTCGTGCCCTCCTAGTGCACGGCTGGGATATGGTCTCGGTGCTGGACGCGGACGGTGTCCGTCGTTACGTCAGCCCGGCCTGCGAGCGGATCCTTGGGTATGCCCCAGACCAACTCCTGGGCCTCCACGCGGCTGAGATCGACGTCCCGGAGGATGCCCATCTGACCCGCGCCTTCTTCAACCGGCTCGCCGAACGTCCCGGCACCGTCGACACGTTCGAGGTTCGGGTGCGCCATCGCGACGGCTCGGTCCGTTGGCTGGAGGTCGCCGCCGCCAACCGGCTCGCCGACCCCGAGGTTACAGGGATCGTCGCCAACTCGCGAGACGTCACCGCCCGCAAGGAGACCGAAGCCGCGCTTGCCGCCGAGCGCGACATCCTGCGGACCCTCATGGAGCACGTTCCCGACTTCCTCTACGTCAAAGATGCCGCCTCTCGCTTTGTTCGCGCCAACTGGACGGTCACTCGTTTCCTGGGTCAGGAGGATCCGGCCGACCTGGTCGGCAAGACCGACTTCGAGTTCTTCCCGGAGGACCTGGCCCGCGCATTCACCGCTGACGAACAGGAGGTGGTCGCCACTGGCATGCCGCTCCTCAATCGGCTAGAGCCGCAGGACGCGGCCGGAACGGCCTGGTGCTTGACCAGTACGGTGCCCATCAAGGACGCCGACGGGCGCGTAACGGGACTGGTGGGGATCTCCCGCGACGTCACGGAACGTCGCAGGGCAGAGGAGGCGCTTCGACAGAGTGAGGCGCGCCAGCGCGCCCTCCTGGATGCCATCCCAGACTTGACATTCCGCTTCGATCGCCGGGGCACGTACTTGGACGTCCAAGCGCACCGCTCGGCCGATCACGCCGTGACGCCCGACACGTTCCTCGGCAAGACCATCGCCGACGTGGTGCCCACGGAGGTTGCCGTCCCGCTGATGACGGCGATCGAGCGAGCGATCGACGGCCGCGGGGTCGAGTGCCTGGAGTACGCGCTGGAGTTGGGGGGGGAGCGCAGGGTGTTCGAGGCGCGTCTCGCCGCTTGTGGCGAAGACGAAGTGCTGGCGGTGGTGCGCGACGTGACCGAACGCCGACTGGCGGAAGACGGCCTGCGCGCCGCCGAGGCCCGTTTCCGCGCCCTCGTCGAGCAACTGCCTGCGGTCGTCTTTGTCGAGGAAGTTAGCGGAGGCGTTACCCGGTTGCGCTACGTGAGCCCGCGGGTCGAGATGGTCCTCGGCTTCACGCGGGCGGAGTACACAGTGGCCTATCCGGCGTGGGCTGCCTGGGTTCACCCGGACGACCGGGAGCGAGTGCTCGCCGCCAACGCCACCGCTGTCGGGACCGGCGAACCGTTCCGCGCCGAGTATCGGCACCGGCGGAAGGACGGGAGCTGGATCTGGGTGGGGGTTGAGGCAGTTCGACTGGAACGGGCAGACGACGTGGACGTTTGGCAGGGCATCCTGTTCGATGTCACCGCCCGCAAGCAGCTCGAAGAACGTCTGGCCTACCAGGCGACACACGATCCCTTGACCGGACTGCCAAACCGGGCGCTCTTGGCCGCCCGGCTGAGCCAGGCCCTCTCACGCGCGGCGCGGCGCGGCAGACGAGTCGCCGTGCTGTTCGTCGACCTCGACGATTTCAAGGTGGTCAATGACACCCTGGGCCACGAAGCCGGCGACGAACTCCTCGTTGCCGTGGCCGGCCGCCTGAGCCGTTGCGTGCGTGAGGGAGACACCGTCGCCCGGCTTGGCGGCGACGAATTCACGCTCCTGCTGGAGGACCTCGGCGACGGGCGGGAGGCATCGATTGTCGCCGAGCGCGTGATGGCGGCACTGCGCCCGCCGGTCCGACTAGCAGAACGGGAGGTGATCGCCACCCCGAGCATCGGCATCGCTATCGCGGAGCCGGGAGACGACGCCGCGGAACTGCTGCGGCGAGCGGACGTGGCAATGTACCGGGCGAAGCGGCAGGGAAAAGCCCGTTGCGTCCAGTTCGACGCCGGCATGGACGCTGCCTCGTGGGCACGCCTGGACCTGGAGGCCGGCCTGCGCCGAGCGATCGGCGATGGGCAGCTGCGCCTGCATTACCAACCGGTGGTCCGGCTTGCGACGGGTCAGGTCACGGCGGTCGAGGCGCTGCTCCGCTGGGACCATCCGATCCGTGGCCTCCTGCCACCCGATGCGTTCCTCCCGCTCGCGGAGGAGTCCGGCCTTCTCCCATCGCTCGGCCGGTGGGTCCTCATGGAGGCATGCCGACAGGCGCAGATCTGGCGATCAGCGTTGTCGGCCTACACGCCACCACTGGTCGTCGGCGTCAACGTCTCGGCCCGCGAACTGCGTGAGGATAGCTTCATCGCGGTGGTCCGCACGGCGCTCGACGCGGCCGGTCTCGAGCCCGAAGCACTCCAGTTGGAGGTGACCGAGAGCGGGCTCATCGACGACCTCGACGACGCGCTGGCGGCACTGCGGGGGGTCCGGTCCCTCGGTGTTGGGGTGGCGCTCGACGACTTCGGCATCGGGTACGCCGGCCTTGGCTACCTGCGCCGGCTCCCGGTCGACGCACTCAAGCTGGACCGCTCGTTCGTGGCGGGTCTGGCGGGTGGGCACACCGAGGCGGCGATCGTGCGCGCCGTGGTTCAGCTCGGCCGCGAGTTGGACTTGGATGTGGTCGCCAAGGGAATCGAGACCGAGTCCCAATTGGAACAGGCGTGCGCCCTCGGCGTCCACCTCGCTCAGGGCTTCCTCCTCTCCTCTCCGCTGCCCGCCGAAGAGGTGCCACAGATGCTCGGTGCCATCCTCCTTCCGGAAGGATCAGCGCAAACGACGCAGACGCGCGTGTAATCGCGGGGCGTCCCGGTGCTCGTTACTCGATTGGCGACGTCGGGCACGACGTGGCGTCGTGGTTGTGTCCACGATCGTGCCACTCACACCCTCTGTTGGCCGGGCCAGCGCTCACATCGGATGGACATGTCCAGCCCAACGATTCCCGGCTGAGATGTGAGTGGTCGGCCGATCTCCCTGGTGCTACCGCATCGTCTCCTGCTCGGTGTGTCTCGTCTCAATCGCCGCCTTCAACTTCTCGACGACGTTGATGTGCTGTGCCACGAGCCAGCGCATGCTCGCACTGTCCGTTCGCCAATGTTGCCAGCCGGACAGTGCATGGCGCTGTCGCCCCTTCGCCAGGGCGGGTGAGGCGTTGCGCTCGTTTGTTCATCGGCGTGAGACGGGCTCATTGGCCTCGGCTTGGATCTTCGCCCGAAGCTCCGAGATGAAGAATTGCTCGATCTCTTTGAGGTGCTGCAGCGTACGCTGCTCGGCGAGGTCCGCGTCCGCACGGAGGTAGGCCTCGAGCAACTCCCGATGCCGCATGCGTGCGCCCGGCATGTACTGAGGCGAGGAAATATAGATTGCCGAGTAGCGTTCGCTGTTCGACCTGAGCTGCTTGATCATCTGGTACATGCGAGGCTGACCACTGGCACTATAGAGCGTGAGATGGAACGACCGATCGAGATCCATCCACCGAGATTGATCGTGTTCCGATCGCTCCATCTCCTCGACGATCTTCACGAGCCGATCGATGAGCTCGGGCGTCAGATTGCCGGTCGCCAGTCTGGCCGCCACGGGTTCGAGCAGACGCCGTAGCAGATAGATCTCCTCGATGTCCTCGACCGAGAGTTCCGCGACAAAGGCACCCCGCTGCGGACTGAGCGTGACGAACCCTTCGGCGACGAGGCTATGAAGCGCTTCCCGGACCGGAATGCGACTGACCCCGAACTGCCGCGCGATCTCTTCGGTCCGGAGGCGTTCGCCGGGGCGCATCTGCCCGCGCACGATGGCCTCTCGCAGATTCGTGGCGATCTTCGCTTGGAGCGTTCGCTGAGACTCTTCGACAAGTTGAAACTGGTCGGTGGTGCGCTGCATTGCGCAGTCCTTCCCTTACGCCGGCGCGGCTCCCCCCTCTGGGAGCCCCGCGGCGGTATCGAGCGTAGCGCGTCGCCGTGAACGTCAAACGCCGCTGTCGCCAAACCCGCCGCGCTCGCCGGCATTCTAATCGTGATCTCGCTATTGCCTCCGGCGGGAAGCACCGTGGGCCAGCGATTTCTCGGGGTTCGTCGATTTCCGGCGTCGTTGGACCTGTATCAGTCCTACGAGCGGCTCTGAATCCCGG
>JAXDKI010000390.1:0-4372 GCA_034667245.1 Thermomicrobiales bacterium | reverse complement strand
ACGGCCACATGGACTCCATCGCGGTCGCGCCCGGCGACTACGTGGAGGCCGGCGACACCATCGCGCTCCTGGGCAACACCGGGCAGTCCACGGGCCCGCACCTGCACTTCGAGGTGCACCGCGGTGGTGAGGACGGCGAGCGCGTCGACCCGATCGCCTGGCTGGCCGACCGCGGCGTGCACGTCTGAGCTCGTCGGCCGTCCGTGGTGTGATCGCGGCGTGAGCCGCGCGGTAGAGGACGCCAACCGGCGCCTGCTCCGGGCGCGGGACGCGATGGACCGTGCCTACGCCGAGCCGCTCGATGTCCGCACCGTGGCCGCCGTGGCCCATGTCTCGCAGGCACACTTCAGCCGGAGCTTCCGCGCCGTCTTCGGGGAGACGCCGCACCGGTACCTGCAGCGGCGGCGGGTGGAGCGCTCGATGTTCCTGCTGCGCGAGACCGACCGCAGCGTGACGGACATCTGCCTCGATGTCGGCTTCACCAGCCTGGGGACCTTCAGCCGCATGTTCCACGAGATCGTCGGCGAGACGCCGTCGGGTTATCGCCAGGGGCACGGGCCGATCGTCGCGCCGCACTGCGTCCAACTGGCGGCCATGCGACCGCGGGTCGCGGCGGGCTGACGATGCGATCGAGCAGGTTTGGAGAAGCCGCCGGCGCGGGAGCGTCCTAGGATCGGGACCCCACCCCAAGCAACTGGCACAAAAGGGGATCGCCATGATCAACAGGCTGAACGTCGCGTCCATCTACGTCCTCGACAAGGAGGAGGCGCTCGACTTCTACGTCAACAAGCTCGGACTCGAAGTCGGCAATGACGTCCGACAGGGTGATTACCGCTGGCTGACGGTGCGCGTTCCCGGCAACCCGGAGACCGAGGTCTCCTTGGAGCAGCCAGGCCCGCCCCTGCACGACGAAGCGACCGCTGCGCAGCTCCGTGAGCTGATCACCAAGGGCGCCCTGGGCGGGCTCGTCTTCATCACGGACGATGCCCGGGCCCTGTACGAGACCCTCAAGGCACGCGGCGTGACCGACTTTACCCAGGAGCCCACCGACCACTTCTATGGCACGGACATGAGCATCCGCGATCCCTTCGGCAACCCCATCCGGATCCTGCAGCAGGGAAAGGTCGCCAACGAGGCGACAGCCTGACGGATCGGGCTTGGCTCCTAGCTCACCAACCGACGAGAGCGGCCGTGATCAGGGTGGTGGCCCCAACGAGCAGGACCGCCAGGACGGACCACTTCGCCATCAGTGCCGGGGCTCGCATCTCCCAATGGACCCCGTCGATCTCGCCTCGTGCGGTCGCCAGGACATCGATGGGGTCGCGCCCATCGTCTACGGCAAGCTGCGCATCGAGCAACGCCAGGCACTCGCGCTTGTGGCGTCGCTCCCGCGGATCCGGCAGCGATGGCCAGGTCTCATGGAGCGGCTTGAGGTCCGGCCTCTCGCCGGCCAGCATCATCCGCGTCTTGCGAAGGATCTCGACGCCGAAGGTGTCCCCTGGTGTGGCCGGCTCCATCGCATCGATCGCGCTGTCTGCCTCGCCGAGGCGACCAAGGGGTAAAAGGAGCGACGCCCGCTCGGGCGCTGCCGGGTTGGCCGTCAGCCACGCATCGAATGCCTTGAGGCCGCGCGGCATCGGCGTCCCGGTCTCAGCCCGCCACTCCGCACGCTCGTGACAGTCGTGGTCGTAGTAGAGCTCTGCAGCGCGCATGAAGGGGGCGCCGGTGAATGGCCGCCAGATGACGAGCACAGAAGCGAGTGACAACAGGAGGCCGACACCAGCGCCGACGATCGGCTCACGGCTGATCAGGCCGACGATGAGGCCCAGACCTGCACTTGCGCCGAAGCCACGGGCCAGCGATTTGAACGTGGCGGAGAACGGCGCGACCACGCCCGTCGACAACCGCACGGCACGCGCCTGGACGACCGCCGGATCGGGTAAGCCGCCGTCGATCGGCGGCGTGTCTTCGCTCATGGTGCCGCAGTCTACGGTCACAGCGGGCTGCTCCGAACTCGGACGCCTCGCGCGTCGGAAAACGCTCGAGATTCACGTGTCGGATCGGCCTTCCGGCGGGCTAGACTAGCGGCCGGCCGGCGGCGCGGCTTCACCGGGGGGGAAGCCCGGAACCGCCCCAACGGACTTGTAACGGCGACATGCGAACGTTCCGCCAGCGTTCGCATGGACATCGTCGATGCCGCCCGTTGGGCCTCGGCGATGCGTCTTGGCGAGTGATCGGGGGACCCGTCAGTCCCATGCAGCAAGAGGAGTCGCCCATGTCCTCGTCGTACCAGGTCGTGCCCCGCAAGCGGGGCCTGAGCCTCCGACTCGCGGCCGTGATGGCCGTCGTGTTCGCCATGCTTGTGGCCCCGACCGCCCAGGCAGCGAACGCCACGAATATCAACATCAAGGTACCGAACGCGTACTCGATCGCGGGCACGATCCGCGACAACGTCGGGGCCGTCCTGCCGAACGCCAGCATCTTCGCCTACTCGACGATCGGGTCCGGCTCTGCCCAGACCGACAGCACCGGCAAGTACAAGATCCTCGGCTTGGTCGCGGGTTCGTACACCGTCCAGGTCCTCGCCCCGTCGACGAAGAACCTCGTGGACGGCTACTACACGACCGCCAATGCCAGCCACTTCACCGTGGCGGCGGCGTCGGCGACGAAGGTGGCGGTCAGCCCAACCGTCCCCAACAAGACCGGCATCGATATCAAGCTGCCGTCTGGCTACACGATCACGGGCACGATCACGAGCACCGGTGGGACGCCGATCCCGAACGTCTCGGTCTCGGCGTTCGGCGTGTCCAATGACAGCACCACCACCAACGCCACCGGCAAGTACACGGTTCGCGGCCTCGCGGCGGGCGCCTACAAGCTGGCCGTTTCGCCGTCTGGCAACACCAGCTACCTGACCGGCTTCTACTCGACCGCCAACGCGAATCGATTCGTCATCGCGCCGGCGTCGGCCTCGAACATCGCCGTGGGCCCGAACAAGACGGCCAACATCAAGATCCCCGTCGGGTTCACGATCAGCGGCACGATCACGAACACGACCGGCGTCGCGCTGGTCGGGGTCTCGGTCCGGGCGTATACGGCGAGCTATTCGCGTGAGGTGGCGACGGACGCAGCCGGCAAGTACCAGGTCAAGGGCCTGGCGGCCGGCAACTACAAGCTCAGCCTCGGGCCTGACTCGAGCTCCGTCTACATGGACGGCTTCTTCACGTCCGCCAACGCGAACCGCTTCACGTCCTCGGCAGCTGGCGCCACCGTCCTGACCGTCGGACCGCACAAGACCGGCGTCAACATCAAGATCGCGACCGGGCACACGATCTCGGGGACCATCACCAACACCGCGGGCACGCCGCTCGCTGACGCCTACATCACGGCGAGCAGCGGCAATAACTACCGCGACGCCAGCACGGACGCAGCCGGCAAGTACATCATCCGCGGCCTCGCAACGGGCAGCCAGATCCTGTCCGTCTCGCCGCCGTACGGCATGAACCTCCAGAGCGGCTACTACACGACGGCCAACACCAACCGATTCACGCCCGCGGCCGGGAGTGCCACCGGGATCGCCGTCGGTCCCAGCAAGACCGGGATCAATATCAAGCTCCCGAACGGCTACACCATCGCCGGCAAGATCACCGGCCCAACGGGGGCACCGCTTGACTTCGCATTCATCTATGCGACGTCGACCAACAGCAGCGGCTACGCCTTCACCGAGACCGATGGCACGTACCTGATGATCGGCCTGAGTGCCGGGTCATTCAAGGTCCAGACCTACCCCTCGCTGGAGACCCTCCAAGCCGGGTACTACACGACCGCGAACTCGTCGCACTTCACGCCGAACCCGGCATCGGCGACCAACGTGGTCATCGGGCCGTAGCCATGGCGTCCTGACCCACGCCTCGCGCGTGCATTTCGGCGGGCGGTCCCCTCGGGGCCGCCCGCCGTTTCCGTCCCCGCCCTCACCCGACGAGCGCGGACCCGAGCGCCACCAACGCGAACGCCCCGATCAACAGCCCCGACGCCACGTTGACCCGGCGCAGGACGGTCGGCGTGACCCGCGACCGGAGCGCCCCGACGACGCTCACCAGCACGACCCACCAGGCGGCCGACCCCAGGAAGACCCCCACGGTCAGCAGGCCGGCATCGACCGCACCCGCACCGGTCACATCCAGGCCAACGAAGAGCGCCGCGAAGGACAAGATCGTCATCGGGTTCGTGAGGGTGAGCCCGAGCGTGGAGACGTAGGCACCGCCAAGCCCGCCCCGTCGCCCCGCCCCGTTGGCCGCCGCCTCCCCGGGTACGGCACGGAACGTCCGCCAGGCAAGGAACAGCAGGAACAGCCCACCCACCACTCCGAGGA
>JAXDKI010000389.1:0-9463 GCA_034667245.1 Thermomicrobiales bacterium | reverse complement strand
GCTCGCGGCGCCGTTCCTCCCGGTTCAGGCGGAGGAAGGGCGGCGACCAGGCCGGTCGTCGTTTGCTGGCGCCTTGCGGCGGTGGGGACGGACGGAACAATCCGGGTGGTGGTGGTCGGTGACCAACCGAGGCAGCGGAGGTGCTGCCCAGGCCCGCACTGCGTACCGAGTGTGCCGCTTGGGGATGATCATAACAGAACTTTTGTTCTTTTCAAGGGGGTGTGGGGAGGAATCTTGGCGCGAGCCTGTGGGCAGGCGCAACGACCTTCGTCCCGACCGTGAGATCGAGGGCGCTCGACCAGCACAACAGACCGGGGAGTTACGACGTCGTAACTCCCCGGTGCGCGTTCTCGTATGGCTGTGACTGCTGGGTTTGGTTAGAAGACGAGGATGAGGAGCAGGATGATGAGGATCAAGAGTACTGCGCCACCACCGATATACATGGTCGTTTCCTCCTTGCGCGGTGATTGCACCGCCATCGTTGCCGAACCGGCCGCGACCCTTAGTCCCCGGTGACCTTCTTGACCGCGGTGTCGAGCGCGTCCTTGGCGTCGGCGAGACCTTTCTTGACCGCGCCCATTGCCCGGTCGGTGGCCCCTTCGGCCTTCATCTCGTCGTCGCCGGTGAGCTCGCCCATGGCCGACTTGCCGCGGCCCTTCATGTCGTCGAACGTCCCTTCGACGCGATCACGGGATTGGTCTGACACGGCTTATGCCTCCTTTTTCGTGTTTCCTTGGGCGACTGCATCGTCTCCCGACCGCTGTAACGCAACCATCGTGCCAACGACATTGCCCGAATGCATAGGCAGGATCGGCATGAGGCAATTGGGCTGCGGAGTGGGCTGTCACAATATGGAGAGCGTTCGGTGGATGCGGAGATGAATTCTGGGTAGTCGGTTACTTTCGATTTCGGGTTTCGGCGCCATCGGGAGCGTCGACGTCCTTGCTCGATTCGACATAGCGGGCCAGCTTCTCCAGTGATGACCGAGTGCCGGCGTCGTTGTCCTCGGGGCGGATGCCCGGCGGTAGGTGCTCGAACGCGATGGTCACTTCCGTCCCGTCGTCGCTCTCCTCGAACGTGACCACCATGGTCATCTCGCCCGCAAAAGCGGGATCCGCCGAGTCGAAGGAGATCGTCTGGACGATTCTCGTCGGGGGTGTGAGCTCTACGAACCTTGCCGTGAAACGGTCTTCCCGTGCCGCGGTCTTGCCGCGAGGAACCGGCTCGGATGCGGGATAGAACAGCGACATCCGATACCCGCCGCCAACGCGGGCATCAAATTCGTGGACCTTGCCGGTCATCTCGCCCGGCACCTGCCAGACCACCAAGGCTTCGGGGTCGGTAAACGCCCGGTACAGCGCTTCACGCGGGGCCTTGATGAATCTCATGGTTCGGGTGCCGGCAGAGGAGTTCGCATCGGTCAAGGGTTAGTCCTTCGCCATCTCGCTGGGCATGGTCGCTACGCATCGTGTGGGCGTACGGACCGGCGCTCGACCCTCGGCGGGAGTTCGAACCGACCCACTACCGAATTCTGCACGGATCGTGTGGGCGCGTGCACCCGTCGTTGAGCGTGTTGTCCAGAGGGTGGCGTGGAGTAGAAAGAGGGTTGCAACGGGTTGCCGCGTATCGTGTGTCGTCTCGACGTGCTTGATGCATGTTATCAGTCGCTTCTGGTGGGGCGCGATGGGTCATGTCGAATCTCGATTCCCTCCGTTTGCGAGACAGTTCCCCGGGCGTCTCATAATCCTCCCTACAGCGACACTTAGCCGGTCGCCGCGGTACCCATCGCCTTTGGGCAGAGGAAAGGGGGCGGACGCGGTGGTTGGCGACACAGGGTTGACGGCGATCGCGCGGTGCGCGGACGCGTGGACGGAGCTGCACGCCCGGATCGCCCACCGGTTCGCCCGCGCCGAAGCGCGCGAGCGGGCGGGGCGTTACCTGGCGGGGCTGCTCGACCGGGCGGAGCGCAAGAACGGCTGGCAGCTCGCCGAAGCGATGGGCGAGGCCGGTCCACGGGGGGGCAGCGCCTGCTGAGCGCCGCCGCCTGGGACGCCGACGGCGTCCGCAACGACCTCCGGGACTACGTCGTCGACCACCTCGGCGACGAGGAGACTGGCGTCCTCAAGAAGGGGGCCAAGTCGTGCGGCGTGGCGCGCCAATACACCGGCACGGCCGGCGACACCGTCAATTGCCAGGTCGGCGTCTTCTTGGCGTACGCGTCGGCACGCGGGGCGGCGTTCATCGACCGCGCGCTCCCTGCCGCACGAATGGACGGAGGATCGGGATCGCCGGACCGAGGCGGGCGTGCCGGAGGAGACCCGATTCGCCACCAAGGTCGAGCAGATGCTCGCCCGAGCGTTCGCCGCCGCCGTCCCCGCGCGGTGGGTCGTCGGGGACGCCTTCTACGGGCGGTCGCACGAGCTGCGGCAGTGGCTCGAAGTCCAGGGCCGCCCTTACGCGCGGATGATCCCGAAGACGAATGCCGTCCGGTACCGGGAGCGCCGCGAACGGGCCGGGCAGGTGGGGGAGCGGCTGTCGGCTGACGGGCCGCCCGATCCGTGGGCGTGCCTGGAGCTGTCCGAGGCGTGCGCGATCGGGATGCGGCGCTGGCTGCTCGTCTGGTGCGACGCCGCGGACCCCGACGAGCACCGGTACTTCCTCGCCTACGGCCCGCAAGACACCGGCGTCGACGAGTTGATCGGCGTCTGCACCACCCGCTGGCAGATCGAGGAGTGCCCGGCGGAGGCGAAGGGGGGGTCGGCCTGGGCCACTACGAGGTGCGCAAATGGAACGCCTGGCACCGCCACGCCACGCTCTGCCTGCTCGCCCACGCCTACCTCGTCGTCACGCGCCAGGCCGCCTGGCGGGAAGAAGCCGGGGAAGGGGAAAAGGGGGCGCCGGCTCCCGCCTGATCCCGCTCACGGTGCCGGAGGTGCGCCGCCTGGTGATCGCGATGGGCGACGCGGCCCGTGCACCGGCGCGCGCCGCACCACCGCCCGCGCCGCCCGATGCCGGGCTCACCGACGCCGAGTGGCACTGCGTCGCGCCGCTGCTCCCCCCGCAGAAGCCGGCGAGGGGCCGGCCGCGCCACGACCACCGCACCGTGCGCGCCGGCATCCTGTGGGTCGTGCGCTCCAGGGCCTCGTGGCGGGCGATGCCCAAGGAATACGGCAACGGGGAGACGGCCTACCGGCGGTACCGGCTCTGGCGCGACACCGGCCTGTGGCAACGGATTCTTGCGGTGCTGGCCCAGGGAGGTGGCTAAGTGTCGCTGTCGGGAGGGTTTCTGAGACACGACGGAGCGCCGGACGGCGAGCGGG
This sequence comes from Thermomicrobiales bacterium, assembly GCA_034667245.1. Classification (GTDB taxonomy): domain Bacteria; phylum Chloroflexota; class Chloroflexia; order Thermomicrobiales; family UBA6265; genus DATBFX01. The sequence continues at coordinate 6,143 of JAXDKI010000389.1, read as the reverse complement.
TGCTAAGCTAGGCGCATCCGTCGTCTGACCCACCGGAGGTCGCCGCCGTGTCGAGTGCCCCGCGCCCCGACCCCGCGCCATCCCTGCCCCACCCGCGCACGCCCCTCGTCGGGCGGGAGCGGGATCTCGCCGCCGTGCGCGACCTCCTCCTGCGCTCCGACGTCCCGCTGCTGACGCTGACCGGCCCCGGCGGCGTCGGCAAGACCCGGCTGGCCCTGGCGGTCGCCGACGACGTGGCGGAGGCCTTCGCCGACGGCGCGGTCTTCGTCGACCTTTCGCCGCTCCGCGACCCGGCGCTGGTCCTGCCGGCGGTCGCCCAGGCCCTGGGCGTGCGGGCGGCCGGCGACCGCCCGTTGCGTGAGCAGCTCGCGGCGGTCCTCCGGCCCCGGCAGCGCCTCCTCGTCCTCGACAACTGCGAGCAGGTGCTGGAGGCCGCGCCGGACGTCGCCGACCTGCTCGCCGCCTGCCCGGCGCTGCAGGTGCTCGCGACCAGCCGGGCGCCGCTGCGGATCCGGGGCGAGCAGGTCCTCGCGCTGGACCCGCTCCCGGTGCCCGCGGCCGGCAGCGCGCCGTCCGCCGCGGCGCTGGCCGACGTGGAGGCGGTGGTGCTGTTCGTCCAGCGGGCCCGCGCCGCCGATGCCGCCTTCGCCCTGACCGACCGCAACGCGGCCGCGGTGGCCGAGCTCTGCCGGCGGCTCGACGGACTGCCGCTGGCGATCGAGCTGGCGGCGGCGCGGTTGCGGCTGCTCTCGCCGGAGGCGCTGCTGGCGCTGCTCTCCGCGCGGTTGCGGTTGTTGACCGGCGGGCCGCGCGACGCCCCCGCCCGCCAACAGACGTTGACCGCGGCCATCGCCTGGAGCCACGACCTCCTGGCGCCGGAGGAGCAGACCGTCTTCCGCCGGTTGGCGGTCTTCGTCGGCGGGTTCGGCCTCGACGCGGTGGCCGCGGTCGCCGGCGACGATCCGATCGAGGTGCTGGAGCGGCTCGGCACGTTGGTGGATCAGAGTCTGGTGCGCCGCGAGGAGCGGCCCGACGGCATCCGGTACCGGATGCTGGACTCGATCCACGCGTTCGCGGGCGAGCGGCTGACGGCCAGCGGTGAGGAGGGGGTGACGCGGCGCCGGCACGCCTCCTGGTGCCTGGATTTTGCCGAGCGATTCGGTGGTGGCTCCGCGTACACGCCGGAGGATGTGTGGTGGCTTCCCCAGGCCGAGGTCGAGTTTGACAACGTTCGGGCGGCATTGGGCTGGCTGGAGCGTGCCGGTGAGGCGAGCGAGTTGCTGCGGTTGGTGGTCGCGTTCGAGCCGCTGTGGGGGACGCGCGGCTATCACGCCGAGGCGACCGCGTGGTTGGAGCGGGGGCTGGCGGCCGGTGGGGCCGTCGCGGCGGAGCTGCGACTGGCGGCGATGGCCGGGTTGGGCCGGCACCTGGAGCGGCAAGGGCACTACGAGCGGGCGGGGTCGCTGTTCGAGGAGGTCCTTGCCCTCGCCCGCGCGCTCGGGGACGAGGAGGCGCGCGCGCGGGCGATGTACGCGCTCGGCGCGGTGGAGACCAACCTCGGACACTACGACCGGGCGGCACCGCTGTTCGAGGACGCGCTGACAGTTTTCCAACGGCTGGGCGATTCGGCCTTTATCCGCGGCGTCCACTACTTCCTGGGTATCGTCGCCTACGGGAAGGGCGACTTCGTCGACGCAACCGCCCAAGCCGTGGCCGCGAAGGAGGCGTGGCGGGGGGTCAGGCCCTCCTTCACCCTGGCCGTGCTCCTCAACGCGCTGGGCCTCCTGCGGTGCGAGCAAGGAGACGCGGAGCATGGAGCCGCGGTGCTGGCGGAAAGCCTTTTCAACCTCCAGACGGGTCCGGCCCCCAACCCGGAAGTCCTCGCCGAGTGGCTGGCCGCCGTGGCCCGCCTGGCCGTCTGTCGCGGCCGGTTTGCGTCGGCCGCGCGCCTCTACGGAGCGGCCGAGATGTTGTCCGAGGCGGCCGGGGTGCCGCTGGTGGTGCCGCCGCGCAACCAGTACCGGCGCGTCGTCGATGCCGTCGAACGCGACCTCGGGCCGGACGTCTTCGCCGCGGCCTGGACCGCCGGCCGGGTGCTGCCGCTGGAGCAGGCCGTCCGGGAGGCGCAGGCGATGACGGACTGGCCCGCCGGCAACGAGCGCCGGACGCCGCTGGCGGAATCGACGGCGACGGCGCTCCTCACCCCCCGCGAACGGGAGATCCTGGTTCTCCTTGCGGCCGGTCAGACCGACCCCGCAATCGCTGAGGCCTTGTTCATCAGTGTCCGCACCGTCGAGAACCACGTCGCCCACATCCTCGCCAAACTCGGCGTCCGGACACGGACGGCGGCGGCCACCGCCGCCATCGCCGCCGGCCTCGCCACCCCCGGCTCCCCCCCGCGGACCTGAGCCGCCGACCACCTCGATCACAACCGTCTCGCGTCGCTGCCCGCGACCCGGCCCGCTGTTCGGTTCGCGGGCGAGCCGGTCGGACGGTTGCGTGCCGCCCGCGAACGAATGAGTACCGCCCACGCGCCCAACTGAGTACATGTACGGATCGTCCGCCGACCCGTGCCGGTCCACCATGATCGGGCAATGGCACACCGCCGAGGTCGCGCATGCGACGGCGTCCGTATTGGTAGAGCGGAGGGCACGACCGTGAATCCGAACCTGACCATCTATGCGATGGCCGACCAGATCGAACGCCACCGCGTCAACTCCCGACCGGAACTGCTCACGACCCGTCGCGTCCGCCCGGTGCGCGTCATCGTGCAGCCGATCGGCCCCGCCGGTCGCGCTCGGCTGGGAGGCGTGGTGCCGTCGCTCCTCGGCAAAGTGCAGAGCGCGCTGCCGCTCCGCCGGTCTCGCGTGCTCTCTCGGTAGGGCAGGACGAACGAGCGGTCATCGCCGACATCGACCGGTACTCCCCCGTTAATCCGCGGCCCGCTCCGCGGGCGCATTTTGGCCCCATCGCATCCGCCGACCGCGGGTCGGACGGTACCCAGAGACGGAGGAACACCCATGGACGCACAACGATTCGATCAGATCGCGAAGACCATCGCCACTGGCACGACACGCCGCGGATTCTTGCGCCTCCTCGGCGGTGGGGCCGCGGCCGGGGCGCTGTCCCTGCTCGGCGCCAAGTCGGCGGCGGCCGGCCGTTGCCGCGACACCGGCGCGGGGTGCGTCGACGACGCCAACTGTTGCAGCAGGATCTGCGGCGACGGCACCTGCCAAGACGAGCGGCCCAAGCCCGAACCGGAGCCGGAGGACGAGCGGCCCAAGCCCGAACCGGAGCCGGAGCCGGAGTGCCGCCAGGACGCCGACTGCGCCGGCGACGAGACCTGCCGGGAGGGGCGGTGCGTCGCCGTGGACCGCGAGCTCACGCCCGACATCTTACCCGGCTGCGATTGCGCCAACCTCAACTTCTGCAGCGGCCACGGGACGTGCACCTCGGCGTGCAGTTGCGAGTGCGACGGCGACTTCTTCGGGGCCACCTGCAGCGACCTGCCCCCCGTGGACTGCGCCGGCCTCGCGACGTGCACCGACTGCCAGGCCCACCTAAGCGACGGGTGCACCTTCTGCGGGCTGACGACCGACCTGAGCACGGGCGTCTGCAGCGTCGTGTCGGAATGCATCATCGCCGTGGAAGTCTGTCCGATCTGAGCCCGCCCGTCCGCTATTCGCCGGCGGGGAGGGGACGGCCGGCACCCCGACCGCGTAGTGACCGCCGCGACCGATCGCGACGACGGGCCGGGGATGATCCCTGGCCCGTCGCGCTGCCCGGACAGCAGGAACCCGCGCGACGCGGCCACGACGGCGGTCAACCACCCTTATCTACACGATTTACTAGACATAGCACGTATCAAAAACCCTTCCTACAGTGGCACTTCCATCACGAGCCTGTGAAGGCTCCGTAGATGCGTGGCGCGTCTGCCAGGGTTTGCAGAGGATGTGGGGTGCCGTGAATCGCTCAACCTGCCATCTTGGCATGCTCTCCAGCCAACTGTCGCTGTAGGGCTCGTTTCTGAGAGAGGATGGCTGGCCGGCATCATGTCAGCCGGCCACTTTTGCTGATCGGGGTGAGGGTGTTGGGGGCGAGGTTCCCGTGTTCTCCATCTGCCCCCATCCTCACCCCTGGAACACCGTCCGCCGTACGCGCGAACCGCCGTGCAGGTGAGTCCCATACGGCGGTGCTACCGGGCGAGCCACCGCGGAATCCACCAACTCGCCTTCCCGAATAGGATGAGCGCCGCCGGCATGACGATCATCCGCACCCCAAAGGCATCCACCAGAACCCCGGTGGCCAGGGCAAAGGCGCGCGACGCGGCCGGGGCCGTTCCCGAGAGGCCGAACCCGAAGAAAACCGCCGCCATGATGGTCGCCGCAGCCGCCACGATCCCCGCCGAGGGCCCGAAGCCGTCGTGAATCGCGTCGTCGGTGGGCAGCCCACGGACGTGGTCCCCATGGATGCGCGAGACCAGGAACACCCGGTCGTCCATCGCCCGCCGGAATGATAGGATGCTGCCAGCCGCCCGCCGCGCTCGCCGTGACGATGTCGTTGGGATCGCGCGGTTCGCGGGCGCACGGTGACGCCGACGAACGGATGAGGGCCGACCGTGGAGTACGTGCACTTTGGGGATTCCGGGCTGCAGGTCTCCCGGATGGCGCTCGGGCTGGGCTTGCGCGATCAGCACGACGAACAGGGCGCCGAACGGCTGATCCACCGGGCCGTGGACCGGGGCATCACCCTGTTCGATTGCGCCAATGTCTATGGCCTGGGCGACGATCGCGCGTTCATCGGGAAATCCGAAGAGATTCTCGGCCGCGCCTTGAAGGGCAAGCGCGACGACGTGGTGATCACCTCGAAGGTCGCCTCACCGATCGGGTCCGGACCGAACGACCGTGGCGCGTCGCGCTACCACATCATGCGCGAGGTCGAGCGGTCGCTGGTGCGGCTCGACACCGACCGCATCGACGTCTACCTCCTGCACGTCTACGATGCCGCGACGCCGTTGGACGAGCAATTTCGCGCGCTCGACGACCTGGTGCGCCAGGGCAAAGTCCGCTACGTCGGCGTCTGCAATTACCAAGCCTGGCAAATCTGCCTTGCGCTGGGGGTGCAAGAGCGGATCAACGCGAGCCGGCTGATCACGGCCCAAAACCCCTACAGCCTGCTCAATCGCGAGCTGGAGCGGGAGCTGTTTCCGTTTGCGCGCTTCACCGGGGTGGGGATCATGGCCTACGCCCCGCTGGCGATCGGTCTGCTCAGCGGCGCCTACCGGCCGGACGCCCCGCCGTCGGCCTCGACGCTGTGGGCGCGCAAGGGGCCCGAGGGCCTCGCCGCGGCGCTGAACGGGCGGCCAGGCGACGTGATTCGGACCGCGTTCGCGGTGGCGGAGCGAACGGGTGCGACCGTGGCGCAGGTGGCGCTGCAATGGGTGATGACGCATCCGGAGATTTCCGTCGTGATCACGGGAGCCGACAGCGCCGAGCAGCTCGACGACAACGTCGGGTCCGTCGGGCTGCGGTTGTCGGGCGAGGACGTCGACGCGTTGAACCGCGTGTCCGAAGGGATGAGCCTCGTCGGGTGGTAGCGATGCGCCGGGTGCTGGGGGAGCGCCCGTCGCGGTCGGATTCGTCCCCGAGACTGACGGCGAGGAGAACTGCCACCCACGTGATCGCCATCCAGCTTCCGCGGTTCATTTGGGTTGCTCCGCCCGGTGCAACTCGTATGCCTTTTGCAGGTTGAGCCAGAGTTCGGGACCGGTTCCGAACCAGCGGCCGAGCCGCAAGGCGGTGTCCTCGGTGCGTTCGTGCGGGGTCACGTTCGCATCATGTACGCGGTCCGGTGGTGCCGCCCCTACGCAGGCCTAAAGCGCCCAAAGGGCACCCGGAGCTCAACCGACGAAGCCAGCTGAAGCTGGCTGAGGGCTATGGGAAATGTCGCGAGTCATTCATCGGATCCTCATGAATATTCCAAGTACAGCTGGAGGCACCTCGCATCAGCACGATAGTGGTGACTGGGTTTACGGCACGATCAGGTTTTTGAGGACGCCGCCACTCAACGACGCCTGCATCGCCCGGTCAAATTCCGCGATCGGGTAGGCGTCGGCCAACAGCGGTTTGACATCGACGGTACCG
>JAXDKI010000388.1:0-14560 GCA_034667245.1 Thermomicrobiales bacterium | reverse complement strand
CGTTGTCGAGCGCCCCGACCGTCCCCGCGACGTGGGTGCCGTGCCCGTTGTCGTCGGCCCAGCTGCCGGTGCCGGTGCAGTCGACGCCGCCGGCGACGTTGAGGTCGGGGTGATTCGGGTCGATCCCCGTGTCGAGCACCGCAACGTCGGCGTTGACGACATTGAGCCCAAGGAGACCGCCTGTGCCGAGGACGCGACCGGCGAGGTTCTGATCGGCGTCGATGCGATCGACACCGGTCGGCACGCGCTCGGCCGCGGCGACGATCGGGAGATCGGGGGCGATCTGCACGACGTCGGGATCGAGCTCGAGGCTCTGGACCGACATCTCGGGGAGTTGGCCGGAGAAACCGCGGAAGACGTGGAAGTAGACGTGTGTCGGTGTGATCCCCATGCGCTCGGCGGCCGCCCAGGGGTCGGCGTCGTCGTCCAGCATGACGATGACGTCGTCGCCAAGCGGGGCGGCACCCACCGTCGCGGCACCACCCTCGGTTCGGCGAGGCGGTATCGGTCCGACGAGGATAAGAATCAGAAGCGCGACCAGACCGAGCGAGGTCGCGATGCGGGCGCCGCGTGGCCTCGCCACGGATACCGGCGCCAATGGAACTTCTCGACGATCAGACACGAAGGGCCCTCCCCGGACCTGCACCCAGCGCACACGTCCGTGCATCTAGGGTCATATGCCGGGGAAGGAAGGCTGGCAATAGCGAGAAGCGCTTAGGAGATTGCTACTCTGCAGAGGACGACGCGACCGTCTTGAGTGGGCGGTTAGGCACGATTGGTACCCACGGCCCCTGCGCCTGATACCCGTATCCCTATCGATCCAATCCCATCGCCTCGACCATGGCGACGAAGAGGTCGGTGTTTTCGAGGTGACCGGTCAGGCGCTCGGCGCCGGGGCCGAGCGCGTTGAGCGGGACGTCGACCTCGGTGTGACCGGTAGTGGCCCAGCGGAGGAGAGCGGCTAGGTCCAGGTCCGACGGGTCGATCCCGTTTCCGCTGCCGGCGGCCGGTTCATCAAGGGTCAGACCGCCGCATTCGTGGTCGGCGGTGACGATGACGAGGGTCTCGCCGTCGCGCTCGGCGAAGGTCTGCGCGATTAAGACGGCGCGGTCGAGCTCGTGGACGCCTTTGATCGCGAGGGCCGCGTTGTTGCGGTGACCCATGCGGTCGATCGCCGCCTCCTCGACCATCAGGAAAAAGCCGTGCGGGTTCGGGGCCAGGGTGTCGAGCGCGGACCGCGTCAACTCCCAGAGTGGAACGGGAGGATCGTACCGGGCCACCTCCCCCTCCGGTGGGTCCTGGACGAAGAGCTCGTCGCCGGCGAAGAGTCCCAGGAGTCGCGAGGAACCGACGGCACGCAGTTCAGCGGCGTTCCCCGCGAAGGCGTACCCCAACTCCTGCGCGCGGTCGGTGAGATCGGCGAGCATGTCGGCGTCAGGATCGCCCGCGGTGTCAGGCGTCCACCAGCGGCGACCGCCGCCGAGGATGAGATCGACCGCGGTCTCCTCGATGAACTGGCGGGCGATTTCGCGTTGGTCGCTACGATTGGCGACGTGCGCGGCGAAGGCGGCCGGTGTGGCGTCGGTCACCTGGCAGGTGGTGACGAGTCCGACGGCTTTGCCGGCGCGCTGGGCGAGCTCCAACACCGTCGGCACGGGGGTGCCGTCCGGACCGACCCCAATCGCGCCGTTGTAGGTCTTGACGCCGGTGGCGATCGCGGTCGCCGCGGCGGCCGAGTCGGTGATGGTCGCAACCGGGTCGGCGCATCCCGTGGCGACGAGCCCGCTGTGCGGCAGCCCGTCCATGACCAGAGGGCCGCCGGCGAGGAGACTGGCGGCGTCGCGCTGAGCGCGGCCCATGCCGTCGCCGATGAGGAGGATGACGTTTTTGGCGATCGCCGATCGCAATCCGACGCGGCGGAACCCGTTGCTGCTCACACGTTGACCTTTACTTGCTCTGCCCATTGGCTGCATTGGACAGGGGCAAGCTGCCGCCCCTGCTTCACTCTGAGGCAGTTCGTGTCCCGATGGGTTAACCGGATATCGACAGAGGGTAGCAACCTCGTACGTCGGCTCGCCCGGGCCAGGACCGTCCTGAGAAAAGGATACCGCACCGCCAGTCGTTGGAATATCTGGAGCGGTTGTTCCAGTCCTCTCGATGGAATCTGCGGTCGGTCATCACCCTCTCGGGGCGGAGATGCGGTCAGTCGGTTGCTCGGTTGCGGCGGCCGCCCGATGGACGTGTCGCTCGGCGTCGGCGAGATGAGCGTCCGCGGCCGCAACGTCTCCCCGGCGCAAGCGACGCCGGGCGAGCTGAACCCGAGCGAGAACGACGGCCAGCGCCGTCCGGACCCCGTGGGTGAGATCGGGGTCGGCAGTGGAGTCGGGCGGTGGCACGGCATTCGGCATAGGGCAACTCCGAGACGAGCGGAACAGTTGATGTCGTCTTCCTTGTCGCACGTGCCGTGCCGCACGCGGGCGTATGCGTGTCCCGACTAGGCGCGGAAGACGCTGGTACCCCCACGACCACCGTGCGATCACGGTCAGGCGACGGGCGAACAAGCTCGCTCGTTGGATGCACGGGCCGGGTTGCCTCCTTTCCCGGCCCGTGCTCCGTCACCGGTTGGTGAGATGTGGAGCGCCGAGCGTAGGTCCTCCGGCGGTCCGGCTTGCCCGTCGGAAGGTGTCGCCGTACTGCGGACGAAGGTAAGTCCGTGGGCTGGCGCTTGGCTGTGCCCGATCTGCTTCACCGGTCACCGTCCGTGGCGCAGCACGGCGGACACGGGCCGACCCTCGTCTGCACGTTCGATCGCGATCCGGACGAGCGTCCCGGCTTCCTCCCAGGCGAATCGTACCGGACGCATCGCCCGCACACCCGCGGTCCATTGCGGCGCAGGCGCGGCGTCGATCCCGAACGTGAACAGGGTCGCGAATAGGGCAAAATCCGTCGCCAGGTGCTCCGAAACGACCGTCGCGCAGGGGACCAGATTGTCCGCCTTGTCGGAATACCAGCCGAGCAACTCCGGTTCCTCCCGGCCACGCACGGCACACAAGGGACCTTGGTCGGCGAGGAGCGGCAGGACGGTCAAGCGCTGATCGGTCCCGGCGCGGGCGGCGAGGAGTCGCTGTCCGGTGTCGTCGCTCGGGTCGGGCGCGACCGTCCAATCCGGGTGGAAGTGGAAGTGTTGCCGGACGTCGTGCTTCCGCCCGGTGCGGTCGAACAGCCAGTCGACGACCAGCAGGAAACGACCCGGCGCCATCGCCAGGAGGCGGATGTGCCGCACTGAGCGGATCGGGCGGTGCTGGCATTCCGTGACGATCAGCCCGTCCCACTCGCCTCCTGAGACCAGGGCCGAGCCGTAGGGCGCGCGCGTGCGGTCGTAGCTGCGGCCGTCGATCTCGACGGCGTTGTGGGCGCGGGTCGACTCCACATAGATCCGCTTCGGATCGGCATACCAGAACCCCTGCCTGGCGAGGTCGGAGCCACGCTCTGTCTTGCCGGTATAGCCGTAACGGCCCGGGTCGATCAGGATCTCGCCTCCCCTATCCGACCAGACGAAGCCCAGGTCGTCGGCGTGCTTGTGGGCGCGGGACTGGAAGGAGGCGATCTGGCCCAGGTACCACCACGGCTCGCCGGGTTTCTCGGGCGCCTCGCTGCGGGCGAAGACGCAGCCTTCGTCCTTGAGCACGAGAACCCCGCCGGGCGGCCGCTCGCCGATCGCGCCGCCCGAGAGCTGGTAGCGTAGCCGCGGGTTGTCGAAGTTCTCCGCGATGCCGGGGGGCTGCCGCACGTCCGTCGGATCGGTGTCGCCGAATGTCAGGAGTGCGCCACCGGGCTGGATGAGCCACGTCATGGTCTCTTCGGCGGCGGCGAGGCGCGTCCCCGCACCCGCGGCTGGGATCAGGCCGCTCCTCCGGGCCCCGATCAGCGTTCGCGTGACCATCACGTGGTATCCGGGCGAATGCTCCATGTGGAGGCCATCGGGATGGAATTGCCGGTCGATCATGTCGTGCAGGCGCGCGCGCGCCGCCTCGAGGCGTTCGCCGAAGAACGGCTCGTCGCGGAAGCGGCGGCAGACGGCCAATTCGCCGAGCGCCTGGTAGAGGCCGTGGTTGTTGTGGCCGCGGAAGAAGCGGTCTTGGCTCAGCAGCTGCAGATGGAAGAGCAGGGCGTGGAGCCCGAGGCGGACATCCTCCCCGTCGTGGCGCGGGTCCCGGGCCGCGATGTCGACCAGGTAGGCAAGGCGGTAGGCCCGCAGCCCGACCGCCATGTCGTACCACGGCGTCGGGCCGAAGGCGGCGTCCAGCTTGCCGGGATCCGGCCCGATGGCGAACGACGGGACCTGGAATTGCTCCAGCCACCGCCGGGCGAAGCCCTGGGCCGCGGCGAGGTATCGCCCATCCTGAAGGCGGGAATGCCCCATCAGAACCGCGGAGATGGGCTCCCAGGCGTTGACCTCGAACGCGAACGTGCGGTGGTGCGCCAGCCATTCGATCGGCCCGACGATCGACTGAAGGGACGACGAACCGGACCGGTAGCCGTCGGTTAGGCGCCGCTCGACCAGATCCTGCAACCCGGCGGACGGAGGCCACGGAGCGATATCGAGTTGCTCGTACGGGAGGAGCGGCATCCGGCGCCGGCGCCGGCGAAAACCGTCGGGATCCGCGGCAAGCGCTCGCATTGCGAGTTCGGCCCGCTGCTGCCAGTCGACGTCCTCGGAACGGACGCTAGCCTCCTCGGTTGGCCCACGCGGTCCCGGGTCGGCTTCACCCAGCGACACCTCGCCGGGCAATCGCGGTCGCTCCGAATCGCCGTCAGCGTCACATGCCGAACACTGCGGCACGCGCCGCACCATCGTCCGTCTCCTTCGTGTCGGAAGCGCCCGGTCGGGTCGCCGTGATCTGCGGGTTCGGCATGCGCGCGCGAGGCCCTACCCAGTTGCCTCCCATACCGTCCGTCTTGCGTCGATCGAGAGACCCGCGGAACGGCAAGGCCCTCGATCTTTGGTAGCACGGTGTTGGCACGCACCCGACTCCCAAGATGCGCTGACAGCAGCGACGGCGGCCCGCCGCATCATCGCACGATGCTCACGGCACCGGCGAATTGGCAATGCGCTGGCGTCCGAGAACAGACCACTTGTTTCGTTATGCTTCGGTCGCTTGGTTAAACGGTTGTGACGCGGAGGGTTCGGAAAGAACCGGTGTCTCATGCAACGTCACATGGTCACATGCCCGTGCGACCAGGAGATTTCGATCCCAAGCGGCTCAAACCGGAGCGACCAACCATGCTCACAAGAGCGGCTTATCATTCGGCAGCATTATCCGGCGCCGCCGTTCGGTCGAGGATTGATGAAGAGGGGAGCATCCATGGCAACACCGGAAACCACGCGCGAGGTGACCGAGCAGATCCGTACGGTGCGGCAGGCCCGGCTGTATCGGTCTGACCCCGTACCCGGCGAGGTGCTCGACGAGTTGCTGGAGATCGCGCGCTGGACGGGGAGCTCGCGAAATACGCAGCCATGGCGGTTTATCGTGATCACGGACAGGGAGCAGTTGCGGCAGATCAGCCAGTTGCGCACATCGATCAATTGGGTGGCCGACATCCCGCTGGCGATCGCGATCGTCCTCGACGGCGCGAACCCCCTGAGTGAAGCCTACGATGAGGGCCGGGTCACGGAGCGGCTGCTGATCGCGGCCCGCGTCTTGGGCCTCGGCGGCGGCGTCGCCTGGTTCGGCGACGAGTCGCAGCAGGCGGAGGGCAAGCGGATCCTGGGCATCCCGACGGAGATGGCCGCCCGCTCCGTCGTCGCCATCGGCTACCCGACGACAACGAAGGACCACCGGCCCACCGGCCCCGTGCCCGGGCGCAAACCCGTCTCCGAGCTCGTCAGCTACGACCGGCTGGGTGAATCAAGGAGATAACTGGTCCACATAGTTACGCCGCGTGGGAATGGAGCCGGCCGGCCTTCACCACTGTGACCGGCTCCAACCGCAGGTTTCCCATACGGGTGACACCTCGCGAATCCTGAAAGTCGAACGCGCCCTCCTGCAGGTCGAGCACGACGGCGTCGCCGTGGGCGCCGGGCGAAAGCGTGCCGATCTTCCCCTCCATCCCGACCACGCGGGCGGGGGCGGCCGTCGCCTTGGCGAGCGCGTCGTCGAGGGAAAGCCCGAGGAGGAGGAATTTCGAGACGGTCGTCGCGAGGTCGAAGACGGGACCGCCGACGTTGTACTTGTGAAGGTCGGACGAGATCGTCGTCGGCGGGAAGTCCTGGGCGAGGGCGCGCTCGCAGACATCCCAATCGAACGAGCCCTGACCGTGGCCGACGTCGAAGATGACGCCGCGGTCACGCGCGGCCCGGACGGACGGGCGGATCTTCCCCCTCTCGTCGAGGATGCCGTGCTCCAGGCCGTGGTAGGTGTGGGTGAGAACGTCGCCGCGGCGCATCACCGCCAGGATCTCGTCGATCGACGGCGCCCAGGCCTGCTGCGGATGGACCATGATCGGCAGTCCGGCGGCGTCGGCCGCCTCCCGCGCCAGGAAGAGCGGTTTCAACCCGGCCGCCTCGCCGACGAGCTGGTGGCGCGTCAGCCGGACCTTGACGCCGAGGATCAGATCGCGGTTGCGCTCGATCGCCGCCAGCGCCTTCGGCACGCTCGCCCACTTGATGTCGTCGAGCTCGCCGATCTCCTGGGAGAGCATCCCCATCGACGAGATGTTGACGTGGGCGAGGATGCGGGTCGAGCTCGCCTCGATCACGTACTTGCGGAACCCGGCAAAGGTGTCGGCACCGGCCGAACCGGCATCGACGACGGTCGTCGCGCCGCGGGCCAGGCAGGTCTTGTCGGGGTTGATGCCGTAGTGGGAGACCCCCTCGAAGACGTGGACATGCGCGTCGATCAGACCCGGCACGACCAGTTTGCCCTTGGCATCGATCGTCTCGCTGGCCTCGTCCGCCGAAATCTCGGGCGCGACCGCCGCCACCATCCCGCGGACAAAGGCCACATCGCGCCGGTCGTGGACACCCTGGGCAGGATCGATCAGCGTGCCGCCTTTGATCAGAAGGTCGTAGCTGGCCATCGGCAATGCTCCTTTGCGCGAGGTCGAGCGGATCCGGGCTGGTCGTGGTGCGGGATTGTGGCACGATCAGCCATGCGCGAACTCCTGCAGCGAGACCCGCCCGAGAACGGCAGCCGTGACGAGGCGGTCGCGGTTGGGGGCAAAGGACACGGCGGCTCCCTATACATTAAACGGATAGTTCAGCAGATGGGCACGATATAGGCGCGTGTCACCGCTGGGTTGATGGCGCCAGATGAGGCGAGAGCAATCCCGCGGCGATCAGCCCGACGCGCACCCGCTCGACCTCTTCCTCATCCAGGCGCGTCAGGGGTTGCCCGGGGACGTTGGTGGCAATGACGCCGCGCAGCACGAGGGCGGTCTTGAAGGCGCCGAGGGCGGAGGAGGTGAACCCCATTCGACCCGGTGTCCCGGCATAGACGATGGAGAACAGGCGATAGAGGCGCTCTTGCTCGGCGCGCGCCGTCGCCAGGTCGCCGGTACGGACCGCGTCGTAGATCTTGACGTAACCGGCAGGATCGACGTTGCCCAGACCGGGGACCGAGCCGTGGGCGCCCATCTGCAGGGCGAGATCGACGATCAGCTCGGACCCCGTGAAGACGCGGAACCCGCTCAGCTCCCGCGTCTCCAGGACAAGCCCGCGGAAGTTCGCTTCGTCGCCGCTGCTATCCTTGATGCCGACGATCGCCCCTTCACGCGCCAGTTCCAGGACCGTCGCCCGTTCGAGTTTCACCTGGACAGCCGAGGGGATGTCGTAGGCGACGATCGGCAGATCGACGGCGCCCCGGATGATCCGGAAGTGTTGCGCGATCTCGCTTTGACTCGCCCGCACGTAAAAGGGCGCGGTCAAAACCAGGGCATCCACACCGATCCGCCGCGCGGTCCGGGCTTGCTCCAGCGACCGTGCGGTCGAGGTGTCGATCACCCCGGCGAGAACCGGGACGCGACCACCTGCCGCTTCGACGGCAACCTCGAGGACGCTGGCACGCTGACGGTCGGTGAGGAGCGCCGTCTCGCTGGTCGAGCCGAGCATGAAGAGACCGTGGACGCCAGCCTCCAAGAGGAAGGCGATCAAGCGCCGGAGCGAGGGGACATCGACCTCGTGGGAGGTCGTCAGCGGCGTGCAGACCGGTGGCACGATTCCCCCGAGGTTGGCGGGGAGGGGCATGGATACGGCTCCTTCTCGAATCAGATCTTCATCCGCGGGTCGAGCGCGTCGCGCAGACCGTCGCCGACGAAGTTGACGGCGATCACGGTCAAGATGATCGCCCCGCCCGCCGGCATCCACTGCCACGGGTATTGCTCCAGGATGCTGACGTTGCGGGCGGGATTGAGCATGTTGCCCCAGCTCGGCGTCGGCGGTTGCACGCCGAGTCCGAGGAAGCTCAGTCCCGCCTCGAGCAGGATCGCGGTCGCGATCCCGAGACTCGCGTAGACGACCAGAACGTCGATCACGTTCGGAAACGCGTGGACGGTGATGATGCGCCGGGTGGGCGCGCCGAGGGCGCGGGCGGCGGTCACGAAGTCCATCTCACGGACGGCGAGGAATTTTGCGCGGACGAGCCGGCAGGGGACCGGCCAGTTCAGCAAACCGATCACCAGCATCGTGTTCCGGACTCCTGGTCCGGCGAGCGCCGCCACCGTCAGGATGATCACGATCGGCGGGAAGGTCATGATGACGTCGGTGAAGCGCATCACCAGGCTGTCGACCCGCCCGCCGAAGAATCCGGCGAGCGCGCCGAGGAGCGCGCCGATCGCGACCGAGATCGCGACCGCGACGACGCCGACCGCGAGCGAGACCCGCCCGGCATAGATCGTCCGGGCGAACGTATCGCGCCCGGTCCGGTCGGTGCCGAACCAGTGCGACCACGACGGCCCCTGGTTCCGCGCCCGGAGGTCGATCTCGTTCGGCCCCTGCCGGGCCGCCAGCGGAGCCAGCACCGCCAGCAGCACGATCACCGTCACGATCAGGAGACCGGCCAGGGCAAGACGGTGCCGCCGGAACCGGCGCACCGTCTGCCGCACCGGCCCGACAACCTCCGCTCGCCGCATCTGCAACCCGTCACCCATCCCATTCTGACGGCTAATGGCTGAAGGCTGACGGCTCGCCTCACTCATAGCGGATCCGGGGGTCGATGACGGCGTAGGCGATGTCGGTCAGCAGATTGGCGGTCAGGATGACGATCGCGAGGATGAGCGCGATCCCCATGATGAGCGGATAGTCGCGCGATTCCACGCCGTCGAGGAAGAGCCGGCCCATCCCCGGCCAGGAGAAGATCGACTCGATGAAGACCGCGCCGCCCAACAGGAACGGAACGTACGAGCCAATGATCGTGACGACCGGGAGGAGCGCGTTGCGCAAGGCGTGCGACGCGACGACAACCCGTTCTCCCAGTCCCTTGGCACGGGCCGTCCGCACGTAATCCTGCCCCAGCACCTCGAGCATCGCCGATCGGGTGTAGCGCATCGTCGAGGCGACGTAGTTGACGGCGATGATCGAGGCCGGCAGGACGAGATGGTGGAGGCGGTCGCCCCAGGAGAACGGCTCGCCCGGGGTCGAGAAACCACCCGAGGGGAACCAATTGACCCGCAACGAGAAGACGTAGAGTCCGATCAAACCGGCGAGATAGACCGGCAGCGAGAGCCCAAGAAACGCGAGCACCGTCAGCAGGTTGTCGAGGAGCGAATACTGGCGGACCGCCGCGACCACGCCCAGCGTCACGCCGACCGTGATCCCGATCGTCATCGCCGTCCCCATCAGGAGCAGCGTCGGTCCGATGCGATGGGCGATCGCCTCGCGGACCGGCTCGAACGTCTTCGCCCGGTACCCCAGGTTGCCCTGCGCGGTCTCCCGCAACCAGTAGAGGTAACGGACGACGAGCGGCCGGTCGAGTCCGAGCTGATGCCGGAGCGCCTCGCGTTGCGCGGGCGGCAGCGGTTGATCCGGCGGGATGTACGAATCCAACGGATCCCCCGGCGTCAACTGCAACAGCAAGAAGATCAGCACCGTAATCGCCAGCAGTAGTGGCACCGCAATCGCGATCCGCCGCTGAATGTAGCGTCCCATGAGCACGTTCCTGAGTCGATAGCCGGTAGTGAGACGGAGAGACGGACGGACGGACGGACGGGCGGACAGACGGAGAGGCGGACAGACGGACAGACGGACAGACGGACAGACGGACAGACGGACGGAGGACTCGATGTTCTCACGACTGACGACTGACGACTGGCGACTGGCGACTGACGACTGACGACTCCCTACTCTCCGTCTCTCCGTCTCTCCGTCCGTCGCGTCACCGGCTACGCGGCAATCGTCCAGCTCTCGGCCGCGTCGTAAAAGCGGCCGCCGCCCGGGGCGGGGGTCCAGACGAAGTTGCCGATCTTGGTCGAGGCGCCGCCGAAGCGGGTGGTGACCCACATCGGCGCCCAGTAGACCTGCTCGTTCATGACCTTGCAGACCTGCTGGTAGATCTGCGCGCGCTGGTCGGCGTCGGTCGCCTGCCGGCCCTCGACGAAAAGCCGGTCGAGCTCGGGGTCGGAGATGTTCGACCGATTCAGGGCCGTCGGGTTTTGCGCCTTCGACTCGAAGTGGGTCGACATCACGTCCGGGTCCGGTCCGTTGGCGGCGCCGGCGTAGGTGACGTCCCAGTCGTCCGGGGCACCCATGATCTGGTTGTAGGTCGGGACGTCGACCGCGCGCAGATCGAGCGTCACGCCGACGTCGGCCAGCATCTGCTGGATCGTGACGAGGACGTCGGTGGAGAGCTGATCCGTGTAGTAGGTCACCTCCTCGACCGGTTTGCTGCTGTCCCAACCGGCCTCCTGCAACAACGACCTCGCCATCTCGGGATCGGGCGCGTAGGCGTTGGCGTCGGCCGGAAGGTACTTGTCGAGGACGTAGGCGCACGGCACGAGCGTTGCCTGCCCCTGGTAGAGCTGGTCGACGATCGCCTGGCGGTCGATCGCGTACATGAACGCCTGGCGGACGCGCACGTCCTGGAAGCGAGGATCGGTCATGTCGAAGCCGAGGACGTTCACGACTTGCGAAGGCCCGGAGAGCACGGTGATGTCGGGGTTTCCTTCGAGCGCCAGCGCCTCGTCGGTCGAGAGGTAGGTGAATTGGATCTCGCCCGAGCGGAGCGCGATCACCGAGCTGCCGGCCTCCGGGAAGAAGCGGTTGATGATCTTGTCCAGCTTCGGCCGACCGCGCCAGTAGTCGTCGTAGGCGACGAGCTCGACGTATTCGCCCGGTTTGTGCTGACTCCACTTGAAGGGACCGGTCCCGATCGGGTTCGTCCGCCACCAGTCGGACTGGACGAGATCGGCCGGAGCGATCGCTTCGAGCGCGTGCTTGGGCAGCATCACCAGGAAGGTGAAGGCGTCAAGCACCGCCGCGTTCGGCGCACCGAGGGTGATCACGACCGTCAGGTCATCCGGCGTCTCGATCGCCGTGACGCCGCTGAACTTGGCACCGATATAGCTGGCGCTGTCCGGATTCTTGGCGAGCTCGATCGTGAACTTGACGTCGGCCGAGGTGAACCGCTGGCCATCGTGCCAGGTGACGCCCGGCCGCAGCTTGATCGTGTACTGCGTGGCATCGGCCGAGATCTCCCACGATTCCGCCAGTTCCCCCTGGATCGCGGTGAAGTCGACGTCGTAGAGCATGAGCTTGGAGTAGTACTTCTCGAGCCAGGTGAATCCGGCCGTCGCCTGCAGCGGATTGAAGCACTCCGGGCAACCACCCGGTCCGACGTCGAAACCGCCGATCAAGGTGCCACCCCCGGCGGCCTCGGGCGACGCCTGCTTCGCCAGAAGCCCACCCGGCATCGCGATCAGCCCGAAGACGACGAGGAGAAGGGCACCGCGCAGGGTTCCCATTCGTACCCGTGCACATGCTCTGGTCATAGCTCGGCCTCTCTCTTCTTCTTGCCTACTCCGCCCGCGCACCGTTGTGCGGGCGGTCAACTTCGACGCGACGCGGCGTCGGTGCCGCGATCGTGGCCCAGCCGCTTTCGACGCCGACCAGGGGGCGCGTCCCTCGCGAACGTCGCGGAGATACTCCGCGATGGCGGTAGTCACGGCATCGGTCTCCGGGTCGCCCCGGTCGTGCGCTTCCTCCTTTCCGCGTCCACGCGCCCCAGACCTCCAGCGTGGGTTGCTATTCGTCGACGCCTGCGGCACCCGACCGGCCGCATCGCCGGCGATTGCCGTGGCGAGTTCGCGCGCCTCATCGCGTCCCTCCAGCAGCGACGGCGCGCGCGATGCCGTCGGGGGACTGGCCGAGTCGACTCTGGATCCCGAGGAAATGGTCGGCCATCGCCGCGGCCGCGGCGGCTGCATCCCGGTCGACGAGGGCGTCGAGGATCCGTCGATGGTCGGAGGCCGTGATCGCCGGCGAGTACAGCTCACCGAGGAACTGATCGCGGACGAGGTAGTAGATGTCCCAAAAGGCCTGGAGCAATTTGACCAGCAGGACGTTGTCGACGGGTCGGTAGAGGGCCTCGTGGAAGGCGCGATCCTCGTCGGGGAAGATCTCACCGCGCGCGGCACGACTCTCCATCGCGGCGACGAACCGGCCAAGCTCCGCCAGCTGCTCGTCCGTGCGGATCGCGGCGACCTGGGCAACGAACGCCGTTTCCAACGTCTCGCGGAGCTCCAGCAATTCGCGTACGGTACGTATGTTCCGGTCGAGGTCGATGCTGAAGGCGAGACCGTGGACGAGCGCTTCCATCGAAAAGCGACCGACGAAGGTGCCGGTGCCGTGGCGCGTCTCGATGACGCCGAGCGGCTGCAGCGCCTTGATCGCCTCCCGTAGCGCGGCGCGGCTGACACCGAGCGCACGCGCCAACTCCGCCTCTGGGGGCAGGGGATCGCCCGGGCGATAGCCCTCGTCGATGATGAACCGCTTGATCCGCTCCTGGATCAACCGATTCGGCGCCTGGCGTTGCGTGGGCAACGTCGCCATCGTCGGTGTCCTGACCGAAATCCGTCCTGCCGGCGAAGTGGCAGAGAACAAGCTGTCAAGGACGTAAGATATCTGATAAGTCCGCAGAGTATAGGTGTCCGTTGCTCCCGCGGCAAGGTCGACTCGACCAGTGGAATGACGTCGGAGCGGTATCATCTCGGCGAGCGTTGCGGGCCCCAGGAAGCGTGTTATCGACAGGAGTCCACGGATGGTGCATTCAGCAACCCTACCTCCACTCGTCCGAGGCACGTGGTACCCCATGAGCTGGGAGAAATTCCTGGAATGGTCACCCGACGAGGGGCAATCCGAGTGGGTCGATGGCAAAGGGATCGCCTACGTGTCGAACAGCGCACGGCATATGCGGATGCTGGGTTTTCTGACCGAACTGCTCCGTGTCTACGTGCGGGTGCTCGACCTGGGTGAGGTCTTCTTCGACAGCATGCTCTTGCGGCTACCGACCCGCCCGTCCGGTCGGATGCCGGACATCTTCCGACTGCAAGGGCGCTTAGATACGCCGAATTGAGCGCGAGGCGGTGTTGTTCTCCCGCGCCTCACGACACTGACAGACATAACCCTCACCAGGTTGCGTGCATCGGGAACTCGTGGACCGGGTACGGAGGTGCCTGTTCCGCTCATCCAGGTGCCAGAGTCGGGGACGTCAGCACTCAGGTACTATTGAATAGTGGAACCCTACGACCAACCTCCAGATCCCCTCGGCGTTCTGACCACCACGAGATCGGTCGTGGAAGCGGCGCGGCGCGTCCGGATCGATCCCGCGCGGGCAGAGGCGGTCGCCGACGAGATCGCGGCGACGCATGCCGAACCGCCGGCCTGGAACGACGATCTCCATTTCCGCGACGGGACCTGGCACACGGCCGGCTGGGTGATGGTTCTAGATGCGCTCAACTTCTGCTTCTGGAGCACCGACCCAGATCCGCGCCAGCGCTGGCGTGTCCAGTATCGGGGCGAACTCTACGACGGGTACTGGGCGCTGGCGGCGGCACTACGGCGGGCGGTGGACGAGGGGCGGCCGATCTGGGATCCCTCGTATCTCCTCCGGCTCTCCCCGCGCGACATCGCCCACATCCTACGACCGCACGATCTGGCATTTCCGGAGATCCCGCTCTTCCCGGCGCGGGTGCTGAACCTGCACGAGCTCGGGCGTGGCTTGATGGCGGCCTACCCGGACGACAACCCGGTCGAGGCGTTCATCCGGGACGCGGGGCGGTCGGCGGCTCGGTTGGTCGAACGGGTGGTGGCGACGTTCCCCTCGTTCAACGACGTCGCGACCTACGAAGGGCGGGAGGTGCGCTTCTACAAACGAGCGCAGATCCTCGCCGCCGATCTCCATGGGGCTTTCGGCGGCGAGGGTCTCGGCACATTCGACGACCTTGAGGTCCTGACCGCGTTCGCCGACTACAAAGTGCCCCAAGTCCTCCGCCGCCTCGGCGTAATCGTCTACGACGAGGCCCTCACCGCCAAGATCGACAACCGGGTCCTGATCCCAACCGGCTCACC
>JAXDKI010000387.1:0-10552 GCA_034667245.1 Thermomicrobiales bacterium | reverse complement strand
GCCTACGGAGACCTTCCGCTCAGCTTCGAAGTCAACCAGGGCCAAAGCGATGCGTCGGTCCGATTCCTGGCGCGGGGCAGCGGTTACGCGCTGTTCCTCACGCCCAGCGAGGCGGTGCTGGCGCTTCATCGGCCGCATGCGTCGGCGGCCGGCGGTGATGAGGCGGCCCCGGCTCCGTCGGTGCTTCGCATGAAGCTGCTCGGTGCAAATCCTATACCGCGGGTGGTCGGTCTGGACCAACAACCGGGTAGGGTCAACTACCTCCGCGGCAATCGACGCGAGCGATGGGGTGTCGATGTTCCGACGTACGCGCGCGTCCACTACCGAGAGGTGTATACGGGAGTCGATCTGGTCTACTACGGGAATCAGCGGCAGTTGGAATTCGACTTCGTCGTCGCCCCCGGCGCCAACCCCGACCTCATTAGACTCGGCTTCATCGGCAGCCGTGGGATCGTCGTCGACGCCGGTGGCGACTTGGTGATGGGGACCGACGGCGAACAGCTCCGTTTGCCCAAGCCGCTCATCTACCAGCAAGTAGGCGATGCGCGATACGCGATCGACGGCGGCTACACGCTTGACAATGAGGGACGCGTCGGCTTTTGGGTGGATCGCTACGACCCGATCCGACCGCTCGTAATCGATCCCGTGCTCGTCTATTCCACCTTCCTCGGCGGTGACGGCTTGGACGAAGGGCGTGACATCACCGTCGACGCCACGGGCCACGCCTACGTGGCCGGAGTCTCAACGTCCTCCGACTTTCCAACGGTGACCCCGTCACTCGCCCCGCGCACCGCCTCGAACGACGCGTTCGTCACGAAGCTGAGCGTCGATGGTGGCGGGCTGGTCTTTTCGACCTACCTCGGAGGCGGCGACGACGATGAGGCCAACGGTATCGCCGTGGACGCGGAGGGCAACGTCTACCTGGGCGGTGTCGCCTCGTCGTCCGACTTCCCGACGATGAATCCGGTCTCCGAGGTCCTGAGCGGCACTGCCGACGCGTTCGTAGCCAAGTTGAGCGCCTCGGGCGACGCGCTGCTCTACTCCACCTATCTCGGCGGCAGCGTTGGCTTCGTCAACGGCGCCGACACCGTCATCGACCTTGCCCTGGATGCCGCGAACGCCGTCTATATCACCGGCATCACGACCTCCGACGACTTTCCCGCTTCGTCCGGAGCCGCGCAGGTCTCGCACGGTGGCTCCGAGGACGCCTACGTGGCCAAGTTCGATCCGTCGGCGACCGGAGCGGCCTCGTTGGTGTACGCCACCTACCTCGGCGGCAGTGCCCTCGAACGGGGGGTGTCCATCGCCGTGGATAAGGACGGCAACGCGTACGTTGCCGGTCGCACCGACTCCACCGACTTCCCGACGACCGCGTCGGCGTTTCAGCCCGGACCTCAGGGCGGCCCTCCCGACTCCCCAACGCTGGACGCATTCGTCACGAAGCTGAGCCCCGACGGTGCCGCGCTGCTCTATTCCACGTACCTGGGCGGCAGCGGGGCGGACCTGGGCTATGGGATCGCCGTCGACGCATCCGGCATTGGCCTGGCCTACGTCACCGGTCATACCTATTCGACCAACTTTCCGGTCTCGGCGGCAGCGCGTGACAGGACGCTCGATGGCCAGACCGATGCATTCGTGGCCCTTCTCCACACCGCGCTCACCGGTGACGCGTCGCGGCTGTCCGCCACCTACCTGGGCGGGACCGGCGACGACGTCGGTTTCGGGATCGCCGTTCGTCCCGGCTCCGACGTCGTGGTGACCGGTGCCACGAGCAGCAGCGACTTCCCCGTGACCGCTGACGCCGTCCAGAGCGCCTTTGCCGGGGGCGCGCTCGATGCCTTTGTCGCGCGCCTGGCTCCGACGTTAGCCGAGCCGCCGTCCTATTCCAGCCTTTTGGGCGGCACCGGCGACGACCGTGGGCTCGACGTGACCGTGGGTGCTGACGGTGCCATCTTCGTCACGGGCTTTTCGGATTCCGGCGAATTCCCGACGACGGATGGCGCCTTCGATGGCGTGGCCAATGGCGATCACGATGCCTTCGTGGTCAAAGTCGGTGCGGCCGAGGCGACGGCAGAGGCGGTCCGCTCAGGCATCCCGAATACCTGAGCGGCGATCTAGACCCTGACCAGGGGCGCCGAGGAGCCCGGGCTGCCCGGTTTACCTGCCAACCTGCTCGATCGCGATGGTTCGCCACCGAATGCGCAATCGATCGAACGAGTCCGGTCGCCGACGGACGGACAGCAATATCCTTGCGCTCGATACCCGGTAGGGGTATAATGGACGCATGACTACCCCAGCAATTTCCGATCCGACACGCGACCAGAAGGACGAGACGATCGGCAGCGACCGGCGTTCGACCTCCTACGCCGCCGACAAGACGAAGATCCTCGCCCGGCTTCGCCGGATCGAGGGGCAAGTTCGCGGTGTCCAGAAGATGGTCGAGCAGGACCAGTATTGCCTCGACATCCTGACGCAGCTCTCCGCCATCATCGCGGCTGCCCGGACCACCGGTCTCCTCGTTCTTGAGGACCACATCCGCGGGTGTGTCGTCAACGCCTCGGACGACGACCGCGAAGCCGTCCTCGCCGAGCTGAACGAGGCGATCGAGCGATTCACCCGAACGGTCGGATAAGAGACTCCTCCTCCATAGCCTGCCGCACCCGACGAACCTAACCGACGAGGATCGTGGCCGAGAGCGCCTGGGCCGCCGGTCGTCGCCCCAGCGGTCCAGGTGCTGATTCCCGTTTGAGCTTCGTAAAGCGTATGCTCCCCAGACCGTAAGAGAATCTCCGCGTCCACGTCTACCTGGATAACGACGAGTTCCGGGAAGGTCGGGGAGCATGGACGTCGTGGGTGTCAGCCCTCTTTCGCCGCCACTGGCGGCGGCCAACGACGACGAGGCCGAATTGGTGGCGCTGGCACAGCGGGACCGGCGAGCCTTCGCGTCCCTCTACACCCGCTACTTCGACGCGGTCTATCGCTACTGCTACCGGCGGCTGGGTATCCCCGAGCTGGCGGCCGACGCGACGAGTCAGACCTTCGCCAAGGCGCTTGCCGCTTTAGCTACCTGTCGCGGCGAGACGTTCCGATCGTGGCTGTTCGCCATTGCCCACAACGTGCTGACCGATCGGTTTCGGACCGACAGGTTCGACCAATCGCTGGAGAGTGCGGCCGAGGTCGCGGACGCGGCACCGTCGCCAGAGGATCTCGCGGTCGTGGCGGAGGAACGTAGCACGCTGGTGCGGCTCCTGGTCCAATTGCAGCCGGAGCAAAGGCAGATCCTTGAACTCCGCCTGGCAGGGCTGACGAGCAAGGAGATCGCCGCGGCGCTTGGACGCACACCGAATGCGGTCGATCAGGCGCAGTTCCGCGCCGTCAATCGATTGCGAGCCCTCCTGGCCGCCTCCGGGCAAGATCGGGGCACGGAGGTGTCCAGATGACCCCCGACGACGTGCGCAACTACTGGGACGGTCTCGTCTCCGGCGCGCCTACCCCCGACGCCGGTCTCGATCCGGAGCTGGCGGCGACGATCCGCGAGTTCCACGCGCTGGACGACGCTCAGGCGCCCGATCCGTCGCTCATGAGCAGCGTCTGGCAAGAGCTCGTTGGCGAGCCGCTCGTGACCGCTCCCCTGGAGCCACTCCGCATTGAGACGCCGGCAGTCAACGGCCGTCGGACGCCTGGCGCTGGGCGGTACGAGACGGCGGTTGTGACCATGGAGCCGAGCGTGCGACGCCGCCGGCTGAACGTCTTCTTGCGCGCCGATCGCTTATTGGCGATCGGTGTCCTCGCCGGATTCGGCGCCGGGTTTATCGGCGGTATCGGGGCGAGGCTCGCGATGCGGGTGTCCGGCCTGCTGACCGAACCGGCGAACCGAAGGCTGCTGACCGAGAACGGGAACGTGGTCGGCGAGATTACCCTCGCCGGCACACTGAGTATCGCCATGTTCGCCGGCATGGTCGGTGTCTTCGGCGGGCTGCTCTATGTCGGGATTCGCTCGCGTCTGCCCGGCACCGGCTGGCGGCGCGGGCTGGTCTACGGTGGGCTGCTCCTGGCGACGTTTGGCTTCATCGTGATGGACAAGGACAATCCGGACTACCAGCTGTTTGGACCGCCGGGGGTCAACGTCGGCACCTTCAGCCTCGTCTACGTCCTGTTCGGGCTCGTGGTGGCGCCGCTGGCCGACTGGCTCGATCGCCGACTACCGGGATGGCCGCCGGTTCGTCCACTCCGACTCCGTGCGGTCGCAGGCTACGCGTTGCTCGCGCCATTTGGCCTGGTCGGACTGCTTGTCGTCACCGGAGCCGCGCTCGGTGCCGGCGGGATGACGGGACTGATCTTTGGCGTTTCGATCGTCGTCTCGGCCGTTTCGCCCCTCGGCGCGTGGCTCGTCCGCGCGACCCGGCTGCCGCGCCCGGCGTTCGCCGGCTATCTCGTGCTCGCCGCGCCGAGCTTGATTGGACTCGTCCTCACCGTGCGCGCCATCGCCGGCATCCTAGGCGCCGGCTAAGTCGCTCCCGGAACAGGTAGCGAGATCGTCGTCATCATCGTCCAGCCAATCGGCTGGGCAGGAGGATCGTCATGCTTCGGAACACCCTCTCGCGTCGCAGTGTCGTCGGTGGCATCGCCGTCACCGGTCTCGGGCTCGCGCTTGGCGCTCGCCGCTCGCCATCTCACATCGCGGTTGCCCAGGACGCACCGGACGGACCCTTCACGCTGCCGGCACTGCCCTACGACTACGCGGCGTTGGAGCCGCACATCGACACGCTGACCATGCAGATCCACCACGACAAGCACCACGCCACCTACGTGATGAACCTCAACAAGGCCGTCGTGGATCAACCCGACCTCCAGGCGAAGAGTGCCGAGGAGTTGATCAAGAGCCTGGATGCGGTGCCCGAGGAGCTCCGGGCGGCGGTGCGGAACAACGCCGGTGGTCACGTCAATCACACGATGTTCTGGGAGATCATGGGGGCGGCCGGTGCTCCCGCCGGTCCGCTCGCCGATGCCATCGCGCGCGACTTCGACGGTCTCCCGGCGTTGCAGGAGGCGGTCAACAAGGCAGGAACCGGCCGTTTCGGGTCCGGCTGGGCCTGGGTCGTTCTCGGCGCGGACGGTAAACTCGCCGTCACCAGCACCACCAATCAGGACAACCCGCTGATGGATGGCTCCGGCACGCCGATCCTGGGCGTCGACGTCTGGGAACACGCCTACTACCTGAAATACCAGAACAAACGGGCCGACTACCTCACCGCGTGGTGGAATGTCGTGAACTGGGAAGCGGTGGCAACGCGTTACGCGGCGGCGGGCGGGAAGTAGCGACGGACGAAGTTGTCAGTTGTTAGTTGCCAGTTACCAGTCGAATGGTGTGTCGCCGCCTCCGAGCAGTGGCTTGGGGGCGGCGACGCGTTTGTCAGTCTTCGGAGTGGGGTGGGATGGTCTGGAGGGTGGGGATCGGGGAGCGCCAGAGCCAGAGGAGGGAGCTGAGACCGCCGAGGGTGCCGAAGAGCATCACGGCACGCAGGCCGAAGAGCTCGCCGATCAGGCCGCCGAGGAGGGCGCCGATGGGGACGGCGCCGCGAATGACGACGCGCATGCTGGCGTTGACACGGCCGAGGAGGGCGTCCGGGGTGATCGCCTGGCGCAGGCTGAACTGGTTGACGTCGTATGAAGGACCGGCCAGACCGCCGAGGAAGAGTGCCGCCACGAGGAGGGGCACGACGACCCGGTTGGGTCCGGCCGCGAGCGGGTAGAGGAACTCGCTCAGCCAGAGCACGACCATCGCGCCGGTGATCGCCCGGCCGAGTCCGAAGCGCCGGGCCGTCCAGGCCGGGAGAAAGGCGCCGAGGAAGAAACCGACGCTGCCGGCGGCGAAGACGAGTCCAATCGCGCCCGGCTTCAATCCCAGGTCCTCGCTCATGTAGAGGACGAGTACGGCGGAGCGGGCGCTCTCGAAGATGTTGCCGCTGGCAGTCGCGCCGGCAAGTGTCCGCAGGATCGGATCGCGCACGACTTGACGTAATCCACCGTGCATCTCGCGCCAGACATTCGACCCCTGGAGGCGGGGAGTCGGTGCCGGCTCGGAGGAACGGATGCGACCAATGAGCGCTCCCGACACGGCGAACGAGACCGCGTCAAAGAGAAGCGTGATCGGGGCGCCGAGGAACTGGACGAGCGCGCCCGCGATCCCCGGTCCTGCCACCTCGGCACCGGAGGCGCTGACCATCAGCTTGCTGTTGGCGTCGACGAGCTGGTCGCGCCGGACGACGGCGGTGACGTAGGACTGGCGGGCGACCTCGAAGAAGACGCTCAGCGTTCCGATGAGGATACCGACGACGTAGAGCAGCTCGATCCGCAGCACGTCGATCCAGGCGGCAACGGGGATCGCGAGGAGCAGCGCGCCTCGTCCGAGATCGGCGGCGATCAGGATCGGACGCCGGCGGAGCCGGTCGATCCAGACTCCGGCGAAGAGCCCGACGACGAGGATCGGTCCCGTCTCCGCCGCCCGCAGCAGACCCATCTGCCCCGCACTCGCGCCAAGCGTGGTGACGGCCAGGAGCGGCAGCGCCAGCAGGGTGATCTGATCGCCGAACGCCGAGACGGTCTGCGCCGCCCAGAGCTTGACGAACTCCGGGTGGTGCCAAAGTCGGGTAGTGCGGTGGATTGTCGCCATCCGTTCTTTCGCGTCCTACCGTGGGCAACTGTGCGATTCTCGCACGAGGTCGTGGCACTGAAGGCGGGTATTGACGTGCTTGCGCGGCACGATCCGCCCTCTCATAAGCCGAAACCAAAAAACCCTGCCAGTTTGCTTCGTGCCGGACCACGGTGTAGCATGGGCTAACCGAGCCACCAGATCTGAGAGCGGCCGTTGCCGGCGCTCTCGATCGTTCGAAGGGGAAGGTATTACTTCCCTGCGCTGCGATCCCGTGAGGCGGGAACCGCGATGAGTGATCGCAGCCAACAGCAGCCGGATCAGCAAGCGAATCGGCATCGGGAGCCGGTTCTCACTGTCGACGCCGCCTTTGAGAAGGCGCAAGCCACGCTGACCGGTGGCATCGCTTCAGCCCCCGGCCGTCCGCTTGGCGATCCGTCCCTGAACCGTACCGGTGACGCGCGCCGCGCGCAGACGATCCTCTCCCTCCAGCGTACGGTGGGCAACTCCGTCGTTCAACGGCGCCTCCGACCGGCTCACTCACCGCTCCTCCCCGGCGGTTCCGCGCTCGTGCAGCGATGCGCCTGCGGTGGGATGGCTGGCCCCGAAGGAGAGTGTGCGGCGTGTCACGCGCAGCGACTCTGGTTGCAACGCACGGCCCTGGACGTGGCGCTGTCTCCGACGACACCCTCGATCGGTCGTCGCACGACCGCCCAGCCGTCGATTCAACGTGAGGACGACGACGAGGTCGTCGAGGACGACGCATCGACCGCCGATGTCGCTGCCGAGGAGGCGCCGGTCGTCGAAGAAGCGCCCGAGAGCGAGGGCGCCGGCCCGGAAGCCGCGCCGGAAGCAGCGCCCGAGAGCGAGGAAGCCGTACCGGAAGACGATCCCGGCGTATCGGTCTCGACGACGGAGGAGGAACCAGAGGCAGACGAGTCGAGCGAGGCGTCGTCGGCAGAGGAGGGACCGACTGAGGAAGCCACGGGTGGGGAAGAATCCGTGGAGGGAGTGGCGGGCGAGGAAGAGCCCGCCGAGGGGGCGCCGGGCGAGGAGGAGGCCGCGGAGGGTGACGAAGAAGCCCGCGAGGACGGGGCGACGGCAGGTCTCATCGTCGAAGACGGGACGCCGGAACCCAAACCGGAACAGCTGACCAAGAGCGCCTTCATCTCCCAGACGCGGTCGGCCGTCGACTCGACGATCGCGGGGTCGGTCGCCGGCGGTGAAGCGCACGGCAAGGTCGAGACGATCGCGGGGTCGGCCGCCTCGCGCGACGCGGCCTCGCTCGAACGGTCGATCCGTGCCGAGGTGCCGGCGGCGCAGGGTGCGACCTCGGCCGCGGGCTACATCCCGCCGATTACCGCGAAGGTGCGAGAGGCGGTTCTGGCGCAAGCGAGCGGCGCGGTCAGCGGCGCCCTCCAAAGCGGCGTCGGCGCGTTGCGGTCGGTCGTCGGCGGCGTCGCCAACATCCTCTTCAAGGGGCGCGATGGGGGCGCGCGCGGCGGTGCGGACCCGCAGGCGGTGCAGGCCCAGCTGCGGGGCGGCGAGCCGCTCGACGGACGCTTGCGGGGGGGCATGGAGGCCGCGTTCGGCCAGAGCTTCTCCCAGGTCCGTATCCACCGCGATGCTACCGCCGCCTCGCTCGCCTCCGGCCTCAATGCCAGGGCATTCACGATCGGCCGCGACATCGCCTTCGGCCCCGGCGAGTACCGACCGGGAACGCTGGTCGGCGCCGCCCTGATCGCGCACGAGTTGGCGCACGTCGCCCAGCAGGGCAGCTCGTCCGCGGTCGCGGGCGTCCAGCGCGATGGCGACCACCACGAGGCGGCATTGGAGGAGGACGCCGATGTCTCCGCGGTGCATGCCGTGGCGTCGATGTGGAGCGGCGCGGCGGACGTCGCGGCCATCGCCCGGACCGCGATGCCGGCGCTACGGTCCGGCCTGCGCCTGCAGCGGTGCAGCAACGCTCAATGCCCAGACGGTTTTTGTTGGCAGGTCGCGGACGCGATCCCCGGCTTCGGGGGTCTGTGCAGCTGCCAGTGGAAGTGCGGCCGGCAACCCGGCGGCGGACCCGCGCTCCGCGGGCCGGGGGGAGGATTCCCGCCCAACGTTCCCGACGACCACATCAACGGCCCGGGCTCGCTCACCCAGATGAGCAATCAGCCGAGGGGTGCGGCGGCCTGCGGCTGCTTCAAGATAGACGTGACTGGCCGCGGCGCGGTCTGCGACCCCCCTGCCTCCACGGTCCCCTCGACCGATCCCCGCGGCATCGCCGTGGGAGCTCCACTCCTCGGCGCGGCCCCGTTCCAACCGCCGGTCACGACCGACCCGAAGCCGGTGCCCGGCATCATCGCCCCGGGGAACGCGCCCCCGGGTCTCCCTCCAGGCGTGGTGGGACCTGCCGGCGCTGGCGGTGGGGGCGGAGGCGGACCGGTCTTCCCGGGCACTCCGGTCCCGATGGTGCCGACGCCGCCGATCATCCCGTTGACCGGCGGAGGGGGACCGACCCCGGCCGGGGCCGGGCCGACGCCAGCCGCTGGGGGAGCCGGGCCAGGTCCCGCTCCCGGCCCGACGCCGGCTGGAGCGGGACCCATCCCGGCGGGACCCGGGCCGACACCTGGACCGGCACCTGTCGCGTTTGGACCCGCGCCGGGCAATGCCGTGCAAGCGGCCGATTTCGCGGCGGCCAACGGCGGCGCGGCCCAACCGGGGTTCCGTGGCGGCGGGGCATTCGCAAACGACGGCCGGGGAGGCGGGCAGGTACTGCCGACGACGGACGCCGGCGGCAACCCGATTACCTACCGGGAGTACGACGTCAACCCATTCACCCCTGGCGTCAATCGCGGCCGCGAGCGCATCGTGATCGGCGGCGGCGCGGCGTATTATACGAACAACCACTACATTACCTTCACCAAGTTCCGCTAAGTGAGGCAGCAGGATGGACACCGACCGACTGATGAAGCCCGGAAAGCCAACCTTCTTTCTGACGGTGATGGACGAGTCCGCGTTTGCCGATCTCTTCCTCGCCGTGAGTCGGCAGTTCCCCGGCGCCGTTGTCCGGATGATCCGCGGCAACAAGTGTCGCACCCTCGACGATTTCTTCGACGAGATCGGGGCTGCTCTTCAGTTTCCTTATTACTTCGGGGAGAACTGGCCAGCCTTCAACGAGGTCATCACCGATCTCGACTGGATCGAGGGGGACGAGTACCTCCTCATGGTCGCCGACGCGGACCAGTTGTTGGCCGACGACTCGCCCGCCGATTTCAAGACGTTGCTGCGCATCCTGGATGAGGCCAACGAGGCGTGGCTGACGCCGAACGCCCACATTCCGCGGGACCGGCAGCCGACGCCGTTTCACGTGCTGTTTCAGTGTCGCGATGAGAAAGCGGCCGCCGCGTTCGCCGACCGTCTGACCGCTGCCGGAGCGGAGTTCGAGCGTGTCTAGTGCGTCTCTCGGCTTCCCCCCTGTCCGCGCGCTGACGAGCACGGTTCAACGGCGGCTGGATCGGTTCGTCCGCCCGACCGTGCGCATCGGTGGCCGTGCCCGCTCGGCCTTCACCGTCAGCGGTTACGTGGGGTTGGCCCTTTCCATCCCCCTGGCGATGGCATTGGCGGTCGCCCGCGGGCTCGAACCGGCGGTCATGGCGGCCATCATCCTGGCCGGGTTGGCGACGTTCCTGACGCTGTCGATGGCGACCAAGATCGTCTGCGGCGAGGAGCGCCAGACCTACTACCACCACGAGATCGCCGTGATGGCGGTGACGACCCTGCTGGTGTGGGCGCTGGGTCGCCCGGTCGTCCCTTACCTCGACGTCACCATCCTGGGGATCGGCGCGTTCCTCGCCTGCGTCCGGGTCGGCTGCCTCATGGTGGGCTGCTGCCACGGACGACCCCACCGAT
>JAXDKI010000386.1:0-4150 GCA_034667245.1 Thermomicrobiales bacterium | reverse complement strand
CCGCGGAGATACGGTCCTGGTCGAGCTTGGCGCGAACATCCATCGCTACACGGCGGCGAGTTTTCGGTGCGCCGTCGTCGGTCCGCCGAACGCTCAACTCGCGTTCATTGCGGAGTCCAGTGTGGCGAGTCTGAACGCGTTGATCGAGGTGATGAAGCCGGGCGCGGTCGCCTGTGACGTGGCCGCCGCCGCCGACCGCGTTTGGACAGAGGCGACCGGCCGCTACGTTTGGCACGGATACTATGCGTACTCGCTTGGAATCGGTTTCCCCATCGATTGGAACGATTGCCCGGTCGTAATCAAGCACGGCGAGTCGTTCGCGTTGGAGCCGGGGATGGTTTTTCACTGCACGACCTCGCTCCGGGATACCGCGAAGTACGGTACGGCGTTCAGCGAGACGGTGTTGATCACGGACAGCGGCGCCGAGGTGCTGACCGAGGTACCGCGCGAATTGGTGGTCGCCTGATCCAGGTCAGGCGAAGGGAGGTGGCCGGCGCGGAACGGCGCCGGACCGAGACGTTGCTTCGATGACATCGGTAACTGACTTCGACATGGCCCGTCAATTGACGAAAGGAGTGCTCCATGTCCCATAACGAATCAGTCGAGCCTCGCGACCGCGCTAACCGTTCCCCCCTCACGTCGCGGGTGAACCGACGACGGCTACTCACCGGTGCCGCCGGTGGTGCGGTGGCAGTCGCCACCCCCGCGGCCCAGCGCCCCCTAGGAGCCGCCCCCTTCGCGGCCCGGCAGAGCGCGGCAGACCGTCGGTTCCAGGCAGAGGGCGGGGAGGTCGTCGTCGCGGGGATCGGCGAGCCGAAGTTCGATCCCTACTTCTTGAACAGCGAGCTTCGCGACGTGCAGGCGCAGATCTTCCGGGCGCCATTCGACTATCGGGGCGCGGACCCGTACGCCATCAACCCGGCACTGGCGGAGTCGTACGAGGAGACGGAGACGACGCTGACGCTCAAACTGCGTCAGGGTGTGAAGTTCCACAACGGCCGCGAGGTGACGGCACAGGACATCGTCGACAATATCGCGCGAGCAAAGGACGAATCGCTCGGTCATAACCTCTCGGCGCTGTTCGGACCGACGGTCGAATCGGCAGAAGCGATCGACACCTATACGGCCAAGCTGACCTACAAGCTGACCTATCCCACCAAGCTACAGGATCTCGTCTACCTCTTCCTGATTCCGAAGGAAGCGATGGGCGAGATTGCGACTAAACCGGTTGGCTGCGGCCCGTTCAGCTTTGTCAATTACGCGCCCGGTGATACCTTGGAATTGGCTCGGTTTGAGGATTACTACGAAGAGGGCAAGCCGTACCTCGACAAGGTCACGGTCAAAGTGCTCGCCGACGCGCAGGCGCAGCTGGCAAATCTGTCGGCAGGTGCGGTGGACGTGGTGACGTCGGTGCCGCTGGCCGATACCGAGCGGTTGACGGCCGACGCGAATCTGCAGGTACTGAAGTATCCGGCCGGCGGTGTCTGGAACGTCGTCCTGATGAACTGCAAGAAGCCCCCGCTCGATAACAAGCTCGTCCGGCAGGCGCTCAACTACACCATCGATCGAGAGACGATCAACAACTTGGCGTACTTCGGGCAGTTCATTCCGACGCAGACACGCTACCTCTCGTCGGTGCCGTGGTACAGCCAGGAAGCCGACTCGATGTACAGCTACGACATCGACAAGGCGAAGGCGCTGTTAAAGGAAGCCGGGTTCGAGAACGGCTTCGAGACGACGCTGGCGGTCTCGAGTGTGATCCCCGGCAGCAAGGAAATGGCACAGGTCTGGGCGCAGGACTTGGCCAAGGCCGGGATCACCGCCGAGATCGACGAACGCGATCAGTCGCTCTTCTTCGATTCGTATTTCAAAGGCGAATTCGATCTCCTCGCCTACACGCTCGGCGACGGTACGATCGACCCGGCGACCTACCTGGCCAACAACTCGCCGCTCCGGACGGAGAACAATACCTGCGGGATCGATACGCAGCCGTTCTTCGCGGAGTACAAGCAACTGCTGCAGGACGGGGCAAACTCGATCGACCCGGCCGTTCGGAAGCCAATCTACGACCGAGTGCAGGTCCTGAGCGCGGAAGAGGGATGGGTGATCAATCTCGCCTTCACGCAGGACGCGCTGGCGCTGTCCAAGCGGATCCAGGGGTACCAGCCGGACATCACGCAGGTGACGAACCTAACGGGTGTCTCGGTGGAGAGCTAGGGCGTATTTACAGAGGGGTGGGATGGGCAGACACGGCGGTCTGCTCTCTCCATCGGCGCATCTGCCCAATCCGGCATCTCGGCATACGACAGGGTAGACATCGCCCAAAGGGCACCCGGTCTGCCCCTACGGGTCCCTGGAACCGTTCGTTCGGCGCCAAATAGGGAGAGCGGTGATCGCGTTCGTCGTTGGGCGGTTGATGCAGGCGCTACCGGTGGTGTTTCTCACCTCGGTCGCGATCTTCGTGTTCATCCGGCTCATTCCCGGCGATCCGGCCGTCTCGATCGCGGGCTTGAACGCCACGCCGGACCAAGTCGAGGCGCTGCGTCACCGGTACGGTCTCGATCGACCGCTGGTGGCGCAGTACCTGACCTGGGTCGGGCGAGTGGGGCAAGGCGACTTCGGAACGGCCTACGCAAGCCAGCAGCCCATCTCTCACTTGATCATGGCGCGGCTACCGGCGACGCTGGAGTTGGCAATTGGCGCGATGGTCGTCACGCTGCTGATCGGCGGACCGCTGGGGATCATCAGCGCGATTCGCCCTTACCACCGGCTGAGTCGCGCCGTGACGCTGTTCAACGCCGTGGCGATCGCGACGCCGACGTTCTGGCTCGGGATCCTATTGGTGCTGTTGTTCGGAGTGCGCCTGAAGTGGCTGCCGCCATCGGGGTATGCCGGGATCACCGATGAGCCGGGAGCGTCGCTCAAGTTTCTGGTGCTGCCGTCCTTCACGCTCGGGATCGTCGGCAGCGCGATTCTGATCCGGTTTCTGGCCGCGTCGATTTCGGAGGCGCTCGGGGCGGACTTTGTGCGGACCGCCCACGCGAAGGGACTGCCGGAGCGGCGGGTGATCGGTTCCCACGTGTTGAAGAATGCGCTGCCGCCGGTGATCACGGTGATGGCAGTCCAGTTCGGCTATCTGCTCGGCGGTGCGGTGATCACCGAGGCGATCTTCGGCTGGCCGGGACTCGGGCGGCTGATGCTCGACGCGATCAAGGCGCGGGAATACTTGGTGATTCAAGGAACGATGCTGGTCTTCGTGACGACCTTCATCGTCGTCAACGTCCTGGCCGACGTCTGCTATGCCGTGGTCAATCCGCGGCTGCGCGAGACGGCGCGGCGGTGATGGCTCAAGCGGGGGTTCGGAGTCTTGCCGGCCCGGACGCACCGATCCGGGCGCGGACGGTGCGCGGGCTTGCCGTGCGGACGGTACTGCGGCTCGTTCAGTCTCGGGGTGGCATCTTTGGACTTTCGGTGCTGCTCGGTCTCGGCGTGGTCGCCATCGCGGCGCCGCTACTGGCGCCGCACGATCCGTACGAGATCGGCGCGGGGGATCAGTTCGAATCGCCGTCGTCGACTCATCCATTCGGCACCGACGAACTCGGTCGCGACGTCTTCTCACGCATCCTCTTCGGGGCGCGCATCTCGCTGGCGGTGGCCCTGGCCTCGGCCTGGGGAGCGTTCCTGTTGGCGCTCCCGTTGGGTTTGCTCGCGGGATATGTCGGCGGGGTTCTCGACATCGCGATCTCCCGACTCTTCGATACCATCTTTGCCTTCCCGAGTATCCTGCTCGGGATCGCCTTGGTCGCGATCCGTGGAGCGAGCCTCGAGAACATCGCGCTGGCCGTGGCCGTGATCTACGTCCCGATGTTGGGGCGGTTGACGCGCATTTCGGTGATGATTCAGCTCGGGCAAGAGTACGTCGAAGCGGCGCGGGCGGCGGGTGCCTCGGGGACATGGATCGTGACGCGGCACATCCTGCCGAACGTCCTGCCGCCGCTGCTGGTGCAGATGACGCTGGTGATGGCCGACGCGGTCCTCCTCGAGGCGGCGTTCAGCTTCCTCGGTCTCGGGATTCGTCCCCCGGAACCGTCGTGGGGCGTGATGCTCGACACGGGCCGGAACTACTTGGCAGTAGCGCCCTGGTTGGGGC
>JAXDKI010000385.1:0-6185 GCA_034667245.1 Thermomicrobiales bacterium | reverse complement strand
TTCTGGCCGCCCTTCTCGCGGATGTCGCCGTTCTTGACCCAACCCGCTTCCTCGAGCAGCGCCTCGGCCTTCGCCTTGTCGTGCGTGTAGACCGTCTCGGTCGCCGGGTCGTAGCCGAACGTCGGCTTCATCAGCGGGCTGGCAGCCGGCTCGTTGCTGCCGGCAAAGACCGCATCATTGAAGGCGGTCTTGTCGATCGCGTACTCCAGCGCCTGGCGAACCTTGACGTCGGCCACCGCCCGGTCGGGTCGCGAGACGTTGAGCAGAAGAATCCAACCGGAGCCCGGCTGCGGCTTGGCGATCACTTCGACGTCCGAGTTGCTGTCCAGGTCCTCGGCCTGAAGGGGATCGCGGTCCTCGATGTACTGGGTTTCGCCCGAGATCAGCGTGCCGGTACGGATTGCGGAGTCGGGGATGATCTTGTAGACGATCTCGTCCACGTACGCCGCGCCCGGGTGCTGGAAGAACGACGATCCCCAGTTGTAGTCGGGGTTCCGCGCCACCGTGATGTGGTCCGCCTCGACCCACTCCTTGAACATGAACGGGCCGGTTCCGACCGGGGCGCGGGCAAACTCGGCCAGCCCCATCGAGCGGACCGCCGTCGGCGAGACGATCCCGAGGTACCCGTTCAACCCGCTCAGGAACGGCGAGAAGGGCCGGCTCATCACCATCTTGATCGTGTACTCGTCGATGATCTCGGAGTGGTCGTAGGTGCCGATCTGGTCGTGCGCCTGCCCGGCGACGATGACCTTGGCGGGATCCGGAGTCCCGCTGCCGGCGGCGGCGATCTTGTCGGCCTCGACGACGCGGTCAAAGCTGAACTGGACCGCCTCCGCGTTGAACGGAGTGCCGTCGTGAAACTTGACCCCTTGCTTGAGTTTGAAGGTGTACGCCAGGCCGTCGGCGGAGACCTCCCACGACTCCGCCAGACCGGGTACGAACTCGGTTGCGGTCGGCATCCAGACCAGGGGCTCGCAGATGTTGAGCGTAACCCGGATCGTCGTGTCGAAGTGCGTCACGCCCGGATCGAGCGTCCCGTCGACGTCACCGCTCAGACCGTAGGTCAGGGTCCCGCCGCTCTCGATCTCCTGCATCCGACTCAGCAGGCGGGCCGATCCTGCTCCCGCCCCGCCCGCGTGCGCCAGCCCCTCCAGCCGCGCGACCGCCAAACCGGCCGCACCACCGCCCGACGCGGCCAGCAGCTTCCGGCGCGAAAACGGTTGTGCCAGGTGCCCGCGAACGTCCGTCGCCATAGCAGCCTCCGATCTGTCCTCGCACCCACGCCTTCACCCGCGTCGTGGATGGCGTCGCTCGCCTCCTAGGTGCAGATGCCGCCCGTGGAGACGGCCTGGTCGAGCGCCCGCGTCCTACTCTCACACTGATCGTTTTCGGGAGCTTTCCCGGTGCACATGGGCGATGGAGGTAACGTACACGCCGGAACTCTGGCCTGTCAACGACGGCACAACGCGATTCACACGCTGGGCTTGGGGATGCCTCACGCCTTGTCTTCGGCCTCCTTGGCTGCTCGACGGACCCGCCGATGTCGTAATCCAGTTCGTCTCCAGGGGGCAGGCAGCCGAGCGTAGGAAACCATCGACTGCAATTAATTTACGCCCGGGTTCTTGACTCGGTCTCCAGGGCCCCGGGAGCTGACGTGCCGGCTGTATGAGCGCTCAGCCGGTGTGCCCGACGCTGCGCGAAGAGCAACGTCGGCACCAGGAGCAGTGCCAGTCCGGTCGCAACCTCGAAGGGGAACGAGGGCCGCCGGCTGTAGAGCGGGCCGGCTACCACCGGTCCGAGCGAGATGGCGAATCCGCCCACCATCTCGCAGAGTGCGAAGGCACGCGTCCGGTGATCGGGTCGTGCCAACTCTCCGACCGAGGCCGACAGCATCGCCCATGCCGAAAAGAGACCGCCGCGAAAGAAGAACGCCAGGGCAATCAGCGGGAGGGCGCTGGCGAAGCGGTAGAGCACAAAACCGACGGCCGTCAGGGCAATCGCGGTGGCCACGGCGACGAACGGCGATCGCTGGAGACGGCGCAGACGGGCCACCGCGAGTCCGAATACCGCCGAGCCTACCGCGGACGCCGCGCCGATCGTCGTGATCTCTGCGGGGTTCATTCCGCGAACGTCCTCAAGGAAGTTCGGCACGAAGGACGTGCCGAGCGAGAGCGAGAAGATCGTCACCAGCAAAAGTCCGGCCACCATCCGGACGATCGGATCGGCGAAGGCCGCACGGTAGCTCGATCCGGGCTCGGACGCGTGCCGAGGTGCTGCCGGCGGTGCGTGAATCCGCGCGAGGAAGATCAGCGAGACCGCGGTGAATGCTGCCGCCAGGACGAACGCGGCCCGCATCCCCCACAGCGCGACGACCGCCCCTGACATCAACGGCGAGACGACAAGCGCAATCGATGGCCCAACGGTAAAGATGACCGCGAATGACCGCATCCGCTGATCGCCGGCCTGCGTGGCGACCAGTGCCTGTAGCAGGGGAAAGGCGATCTCGCCCATCGCCGCCCCGATCAGCATCGGCACGAGCAGCGTCCAGTGCGTCGCCGCGGCAGCCGTGAGGAGACCGACCGCCGTCGCCACCCGCCCGATGACGATCGCGCGGCGGGAACCGAGCCGGTCGGCGATTGCCGCGGATGGGGCGAGTACGATGAGGCGGATCAGGCCGGACGAGCCCAGCACCAGACCGACCACCGTGATTGGCGCGCCGAGCCGCTCGATCCAGAGCGGCCAGACACCGAGGTAGGCGCCGTAGGTCGCTTCCAAGAAGAGGAGCCCCCAAAAGACCGGCACCAGGGGCTGCGGTAGACCGAGTTGTACTCGCACGTAACCCTCCGCCGTCCATCGAGAGCAGTATCCTCAGTGTACGGGAGGAGCGTCGCGTTGCGGGCGTTCCCCGCTTGAAGCTGCGGGACATTCCGATGGACCTGGATACGCGGTCTTCTCGAGTGAGTCGTTCCGGACCAACGGGGCCTCCACGGATGTCCCGGCGCAAGGCGCTTGCCCTGGCGGCAGCGTCAATTGGTCCTGGCGCCGCGGTTCGAGCGAGCAGCGCCCAGGAATCGGGGGCGACCATGGTCGTGTCCGTAGCGCCGGACGCGGAAGGGGCGCGCCCCTTCCACCCCGACGATTTCGGTTTTGTCGGTGTCTACGACGTCGACTTGCTGCTACGATCGGAGTTCACACGGCTGCTGGACAACTTGGCGGCATCACCGGGTGCGTTCCGCGGAGTGCGCTTCTTCGGGAGCTTCACCGCCGGGCACCTCGAATCGATCCAACCCAACCGCGGCGGGACCGTCTGGCCGCGCGTCGACCGACCAATCGATTTCTCAGTCCCGCTCCGGGCGCTGGCGGCACTTACCTCACGCGGGTTGACCCCATTCGTCGTCCTCGGCTTCTTCCCACCTGCCGTCTCAGACTCGCCGATTGCCCCGCCCGATTCCTGGGACGCGTGGAAAACCCTGGTCCGAGCGTTTCTGACCGAGCTCGCGGCAGACTCCCGGTTCGGGCCGGACGCGATCCGGCAGTGGTGGTTCGAGGTCTGGAACGAACCGAACGAGGGACGGTTCTGGCGCGGCACGGCCGAGCAATATCTCGATCTCCACCGAGCAACGTCGGAGGCGGTGCGGGAGACCGGTCTCTCTATCCGGCTCGGCGGACCCGCGATAGCCTACAAACCCGAGCAGGGAGACGAGTACGGCCGGCCCTGGATGGAGCGGTTTCTCCGCTTTCTCGTTGCGGAACCCGATGTCCAATGCGACTTCGTCTCGCTCCATCGCAAAGGGACGGTCACCGCGGACGAACCGGACGTCCGCCGACTCTATTCGGCTGGACAGGAGATCGCAGACTTGGCGCTTGCGATCGACCCCGTCCGGTTCGCCGGGCTGACGATCGTCAACGATGAGGCCGACGAGAAGGTCGGATTCGAGGTCCCGTATCCGCCTCGCGTCGACCACCGCAACGCCGCCTGGTTGGCTGCCGTTGTGGGCGTACACGCCACCCTCAACGAACGGTATCGCCCATCAGGTCTCCGCTTCTTGGCGGCGGCCGACAACGCCAACCTCCACCTCGTCCAGGCCCCCTTCGACGGCCGTCGCTCGATCATGACCCGCGCGACGACCTCCGCTCCCACCGATCTCCTCAAAGTCCCGGCCTACGGCTATTACGAGCTGCTGCGACTCCTCGGCGATCGCCAAGGCACCCTCGTCACAGGTGCCGAGACCTGCTTCCCCGCGACCGATCTCTTCCACGTCGTGACCGCTGACGACGACCGGATCGCCGCGCTCCTCTCCTTCTATCCGACCCCGGGACAGGTCTCAGCGACCCCACGAACCGTGGAGTATGTCATCCGCG
This sequence comes from Thermomicrobiales bacterium, assembly GCA_034667245.1. GTDB lineage: Bacteria > Chloroflexota > Chloroflexia > Thermomicrobiales > UBA6265 > DATBFX01. The sequence goes on along the minus strand of JAXDKI010000385.1, from coordinate 1,823 downwards.
ACGTCCCGTGGCCGCGCATCAATGTCGCCCGCTTCCAAATCGACCGCACCCTATCCAACGCCTACACCGCCGCGGGCGGAACCCCGGATAACCCCTACCCAGTGCCGGCAAAGGGAGCCATTGCCGACATCCGCCTGCGGCAGGAGTTGACGCTCTTCGCGCCGATCCGGCGCGGACTCGATCTCGCGGACGCCACATTCCGGGAGACTTTGGCCCTCGAACCCTATGCCACCGTCTGTCTCTGGCTCACGCCGACCATTCCCGACCCGCCGGTGGCGCCCAAATGGCTCGCCATAACCGTTGTAGGCGGCAATGTCGTCCTCAGCTGGACGCCGAACCAGGAACCGTTCTTTCTCGGCTATGAGGCATACCTGATTCGCGACGGCGCCCCGCATCAGCGCCTCACCCCCGAACCCCTCCGCGCCGCACTCTGGATCGACACCGCGCCACCGCCCGGTCGCCGCGTCTATGGCGTCCGCGCCGTCACCGCCTCCGGTGTCCCAAGCGCGATCGCAGTCGGCCAGCCCATCGAGGTACGGCCTCGATAGATCGCGCACACCCTACACGATGAAGGGAAGCCATTCCTCGTGCCACAGAAACATGACGTCTGGTTGGTACGATGCCTGATCAATGACTGCTAGAGTGCGAAGGTCGGTGGCCGGCGCCGACCTGTGCGGCCGGGTGATTGCGTGGAGTGACTTCTTGGAGACCCGATTCGGCGTCGCCTATTTCGGCACCAGTAATCCGTGGCACGTCGAAGCAGATCTTGATGCGATCGTCCAGGACGGTTTCTCCTGGATCGTTCTGCCGGCCACCGAAGAGCAAGTCCGTTACGACGCGCGCGGCGTCGCCGACCGGGTCGCCCAGGCGCGGAAACGGGGACTCGAGGTCTGGTTGTCGCCCTGGGGTGTCGCCTCACTGTTCGGCGGCGAGGGGCTCAGCGAGGTCGGAGCGCAACCGAGCGTCGCCGCCGTCCGTGACGTCCTCGAACGCTGGCTCGATGTCGCCGTGACCGCCAAGCCCGATGTGCTCTTCTGGGACGAGCCGCACGCGCGACCAGGCGAAGAGGACCGCATCGATGTCCTACGAGCGGCACAGGCGCGTGTGCCATCCTGCATTCGACAGGCGCTTTACTGGAATCCCCACGTCTGCCCGCGGATCGACGAAGAAGCCCTCGTCGGATGCTGGAGCGTCGGGCTCGACGCCTACGACGGGGATGTCCCAGCCGCGGTGGGCCGAGCCAGGTCATTGCCGTCGTCCGCGGCGGTTCCCCACCTCTGGCTGCGGGGTTTTCGTATCACTGCCGAAGGCGAGGCCGATCTGGTCCGCGGGGTCGGCGAAGCGGTTGCACACGGAGTGCCGCTGGTCGGGATCTGGGGCTACCGCGGCGCGCCGGCTCCGAGCTGTCTGGCTTGCGAACGGCCCGAGTTGATGTGGAAGAACGTCGTGACCGCTATCCAGACCGCTCGCTCATGCCATCGCCTGCCGAGCGCCACGTCTGTGAGTCAGTCCGATACCTCTCGCCATCTCACGATGCCACCGGCACCCCTCGTCTTCCAGACACCTGCGGCACCGCTGCTCTGGCCCGTGGCCGGACCGCTGGAGCAGTCGCAGCGCCTCCGGCACGATCGACTGGTCGACGAGACTGAAGACGAGCCGGCAATCATTCCCCATGGCCACGCAACTCTCCCCCAGGGAGAACCATGCCGAGACTGACATTGGGTCCGCTCGCCTGTCGTCGCTCGAGATCCTAACCGGCCGGTTCCTATCTGAAGCACCAGAACCTCATCTCGATCTCGGGCTGCGGGCGAATGCTGTTAACA
>JAXDKI010000384.1:0-3914 GCA_034667245.1 Thermomicrobiales bacterium | reverse complement strand
CTACGGTTTTCGCGTAAGCTGGGACGATCGCCTCTGGTACGTCGTCGATCAGGGATTCGATCAGGGGTGGGAAGAGATCACTCTCTCCGATGGGATCGCCTACGTCTTCTTCTCCGGGGGACCCGGTTACGCGGGCCAGGCGCAACCATGCGTGGACGACGTCGCCCAGTCCGTGAATCAATCAGCGGGAGTCGCCAACGTCGAGTCGCTCAAGGGCGACGACGGGGATCCCGTCCAGGGCGGCGATGACGACCATGCCTTCGCGGCCTACACCTACGAGTACAAGTTCGCCGACGGTACCACAACCGACTTCACTCGCTACGTCGAGTGCCGAGTCCTCGTCGCCGGCGAGTCAGTCTTCATCGCCGACGTGGTGGCACCATCGCCTCTCTATGACGACGAACTCCCCCTCGCCCAAGAGCTGATTGCGGACCTGGCTCTCCCCTCGCCCGGCGAGCCCGCTCCGGTCTTCGTCTCCAATCAATGGCGCCTGGCCGTCGTCGCCGCGGCGCGCGGCGACCGCATCCGCGCCGCCGGTCTCCTCCCGAAACCTGACAAGGACTGGCTGGTGGTCGTCGTGGACGCGACGAACTGGGGCTCGTCCGACGACGACCTGAGCGCCCGGGACTTCGCGCTCCGCCTCGACGGCACGGACCAGACGATCCGGTTGGCTCCCGCGTCGACCGCGTCCGCCGCCGAGGAACTCGGGACCGGACCGCAATCGGCAAACAAGGGCGTCCCCATCCCCGCCGGGCTGACCGAGCGCCTCACCCTCGTCTTCCAGATCCCGGACGCCGTCGCGGGCTCGGCCCTGGTACGCGCCGGAAGCGCGCTGCCGCTCGACGATGTCCTCGCCCGCGGCGATGCTCTGGACGAGCTGCCACCGAGCCCCGGACCTCCTTTCCTCCGCGAGGCACGCGTCGAGCGCGCGATCGACGGAGGACGCCTCGAAGTTACCCTTGTCGGCGATGACGCTCCGAGGATCCTGCGTCTGGTCGGCATTGATGCACCGGGGCGGAATGACTGCCACGGCCAAGAGGCTCTCGATCGGATCGGTCGCGTCGTCGGCAAAACGGTCCTCATCGAACGAGAACCGGGCACGCTGACCGATGCGGCGATCGCAGGCTACCTGTGGATGGAAACGCGGGACGGTACGCTCACCCTCTACAACCAGGAACTGATCGCCACCGGCTTTGCCGAGGCGAGCACGAACGAGAAGGGCGCACGCTTCGGAACCTGGCTTGCCGAAACCGAGCGGGCGGCAGAAGCTGACGGGGCAGGACTGTGGGGGAACTGCCCCGGCCCGCGCGACGACTCGAAAGGAACGCCGGTCACGGTCCGACGGGGTATCATCGAGACGGACAGACGGACAGACGGACGGATTGCGAGACGGGTAGACCATGACGACGACTGAGCAGACAGCGTACCTCTTCCTTTCCGGTGCCGAGATGGAGCCGACGGCGGTCCGGACCGCCTACCCGGATGCACGGTTCGTGGCCCGTGCCCGGATCGCCGCAAACGGTGCGACCGTCGCACCGGCATTCGCGTCCCACCTAGACGGCGACGTCTGGGGCATCCTGATCCGACTGCCCGGTACCATCGCGGCGACCAACCGCAGAGAGACGACAACCGACGATGGGCGTCCCTTCGAGACGGCACTGCCGGGCACGGCGCTGGTCGACGGAGAGCCGAGCGAGGCGCTGGCGGCGGCGCGCTATTGGGAATTGCCACCCTCCTACGTCGCGCGTTTGAAGGCCGCGCTCGCCGCCACTGACGAGGACCCGAGCGACGGGAATTAGAACGGCGTGCACGCTTACCCCTTCGTCATTCCGAGCGAAGCCGAGGAATCTCGCGCCGACACGAGACGGCATCCCCTGGCATTCACGGCGCTCATCGCCCTCGTCGCGCTGATCCTGGCGGCATGGCCAGGGGAAAGTGCGGCGCACCCTGCAGATCGCCTGAAGCAGCATCTCCTCATCGGACTGGGTGCCACCGAGGCGCAGTTGTCCCTGGCGATCGGTGGGGGCATCCTCGCAAACGAGTTGGTGCTGCTGGAGCTCGATCCCAACGGAGACGGCACCGTCGACGACGCAGAGCGGAGCGCCTGGATCACCGAACTCGTGAGCAATCTTCGGATCACTCTCGACGGCCGTGACGTGCCGATCGACCCCGCGACGATCTCCACGCAACTCCCGCCGCTCGATGACTTCCACCTGGGACTGCGTCCACTTCTCGTCTCGTTTGACGTGGCGATCCCGGCAACGGGAGGAAAGGCCGAGCACCGGCTGACCGTGCGGGACGATTACCACCTCGATCGGACCGACTACCAACTCGCCGTCCAGACCGCGGCGGGCGCGGAAATCGTCGATCAGGGGTGGCCGGGGCGGGCGGTGCGGATCGCCTTCGCGACCGACCCATCGCTGGCGGGCACGGGCGACGCGGTACCGGACGCCGCCGCTGAGTGGGGGAAGGGTGGAGTCATCGCGCGGGCGAAGAGCATCCTCGAGCGACCAAAGTCTCCCGCACTGGTCATCACCCTCATCGCCGTCTTCGTCCTGATGGGCGCGCTGCACGCCGTCCAGCCCGGCCACGGCAAGACCCTGGTCGCCGCCTACCTGGTCGCGACGAAAGGTACGCCACGCGATGCCCTTGCCCTCGCCGGGATCGTTACCTTCACGCACACCATCAGCGTCTTCGCCCTCGGCCTGGCGACCTTGGCGGCGAGCCGCATCTTCCTCCCCACCCACGTCATCCCGGTCATGGGTGTGCTGAGCGGCCTGCTCGTCGCCGGCATGGGTCTGTCCATGCTGCGTGGGGCGCTACGACGCCGCAGCTCCGTGGAAAGCGACGCGCACCACCATCACCACGATCACGCCCACCTCTCCGAAGAGGAGCACGCGCGTCTACACCTGGAAGAGGCCCTCGCCGCCCAGCGGCGAGGTGTCGACCGCCGCGGTCTGGTCGCGCTCGGCGTCTCGGGTGGATTGGCGCCGTGTCCAGACGCGCTGGCCATTCTGCTGCTGGCGATCGGGATCAATCAGGCCGGGTTCGGCATGCTGGCGATCGTGGCCTTCAGCCTCGGCCTCGCCAGCGTGCTTGTGGCGTTCGGGCTGGCAATCGCTCTCGCCGGACCGTTCTGGACGCGGACACGGCGGGCTGCCGCCGAGCGCACCGGATCCGGCAGACGGCTGCACGTCGCCTTCGGGCGCTTCGTCGCCGTGAGCCCCATGGTCAGCGCGGTCGTCGTGCTCCTCCTCGGTCTGGCGATGATCTGGCGAGCCGGCGCCGCCGTCTGAAGGGACTCCCGCCTCCACCGACGTGGTAGGGAGGGCGACGGTACCGCTTGGTCGCCGCCATTCGGACCGAACGGACCGCACCAATGGGGTGGGTTGAGGGTGGCGTAACCGCTGGACCCGTTGCTATCCTGGGCCGGTGCAGGGCGGTTGCGCGACCGGTCGGCGTGTCCCAGACGGGTCACGTGTCGTCGGTGGAAGGGGTATTCGATGCGACGAACCATACTCATCATGCGGCTCTTGGCGACCCTGGGGCTTGCGCTCTGGCTGGTCGGCGGCACTTCGTCCGTCCCGGCGTCGGCCCAGAGCGAGGGCGAGACGACCCAGCAGACGGTCGACGAAGAGACGCCACCTTCCGACGAAGGGACCGAGCCGGAGGGCAATGCGACCGGCGAGTCCACCGAGGAGCAGGCGGCAGAACCGGTGGCCACCGGGACTCTGACGGTCCTCGTCTACCTTTGCACCACCGGCGGCGACGCCGGAACCGGCGCCATCGTACCCGCCGGCGAATTCTCCCCCGACGAGAGCTGCACCGAGAGCACCGCGACCATCGCCATCGACGGCAGTGAGCCGACCACTGTCGAAGGCACGGCCGACTTCGCCCTCGATGCCGGCACCCAC
>JAXDKI010000383.1:0-4028 GCA_034667245.1 Thermomicrobiales bacterium | reverse complement strand
CGACCGGCGGACACGGCGCCCGTGGGAGGAAGGCACGGCAGCGGTCGTGTTTTCCTGCACGAAGGGCGTGATGGCGATCGCCGCCTACCAGCTGGTCCAGGGTGGGCGGCTGGATCTCGACGCCGCGGTCGCATCGTACTGGCCCGAGTTCGGCCAGCACGGTAAGGCATCCACGACGGTCCGGATGGTGCTGAGTCATCGGGCTGGCCTGCCGGTCCTCGATGAGCCGCTGACCCGAGCAGAGGCCTTGTCCTGGGCGCCGGTCATCAGGGCGATCGAGCGCCAACGGCCGCTCTGGGTGCCCGGCACCGCGCACACCTACCACGCCAAGACATACGGGTGGCTGATCGGCGAAGTCATCCGTCGGATCACGGGTCAGACCCCCGGCTCATTCGTCGCGGAGCGGCTTGCGACGCCGCTCGCCCTCGAGACTTGGATTGGCCTGCCGGTCACGCAACGTGATCGGGTCGCCCGGTCCGAACCTCCGCCGAGCCCCACAGGACCTGGGCCGGACTGGTCCGAGGCCGCCCGCGAGATCCACGAGCGTGCCGTGACCCTGAACGGAATCTTTCCCTTTCCGGACAGGGACGGAGAGGTGACCTTCAACGATCCCGAGATCCGGGCGGCGGAACTGCCCGGGGGGAACGGGATCAGCACCGCTCGAAGTCTTGCCCGCCTATACGGAGCGTGTGTCCGCGCCGTCGATGGTGTGAGGCTTCTGTCGGACGAGAGCATTCGAGATGCGCTGGTCGAGCGCTCCAGAGGACCACAGCTCTTCGGATCACCGATCGGCGGCTTCCGCTGGGGGACGGGCTTCCAGCTCGACGCGCCGCCGTGGTGTCCGATGCTCGGTCCAACGAGCTTCGGGCACGACGGGGCCGGCGGCCAGCTGGCGTTTGCAGACGCGGAGGCGGGTACTGGGTTTGCGTATGTCACGAACCAGATGGGCGGCCCCGGTGACCACCGGTCACAACGTCTTGTCGCAGCCCTTCGGCAGTCGCTAGATTCGCTCGGCGAAGGGCGGTCAACGGGCGGTTAGGTCAATCTCAGCGAAGCAGCCCTTCAAACGGTTCAGCCCTGGCTCGATCTGGTCCGTATCGATCGCGCCGACGCCGAGGACGAGGCCGGCTCGCGGATTGTCGCCAGCCGAGAACAACGACAATGGGAGGCACTCGACGCCGGCCTCCGATGACTGCCAGCTCGTCCGCGAAGGTCCGTCCGAGAACATCGACGACCTTCTCGAATCGTTCTCGGTACACGGTTCTAATTCCCGCACGTGTCGACCGAAGTGTCCGTCGTCGATGAAGTCCGCCAGGGGGTCTGAAGGGGCACGGCCGTGTGCCAATCAGTCAGGAGCTTCGCCGATTGGGTGGTCAGGCGGAGCGACTCCGGCACGATCAGGAAGCCAAGTCGCAGGGTCGGCAGCATCGTCTTGGAGAAGGACCCTACATAGATGACGCGACCACTCTTGTCGAGCGTCTGAAGGGCGCCAATCGGCCTCGCGCCGTAGCGGAACTCGCTGTCGTACACGTCCTCGATCACCGCGGCGTCGTGGTCCGCGGCCCAGGCGACGAGCGCCCGCCGGCGTGGCAACGACATCGACATTCCGAGCTCGGAGGCCACTGGACTCGTGGAGACCGGTGGGTTCGAATCATTGGAGACGCTGACGAGGCGGCGCCCATCTAGTGTCCGTCAGGCGTTGCCTGGCGCCCAGGTAAGTGGCGGATAAGACGTCGACGTTAGGGTCATTGGATCCGCAAGCCGCGCCGGGCGCCACGACTTGGGCGAGGAACGCGTGCACGGGTTAACAGGAGGGAACAGGGGTGAGGTCATCTAGGTGGTTGTCGGCGGTCGGTGTGATCGCTCTGCTAGGAACTGGCCCAAACATGGTCGCGGCCGCGGCGGACGGTGCGCAGGCTGCCGCCTTGGCAGGTTCGGTCGACAAGACCGGCATCGAATTGGTGGGGCTCAAGGCGATCCAGTCATTCGCCGACAACGAGAGAGACGCGAACGCCCTTGACGAAGCCCGCAAGCTCGCGGAATCGAAGCCCGAGGACATGGGTTACCCGTGGTTCGAACCTAAGTCGGGCGCGCTTGAGATCCGAGCCGTCAACGACAAAGGTAGGGCTGCGGGCCAGACGGAGGCTTCGAAACTATCGAGTGGCGGCGCCAAGACGGTGGTGGCTTCGGCGCCAGCGTCGATCGCCGAGCTCGACGGCATCGCAGAGGCTGTCACGCATCTGTCGGAAGAAGGCATGCCAGGCGCCAAGGGGATCTGGAAGACAGAGCCTGATGACAAGAACGGCCGGATTATCATCACGGTCCTAGCGCATGACGACGCACTGATGGCCGCGCTTGCGGAGCGATTCGGGACCGATCGAATTGCTGTGCGGATCCAGAATCGGGGACCAGCGTCCTCGGCGAGTCGCGACTCCGACAATCCCGCGTACTGGGGAGGCGCAAAGATCTCGACGTCGACCGGCAAGGGCTGCACCACAGGCTTCGCGTGGACTAACGGCGCCAGTGCCGCAATGCTCACCGCCGCCCACTGCATTTCAACGGGGGGCAAGATTTCCTACCCCGCCCACGCAAATGCGGGCACAGTTACGAGCGCCACGCGCGAGAACTGGAACGACACTTACGGGACGAGGTACTACACGGGTCAGACCACGTACCGCGGAGACGTTGCGCTGATCCAGTACCCCACTGGGACGTCGTCGGCGCCCTACATGTACAACGGAGCGCCTCACACGAGCACGTCTACCAAGGTAAAGGCCATGGCGTCGCGGGAGTCACAGGCGCCCGACGCCGCGTGCGTAAACGGCACCACGACGGGTGAGTGGTGTGGGGTCGTAACGGCCACGCGCGTCAACGCGTACTACGTGATCGACGGCCCCAATGTCTGGGCTCGTCGAGTGGTTCAAGCGGAAGCTCTCGGAAACACTTGTCCCACGCACGGTGACTCCGGCGGTCCGGTGTACCGAAAGCAGTGGACGGATGGCGTCGCCGCGGTGGGAATCTTTAGCGGCTCGGTTCCTGAAATCTACGCGTGCGCCGTATGGTTCACGGACATCTGGGACGCCTACTACGGACTTCCGGGAACATTGAAGGTGACCGGGTAGCGGTCCCGCCAGCAGGGTCCCGTGAGGGAACGGAGGACTATGACTGCAAGAGCAGGACGGCGACCAATTCGGGCGCGTTGGATCGGCCTAGGCGCCGTCCTGCTTCTCATCCTGGGGTCAATCAGACTCCTTGACCGACCTGCCCCCATCTTCTACTACCGTGTCGTTGATGACCGTACGCTGGCCCTCGGCCTGGTGTCTGGACCTGGAACGTGGACGCGGCTGACAGTCTCTGAGGAAGGGGCCGAGACAGTCAGGCTGGAAGTCAGCTCGCTAAGCGCCCCTCTGCCAGGCACCGGCGGCGACGAGATAGAAGTCACAATCAAGCTGCGCGACCCAATCGGAGCAAAAGCGGTGATCGACTTGAGCTCCGGCCTCGAAGTGCCGCGGACGCGTTGCGTACCGCCTGCCTACCTGGCCCCGGGATGCACCTAGGGCGGGTCGCCGGGGCGGCCTAGTCAGGGTCGGTCCGGTGAGCGACCGATCGACGACCGCATGCCGCAACAGTCCGCTCGAAGCCAGCGCCGTTGTCAATGCCAACGCTAGCGCGAGGTCACGAAACAGCGCCCGGAGCCGCGACTATGGTCCACGCGTGGGTTTCACCTGGACGGCGACGGCATCCGCCGGGTATCTCTTGGCGAGCGCGTCCAGAAGCTCCTGACTCATTGAGCGGATCACGAGGAGGGCCCGGTTGTCGCGCTCGTCGGGAAGGGTCTGGTAGATCAGATCAGCGTCCGGCACGCCTTGCGCGGCAAGGAAGGTGGCATCGTCTTGGATTTGCTGCAGCTCCTTGGCCCCATGGGTGACCATTCGGACTTCAAAGGGAACCGCGATGGTCGCGGCCCGAACGAGATCTCGACCCTTCGGAGTTACCACCGAGAGCACAAGCTTGCCGTTTGACGGGTC
>JAXDKI010000382.1:0-5954 GCA_034667245.1 Thermomicrobiales bacterium | reverse complement strand
GTCGCGCAGTCCGTCGGTACGATCAGATCATGCGTTCTATATGCCATATTCGCTGCCGGCTGGCCGCTGTTGTGCGACCTCCGGTCATGACCGATCATGACCGGTCGGGCGCAGGTTGCGGCACTCGCTTGTGCTCCTATCATCGGAGGATGTGCCGTGGCACCGCGCCCGCGGCCAGCGGCGGATCACGACGGAGTCGCAACCGTAGACACGCAGATTTCATTGAGCGGAGCAGCACGGCGACGGGGATTGATCGTCCTGCTGGCGGCGACGTTTCTCACCTGGGGCGGCTTCTTCGTCGTCGTGCCGCTGATCGCCGTCCATTACGTTGACGGCCTGGGCTGGGCGGCGAGCTCGGTCGGTCTCGTCCTGGCGGTGCGGCAGTTCACTCAGCAGGGCACGACGACCCTCAGTGGGGCGCTTGCCGACCGGCTGGGGGCGAAGGGGCTGATCTGCGCCGGGATGCTCGTCCGTGCGCTCGGCTTCGCGATCATGGCGCGCGCCGATTCATTCGCGATCCTGATGCTCTCCGCCATCGTGACCGCTCTCGGCGGCGGCCTCTTCGAGGCGCCGAAGGCGGCTGCGATCGCGACGCTGACCGACGAGAGCAACCGGCGACGCTTCTACTCGCTCGCCGGTGTCGTCGCCGGTCTCGGGGTGGCGATCGGGACTCAGGTCGGGGCGCTCCTGATCAAGGCCGACTTCGCCGTCGTCTCCCTTGTCGGCGCGGTCGTTTTTCTTGTCACCTTCCTGCTGGTGCTGGTGTTCCTTCCACCGGTCCGGGTCGCAACGGAATCGCACGGGCTGATTCAGGGATTCGCAAGCGTCTCGCGTGACCGGATCTTCGTCGCCTACGTCGCCCTGCTGATGGGGTACTGGTTCATGTGGGCGCAGTTCAACCTCTCGCTGACGTTGGCTGCCGCCTCGGTGGCCGGGACAGACTCTGCGGTTGCCTGGGTCTACGGGGTCAGCTCGGCAGTGGCGGTGATCCTCGGCTACCCCCTACCGCGTCTGGTCGAGCGCCGGCTGGCCGCCTTCCCGACGCTGGTGCTGGGCATCGTGCTGACGGCTCTCGGCATGGGTGCCGTCGGTGCGGCGTCCAGTGTGCCGGCGCTCCTGGTCTGCGTCTTCGTCATCTCCCTCGGCTCGGTTCTGGTCCTACCCGGCGAGCAGACGGTCACTGCCGGGATGGCCGCGCCGACAGCCCGCGGCTCCTACTTCGGTGTCGCCGCCCTCAGTCTGGCGATCGGCGGCGGTATCGGCCATTACGCCGGCGGCCTGGTCTACGACTACGGCGAGCGGGCTGGCCTGCCGGCGCTGCCATGGCTGCTCTATTGCGGCGTCGGGACGGCGGCGGCGGTTGGGTTGTGGCGGTTACGACGCGCCGTCGTTGCCGGCGAGCGGCGTCCCGCCGGTACCGGTGCGGAGGTTGGTGCGACACCGTCGTCGTAGGAGCACGCCTCGCGACGCTTACCCCGGGTTAGCGGTCGAAGCGCCAGCGCGTTGCGCCAAAGGGCTCCGCGGTGGCGACGCCGAAGGCCGTGTGGAACGTGAAGAGGTAGAGGTACCAGGGGGGAGGGCCGGCGCTCGGGGCGCTGAACGGAGCCGTGAACGCGTCTCCCTCCACCTCCGCCGGCCACCCGCCCTCGCGGTAGCGGGCGGCCACCCGCTCCAGGGTCGGCCCGTCGGTGACCCTGGTCGCCTTGCCTTCGAGGACGAGGTCGATGCCCTCAAGCTTGACGGAGATCGTGCAGGCCGGATTTGCCGCCAGGTTGCGCGACTTGCGGGTCCCCGGCCCGCTCGTGACATAGAGTTCGCCGTCGACCCAGAGGGCGCCGACTCCGGCGGCGTGCGGGCGGCCGTCCGGTCGGGTCGTTCCGAGGAAGAACACCCAATCGTTCCCTGGGCCGCCTGACGAAGGTCCGGCCGCGAGGAGGTCGCGTGGCCTGCTCCACGGCAACGCGGGGGATCCGTATCGGTCGAGGTTGGTGGTTACGGTGGGCGCTCGGTCGGTCATCGGTTCGCCTCCAGTGCTTGCTCGCTCAGACCTTGGACCATCGGCGTCGCGGCTGGCGTCAGATGCCAGCGGGGCGCTCCTGCACCACCCAGCCGTTGCCGTCGGGATCGGCGAAGAAGACGAACGAGTTCCAGTCCCCGCCTCGCCCATCAACCCGAACGGCGCCTTCGTAGTGTTGGACCGCGCTCGCCTCCACGCCCCGCTCGACCAGTTGGGCCCGGGCCGCCTCGATGTCGGAGACGACGAGCTGCAGTCCCTGAATCGACCCCGGCGGAGTGTCGACCAAACCGGTGCCGATGGCGATCGAACACGCTGAACCGGGCGGGGTCAGCTGCACGACGCGCACCTCGTCGCCGATCCGGGTGTCATGGTCGACGACGAAGCCAACCTGCTCGCCGTAGAAGCGCTTCGCCCGGTCGACGTCGGTGACGGGAACGACCACGAGTTCGAGCTTCCACTCCATCGTACACGTCCTTTCGTGCCGTCGATCGTCGGTGGCGAGCACGCCCGTGTGCTCGGCGGCGTGGTCGGCGACAGCAGGTAGTCGTTCGGCGGGGCCCGAAATCGACAACGGCCGGTCGAGCGTGGCCCCGGCGGCGTGGTCGTAGGAGCGGATCGGACGTCCTCCCGCGGTTGACGAGCGATCCGGCGCGTTCTGGCTCGTGAGCTGTTGGTCGTGGGACCGGACAGGGCGCTCCTCGACAGGGTCGACGCCTCGTTTCGTCGCGACCATGCCTGTTCGCTTGACGATCAGCGCGACGATCGACAGATAGGATCAGTCGCTCCGACCAGCAGCGATGTCCGTCAGCAGGGGGAGGCGGACGGTGAAGGTAGCGCCGCGGCCGGGTTCGCTGGTGACGGCGACGGCACCGCCGTGGGCTTGGACGAGGGAGGCGACGATCGCCAATCCGAGACCGGTGCCGCCGCGGCTGCGCACGCGGGCTGGATCGGCGCGCCAGAAGCGTTCGAAGACACGTGCCTGGTCCTCGGTGGGGATGCCGGGGCCCTGGTCGGCGATCGAGAGCTCGACCTGGTTGCCTTTGCGGGCGACGGCGACGCGGACTGGGGTGCCAGGCGGGGTGTGGATGCGAGTATTCACCAGGAAGTTGTCGATCACCTGGCGGAGGCGGAGGCGGTCGCCACGGACGATCGCCGTGTCGACGAGGTCGGTAGTCAGTGGGCGGTCGGGGGCGACGACGCGGAAGTCATCGACCGCCTCGCGGACGACCGCGACGACGTCGACCGGTTTCGTCTCGAGACCGCGTTGCTGGTCGAGCCGGGCGAGGAGGAGCATGTCGTCGACGAGGCGCGCCATGCGGCCGCCCTCGGCCTCGATCCTTCCCATCGCGTTGGCGACGCCGGTCTCGTCGGGGATCGCGCCCTGGCGGTAGAGCTCAGCGTAACCACGGAGGGAGGTCAACGGGGTCCGAAGCTCGTGGGCGGCGTCGGCGATGAAGCGGCGCAACCGCTCCTCGCTGGCGGCCCTCACGCGGACGGCGTCTTCGATCTGCCCAAGCATCTCGTTGAGTGCCCCGCCAAGCCGCCCGAGCTCGGTGCGGGGATCGAAGTTGGGAACGCGACGGCTCAGATCACCGGCGGCGATTGCCGACGCCGTGTCGATCATCCGATCGACGGGCCGCAATCCGCGCCGGATCAGCCACCAGCAACCGAGCGTCGCGACGGCCAGGGCCACAGCACCGACGATCAATAGGATCCGGACCAGCCGGGCGACCGCGGAGTCGACCGACTCCAGGGATGCGGCGGTAACGAGGATGTTGCCATCCCGTTGCCGCTGGACGAGCATTCGGTAGTCGAGCGAACCGTCGATCGACGGTGTGGTGATGATGCGTTGGTGCTTGATCAGCCTGTCGATCTCGGGGCTGGGGATCGGTGGCACCCGAGGGAGCGGCTTTGGATCACCAGGAAAACCGCACGGATCGGCGGACTGCTGCGTCCCGTCATTCCGATACGTGAGCTGTGCAACCACGCGGTAGGAATCGTTTTGGTTTTCATCCGGAGACGCATAGCGGTAGGAGACTTTCTGCCCTGACTGATTGGGTCCGTCACCTTGGGGGTGGGAGTTGTTGGGCGACGGATCCCGCTTCGCCTTGCGGTCAGAATTGGCGCGCACCTGATCGTCGACCTGCGCGATCAGGGTCGCACGCGTGCTCTGTACGAGCACCATACCGGAGAGCACGAAGGTGCCGACCACCACGAATGCGACGGCGATTGCCAGACGAGTTCGGATGCTCACGACCACTCCTTCGTGGGCCGCGCTGCCAGACGGTTAGGGCCGCGCCAGATCGGCATCCGGGGTACGCAACGAATAGCCAAAGCCGCGTACGGTACGGATCAACTGGGCGTCGCGGTCGTCGAGCTTGCGGCGCAGGTAGCTGATGTAGGTCTCGACCGCCGACGGATCGCCGACGAACTCGTAGTCCCAGACGTGGTCGAGAATCTGGGACCGCGAGACGACGCGGTCACGATTAAGCATAAGGTAGCGTAGCAGACGAAACTCGGTGGGAGAAAGCTGGATTTCGCCCTCGGCGCGCCAGACGCGACAGGCGTCTTCGTCGAGGGTTACGTCGCCGCAGACGAGGCGCGACTGTTCGGTCTGCTGGCTGCGGGTGCGTCGTAGGACGGCCTCGATCCGTAGCAGCAACTCCTCGAGACTGAAGGGCTTGGTGACGTAGTCGTCACCGCCGCCGGTGAAGCCCTGACGGAGATCGGCGGGATCGTCGCGGGCAGTCAGGAAGACGACCGGTACCCGGTCGCCATCGGCGCGAAGTTTCCGGCAAACGGCGAACCCGTCGAGGTCGGGCAGGTTGACGTCGAGGACGATCAGGTCGAAGGGGACGTTGCGGGCCTCGACCAGGGCCTCTCGCCCGGAGACGGCGGTCTCTACCTTGAATCCCGTAAACCGCAGCGCGGTGGCGACGAGTTCCCGGATCGGCTCCTCGTCCTCCACCACCAGGATCGACTCATCATGCGTCGCACGTCCGCTCAGGGTCGTTGTCATCTTACCCTCTGGTTCGCTTCGAATCGTCTTGTCCATCGTATGGCACCTATCTCGTTCATTATGGCAGCGGCAGAGACGGTCATGAGGTCGGAACGGATGTCGGTGTACCGACTCCCGAGACAGCCCCTGCCCGTGAGGCCGACGCCGGCGTCGCAGCGCGGGTCGCGATCCGTGTCGGTGTGGTGAACCCCTCGATCCCGGAGAAGGGCTCGAACCCCTCCGAGATCCGCGTCGGGTCGGTCTGCCACGGCAGATCGCCGGCGACACTCGCCAGGTAGATCCCGAACCCGAACGCGGCCAGCACGGGAACAAGGACGATGGCGGCGACGATGCGGACTCTACGGCGGCGGAAAGCACTGTTCATCGTGGGTGACCCTTTGGAGCAGGCAGCAGGCAGACGGCAGTGGGCAGAATGGATCAGCTCTACTGCTCTCTACCCGCTGCCTACTGCCGTCTGCCTGCTGCCTGCTCCGTTCAAGCTGCCGCCTTGGCGGTGATGTCGACTTCCAGTTTGACGTTCTCGTCGAGCGAGATCACCGGTCCGACCTTCGGCGGCTGGATGTCGAAGTCGGCCATGTTGAAGGTGGTGAAGGCGGTGCCGGTCAGGGTGTCGTCCTCCAACTTGGCGGTCGCCTCCCAGGTGACGGCCTTGGTGACGCCGTGGATGGTCAGGTCGCCGACGAGCGTGAAGGTGGTCTCGTCCTTGCCCAAAGGCTGATCGAGACCCTCGACGGAGGTTAGGATGAAGGTGGCCAGGGGATACTGCTCGGTCTGGAGGGTGTTGTTGTAGAGGAAGTTGTCGCGGCGCGACTCGTCGCTCTTCAGCGTCCGGAGGTCGGCGTCGAAGCGGGAGCAGGCGAGCGGCAGCCCGCTCTCGTCGAAGTAGATGTTGCCGATGAAGGCGTTCGTTTCGCCGAC
>JAXDKI010000381.1:0-10171 GCA_034667245.1 Thermomicrobiales bacterium | reverse complement strand
GCGCGCTTTGGCTGCGAGCCGAGGGAGATCGCTTTCGTCACCGGAAACGGTTGGGACGCGGCGGGTGCCGCGGCGTTCGGCTACCGCGTCTGTTGGGTCAATCGCACCGGTCTGCCGGCGGAACGACACGGTCCGCCACCGGCGGCGATCGTCGAATCTCTCGCCGGGATACCGGCGGCACTCGGGCGGTAGGGTTCTGCATCAGAGGTTGAGTAGCCGGCCTAGTCGTCGTCGCTGGGAACGATCTGCGGAGAATTGCTGTCAGAGTAACCGCTTCCGCGGCTGACGCCGACAGTCTGGGCATAGCGAGAGATGCTATCCCGTCCGCGGCCGGAGTACTTGCCGCCGTTCTGGTTCAAGTCGTTGAGCGCGTACTGAAGCTCGGCATACTCGGCAGCCGAGAGTTGGTCGCAACGGAGCGCCGGTCCCTCGCCATCGACCAACCACTCGTCACGCGTCTCGAACCCGAAGTTGCTCGCCGCCTGGTGGCCGGTCGAGACACAGACTTTACCCTTGTGGACACCGCTCGGGATCGGGAAGTCCTTCGGAATCGTGGTGCCATTCGGCCCGGTCAGAAGCGCCGCCCACTTCGGGTTCTGGTGGATCTCCAGCATGACGTTGGCCCAGATCGGACCGGCTCCCTGAATGCCGTCGCGTTCCGGCAGCTCCTGGAAGCGATCGCCCGTCGCCGTGGTCTGGCCCATCCAGACGCCGACCGCGAGGTCGGTCGTGTAGCCCATCGTCCAGATGTCTTTCCACCCGTTGGTGGTTCCGGACTTGGCGGCGGTGGGGCGACCGAGCTGCCGCTGGGTGTCGCCGAAGAGGTTGTTCTCGGTGAAGATCATCGCCCGCGCCTCGTTGTCGGTCAGGATGCTCGTGATCTGGTAGGCATATTCGGCGCGAAGGGCCTGCTGCCCCGGATTGGCCTTGAGGTCTTGCGCGGCATCGTAGATGACGTTGTCGCGGGCGTCGGTGATCTTCAGGATCGGGTTGGCCGGTAGGTAGCGGCCGTTGTTGGCGAAGGTGGCGAAGACGTTGGTGTGCTCGAGCACGGTGACCTCGCCCGAGCCAAGGGCAAGCGAGATACCGTAGGTGGCGGGATCACCGTAGAGACTCTTGATCATACCCATCCGATGGGCGAGATCCTGGGTGTGACCAACCCCCGCGTGCTCGATCGCTTTCAAGGCCGGAATATTGAGCGAGTTTGCCAACGCGGTGCGGACACTGACCGCGCCGTAGGAGACACCGGTGTAGTTCTGAGGCTCGTAGAACCCGGTCGGCGAACTTGTGTCGGGTCGCTTCATTGTCGTGTCGAGGATGAAAGTGGCGGGGTTCCAACCGCTTTCGAAAGCGGCGGCATAGACCACGGGTTTGATCGAGGAACCGGGTTGGAGCGGCGCCGTGGTGTAGTTGTTCTGACCGCCGATCAGACTGTCATTGAAGCCGGCGGACCCCACCATCGCCAGAATCTGACCGCTCCACGGCTGCATCACGACCATCGACGCGTTGTTCCGGCCGTAAGGGACACCGTACGAGGCGAGGTCGCGCTGCAGGATCTGCTCGGCCGTTGCCTGGAGCTCCACGTCGATCGAGGTCGTGACCTGAAGCCCGCCTTTGAAGAAGGCCTCCTCGCCATACTTCTCCTTGAGGTAATCCTCGACGTAGATCGTGAAGTGCGGTGCGTGACGGATCGAGCTGTTTCGGTCGGTGGGGTGAAGAACGACGTTGGCCGCCTTCTTCGCCTCCGCGGTCGTGATATAGCCGTACTTCACCATCTGATTGAGTACGTAGCGCTGCCGCAGCTTGGCGACGTCGAAGTTGACGGTTGGATCGTAGTACGACGGCGCCTGGGGCAACCCGGCGAGGAGCGACGCCTCGGCCAGGCTCAGTTCGTTGGCGTGTTTGCTGAAAAACGTTTGGGAAGCGGCCTCGATACCGTACGAGCGTTGACCGTAAAAGATCTGGTTCAGGTACATCGTCATGATGTCCTGCTTCGAAAACTTCCGGTCCAGCTCGACCGCGGCAAGCGCCTCCTTGTATTTCCGCGTGTAGGAGCGGTCCTTCGGGTTGATTTGGTCGGGGTAGAGACCACGCGCCAGTTGCTGGGTGATGGTCGAACCGCCGGACGATCCCTCGCCACTGGCGTTGATCAGGGCACCGCGGACGATCGCCACGGGCTCGACGCCGTAGTGGCTCCAAAACGTGGCGTCCTCGGCCGCGACCGTTGCCTCGACCAGATGGGTCGAGATCTGATCGTACGTGACGAAGGTCCGATAGCCGCCGAGTCCTTCCGGTTCGACCTCCTGCAGCAACACACCGTTGCGATCCGTGATCTTCGTCGTCTCGAAGGTCTCGGTGGCGACTCTGGCGGCGTTCGGTTGGAGACTGGCGTTGACCTTCCGATACTGATCGACCGTCCCGCCGACGGCTGCCGCAGTCGAGACAACGAACATCACCCCGCCGACCATCAAGAGCACCAGTGTGAGGAACGCGCCGGCGATGACGAAGCGGACGTAGCCAAGACCGCGCTTCTCGTGACGGCCGCTGACGCCCGGCAGTAGATGCGGCGGCAACCCGACCGCCCGTCGGGCGCGCAACGCCTGCCCATAGCGCGCCGACTTGCGGCGGGCATCCGGATATCTTCGATTAGCGCGGGCGATGCGACCGTTGCTCATGGGCACTTTCCGGAGGGGCGAGAATTGGGCTGGAGCTTCGAGCTTCGGACTTCGGACTTCGAGCTGGATGCCACTACCTGATCGAACGCCTCGTGGGGCGGCGTCGTTTCGGAGATGGTAGCACGTGGGGCAAGTCCGTCCGGATGGGGGTGATGTCCGCTACCGGACGACCCCAAGTCCCTCATCCCTCTTGTATGTTACCTGGCAGCAGCGGACGAGAGACTCGGAGCATCACTCACCACACCGAAGGCTTGAGCGTCGTCCCGAAGGGCGGTGAGCACGTCACTTTCAGTCGTGTAGCCACCGCTGAACTCGGCTAGGCGGTTTTCGATGCGCCAGGCGAGATCGACGTCTTCGTCGCTGCCCACGCGCTTGATCTCCCAAAGGGCGGGGAAGAACCAATCGATGAACGTATCGAGTGACTCTTCATGGAAGACGAGCGCAGCCAGGTGTCGTCACGTTGGTGTCCTTCGCGAAAACCGGCATGGCGGCGTCTCCAGAGGTAATCGAGTCGAGCAGAGAGCTTCAGGATCGGTTCAACCGAGGAAAGTATATTGAACGGGCCGAACGCGGCGAATTCGTCTGCTGCCTCAAGGACGTTGGCGCTGAGAGAGTCGAGGGCAACCTGACCAGTAAGCGCAGCTATTTGGTCGGATACATCCACAGCGAGACGCGCGTCCACATCTTTACCGTCCACTTCTTCATGGATCGGGAGGGCAATGTCGGAGCAAGCGGTCAATACGACCCGAAATGGCTCTACGAAGACGGGGTTGCCGACTCGTGCAACCGCCGGCGCGGCGAGGGCCTGGCGAAGTCCGGTGCGGCACAGAGCCGATGGCACGGGACAGCCATGCCGCGGTCGCCCGTGGTCATCGATCACCCCTTGATTTCGCCTCCGGTCGTTGGCCCTACCGGTCTCGAGACATCTATCCGGGCAACGCGCCCAGAGCAGGAGAATCGCTCATCACCGCACTTCCATGACTCCGGCCAGTTGCGCGGTGATGGTCTGCTGGAGGCGTGCGAGGTCGGCGTCGGAGAGATGACCGGCGTCGCGGAGCTCCAGCAGGGTGTGAAGGCGGATGCAGGCGTCGCCCAGGGCGAGAATCCGGGCCGACCGGGCAAAGAGTTCCTCTGGCGTAACCGTCTCTTTCCGGTTCAGGCCGGTCAACTCGGCGAGTGCGGCAGATTGATCGGCCGAGGTGGGCAAGGTGGTTGTAAGCGGGGTCGTCTTCCCCGTGACGCGGTCGCGGATTGCGGCGATGATGTCGGCTAGGGCGCCGACCGCCGCCGACTCGTACGCGGCAACACGCGGCCAGCAAACTGATGCCGTGGTTTGGCCCGTCCGTTGTTCGCCATCAGGCGGGTTGAGGCCGATCGAGGGCGTAACAACCGTCGGCAAGACGGACGTCTCGGGCGAATTGCCGGGGCGTACGTCCGAAGGCACATCGGTATCGGGCGCTTGTGCGGCAATTGCTGGCGATCGCATGCCGACTTGCCCGTCCGGTGGACAGTCATCCTTCAGGCGCGCGGGATCACAGACCGGCTCCTCATAAACAGCCGGCGAAGCGGGGGAAATCCAACTCGCCGCCAGTTGTACGTCGCGACGGTCATCGTCTTCCTCCGGCAAAGCGGACCACTCGGCCAGCACGACGTCGAGGAGGAGCGGAGACGGCTCGTCCGGCGCCTCCATTCGGTCATCGGTGTCGCCGCCCGCCCGTTTCGTCTCCGAACTCTCCGGTACCACGGGGGCATCGAATCCCACAGGTTGCTCAGCCCAGGCCGGGTGCGGAGAGACGCCAGCCGGTAGGTCAAATGAGTCGAGTCGCCGGAGCGGGACAGGCCGACGGGGCTCCCACGCCTCAATCGGTAGAGACGCCGGCATCTCATCTTCGTCCACTTCGACGAACGGTTCCTCCCCCGTGTCCTCGCCAACCAGATGGGCAGCGAGACGCCACGGTTGGAACGGCGGGGTCGGTGTGCCGACGGGGACACCGCGGGAGCGGAGTCCGACCAGCAAGGCGCCCCGTTCTCGCAGATTGTGGTCGCTCGTCGATTGCCGATCGAAGAGGAAGGCGAGGTCGAAGTGACCGGTCGTCTCGTCACCCAAACCGACGTAAAGAGCAGGGGTAGCGGCACGATCAGTGAGGGTGGCCCCGGCGACATCGGACAGCAGAGAGAGGGGAACGCGGTGGACGCCGGCCACCGACTCGCAACCCCAGATGAGCGACCGCGTCGTCAACCAGACGTTACCGGGGACGCTCTCCAAACCGATCAGACGCGGCACGGCCGCTTGACCCGTCCAGATGACGTTCTCCGCTTCGAATTCGGCGGTTTGGTCCCAGGAAACCATAAAATTGGGGTCAGGCGGTGGCGAGACGGCGAATCGGTCGTCCAGGCCCACTCGCAGCAACGACAGATGTGCCCGCGCTGCTCGGGAACCACCCCGCATGGAGAGACGGTTGCCGTGGAACCGAACGGTGAAGAGGCGGGGAGAGACGCCGTCTTGGTAGAAGACGCGGAGGCCGTATTCGTCGTCCTCCGATACGGGAACGAAGGCGATGCCCTCGATCAGGCGAATCGGAAACCCGAATCCGAGGTCGTCGCCGTCGCCGACCAGCAGGTACCGTTCGGTGACGCGCAAGCGCACGTCGTCGAGGCGACCGCCGAGGGCGGCAAAGCCGGGGAAGCCGCCGACGACATCGCATGAGGCCTCGAAGAGGATCTCACCACGTTCGGCGTGCCACCGGCGCGCGGGATCGTGCCACTGCCGGGGTCGATCGTACGAGCGTGAAATCGGGCCGCCGAGCCGCATCCGAGGAAGCGTCAGGCCGAGCAGCATAGGGGTGTCCCCTCCATCGCGGCATCCAAATCGTTTAAGTAGCGAAGCACTGTTGTCCTGGCGGGGCGACGGCAATGCGGGCGGGACCACCGGCCACTAGCCGGATGCCGTGCGGAGGCGGATGGCAGGGGCGAGCCGGTATTGGCACTCACATCTTAACGTATTGGATATGTACGTACAACTAGATCGCATGTACTATGAACGAGAAACGTAGATTCGTCGGCGAGGAGATCTCACATGCGTGCGACTCGTGCGTTACATAGGGTAGACGGACCGCGGCGGGACGTGGTAGACCGCAGCGAACAGTCCGGAGGAGCGGCAGACGCGATGACGCAGGCGACGGTTACCGCAGAGGTTACCGAATGCGAGGGTGCGATGCACGCCCCGCCCATCGGCCTGCCCGTGCTGACGTTCGACGATCTCGTTCACCGTCACCAGGCGGAAATCTACCGCTTTGCGCTGCAGTTGACACGCAACCGCACCGACGCCGACGATCTCTACCAGGAGACGCTGATAAAGGCCTACCGGGCCTTCGACCGCCTAGACGGCTCGGCCAATCATCGCGCCTGGCTCTACAAGATCGCGACGAATACATTTCTGAGCAGTCAGCGACGGGCGGGGCGCGAGGCCCCACTCGACGAGACAGCCGAGTTGAGCCTGCCGGCTGAGGCGACCGACCACGCGGCCAGCCTCGACGCCCGCGACCTCCTCCTCGAGGTGGAGGTGTTCGTGGCCG
Source organism: Thermomicrobiales bacterium (assembly GCA_034667245.1). GTDB lineage: Bacteria > Chloroflexota > Chloroflexia > Thermomicrobiales > UBA6265 > DATBFX01. The sequence continues at coordinate 3,921 of JAXDKI010000381.1, read as the reverse complement.
CACTGCCGGCGAAGCAGCGGGTGGCCCTGATTTTGCGAAAGTACCACGAGGTGGGGTACGACGAAATCGCGGCCAATCTCAAGTGCAGCGAAGCCGCGGCACGCGCCAACGTCCACGAGGCGCTGCGAAAGCTGCGAGACTACTTCGGCGATCGACTGTGACGGTGCGGGCAGGGCCCGCCGTGGGCGACCCGCACCGTCCCGCTCACCCGCGTTGAGTGATGCTGGATGGGAAGAGCTATGACGACACTCACTGGTCCGACTCCGATCGACCGCTCGACTCCGCTTCGCCGGCGCCGCGCCGCTAAGGCGACCGCCGCTCCCCCGCCGAAGCCCAGTCCGACGGTCGATCTCGAAGGCGCCGCGAAGCGGCCGGGGACGGATCCATGCGACATCGCTTGCGAGGCAATGCCGGGATTTGTGGTCGGGGATTTGAATCAGCGGGATACCGGTTGGCTCCTCGACCATACGCAAAGCTGCAAGTACTGCCGGGATAATTTGGGCCAGTATGAACGCCTTGACGAGATGTTGGATCGCTTGAATCGCTTCGTCACCGACGATTTGCCGACCCCTCCACCCTTCGCACTCCCGTCCATCCGTCGCGCCGGTTACGGCCGCATCGACAGCCCCATCGGTCCGCTCTTCATCGCCGCCAGCGACGCCGGCGTCTGCGAGATCGGCTTTGGCTCCAACGAGACCGAAGCGACGTTCCAACATCATCTGCAGGAGCGTGGCTTTCGGCCCGTTCCCGACTGGAACGCCGTCGCGGGGGTCGCCCGCCAGCTCCGCGAATACTTCGGTGGCGAGCGGGACCGGTTCGAGGTTCCGCTCGACTTTTCCGGGGTCTCGCCCTTTACCCGCTCCGTCCTCACCGCGACGGCGGAGGTGCCCTACGGTCGTCTCAGCACGTACCGCGATATCGCCCAGCAAGTAGGCCGCCCTAGCGCCACCCGTGCCGTCGGGAACGCACTCGGTCGCAATCCGATTCCGGTCATTGTTCCCTGCCATCGTATCGTTCGGTCAGATGCTTCGCTTGGTGGCTATACCGGTGGTCTGGAAATCAAAGAGCGGTTACTCTCCCTCGAAGGTGTCTATCTGAAGTAATTCGTGCGATCGTTCGTTCTGCTCCCCCAATGTCCGACCAGTTCTCAGATGCACAACCGGGTCAATGCGCGTATGCTCGTGCCGCGCGCCGGCGCCGCACGTCTCATCGCCCGACGGAAGGATCTCCTCGTTGTCCCGGTCCCGCTCTTCGCTCGACATCGCCGACGGGGCCATGCTCCTTGTCGCCGTCATCTGGGCGGCCAACAACATCTTCACCAAGGCGATTCTGAACGAGCGGATCGCTCCCCTGCCCTACGTCTTCTGTCGTTTCGCGATCGTGGCCGTTCTGCTATTCGGCTGGCTGCGTGTCCGCCACGTCGATCTCCGCGTGCGGCGGGAGGACTACCGGCCGTTTCTCCTAGCCGGGCTGACCGGGTATGCCGCCTATAACCTCCTCTTCGTAATCGGTCTCTCCCACACGTCGGCTTTCGCGGCGGCAATCCTGATCTCGCTGGGACCGATCTTCACGCTCGTTTTCGCCGCCGCGTTGCGGTTGGAACGGGTGAGGGCAGTCCAGTGGCTCGGCGTCGTCTGCAGCTTCGCCGGCGTCGCCCTCTTCGTCGGCGAGAAGCTGGCCAGCGGCCGTCCCGCGTTCGGTGATCTGCTCAACCTGATCGGTGCCGCGAGTTTTGCGATCTACACGCTCGCCACCCGGCCGCTCATCATCCGCTACGGATCACCGGCGGTGACAGCCTGGTCGGTCTTAATTGGGCTCGTCGCGGTGACGCCAATCACCCTCCCCGCGGTCGTCGGCGAGGACTGGGGACGGGTCGGTTTCGCCGGTTGGGCGGCGCTCTTCTATTCGGGCGCGTTCTCCATGCTCGTCGGCTATACGCTCTGGGGCTGGGCGATCAAGCGGCGGGGCGTCGGTCGGACGGTGCCATTCCTCTTCTTCGTGCCGATCGTCACCGGCGTCCTCTCGGCCCTCTTTCTCGGAGAACGTCTCACCGTCTTCAAGGTAGGGGGAGCGATACTCGTCTTGGCCGGCGTCGGCCTCGCCCGCCGGACTGCGCTCGGGAGCTTGGTGGTTGTCGACGCGAACTCCGAGCCAGCACCACGCGAGGCCGCCGATCTGCCGGACGCCGACCGCGGACGCGCACAGCCGAACGCCTCCCTGACGCCGCGTCCGTAACCAGGATTCGGGATTCACCGGCAAGATCCGGATAGTCTCGCCCGCGCCCGCGCGATAGCATGGTCGGCGGAGGTAAGCATGATGTTGAACGTCACGACCCATCGCCAAACGGATCTCCTCGCCGACGAAGAGCGCTGTTGGAACGCGCTCCTCTCCCGCGACGCCGCACTCGACGGTCTGGTCTTCTTCGGCGTCCGCTCAACCGGAATCTATTGCCGGCCGATCTGCCCGGCCCGCAAGCCGCGGCGCGAGCACGTCGCCTTCTACGGAAGCGCGGCCGACGCCGAGCGAGCCGGTTTCCGCCCCTGTCTACGCTGTCGACCCCGTGAGGCCGGGCGCGATCCGCAACTGGAGTTGGTCGCACGCGTCTGCGGGTATCTGGACGAGCGCCGCGAGGAGACGGTGACGCTCGTCGAGATCGGCCAACACGTCGGTTGCAGCCCGCACCACCTCCAGCGCGTCTTCAAGGAGAAGACAGGTATCTCGCCGCGACAGTACGCCGCCGCTCGTCGCGTCGAACGTCTCAAGGGCGAGTTGAAAGCGGGTGCCGATGTGACAAGTGCGACCTATGCCGCCGGTTACGGTTCGAGCAGTCGCCTCTACGAAGGTGCCGCCGCCGAGCTCGGGATGACACCGGCAACCTACCGGCGAGGCGGCGATGGTGTCGCGATCGCGTATTCGGTCACCACCACCCCGCTCGGATGGCTCCTCGTCGCCCGAACGGCCAAGGGAATCTGCGCGGTGCGGCTCGGCGACGATGCGAACAGTCTCGCGTCCGACCTGTCCAAGGAATACTCGCGCGGTCAGGTCACCCGTGACGATGCGGCGCTCCAGACACACGTCGAGCAGATCGTCCGACTCATCGCCGGCGAGGCGCCGCACCTCGATCTGCCGCTCGATATCCGCGCGACCGCATTCCAGCGACGTGTCTGGGAGGCGCTCTGCGCGATCCCGCGGGGCGAGGTGCGCACCTACGGCCAAATCGCCAGCGCGATCGGGCAACCCGAGGCGGTCCGGGCAGTCGGCCGCGCCTGCGGCGCCAACCCGGTCGCCCTCGCCATCCCGTGCCATCGCGTCGTCGGCGCCGACGGCGGTCTCGGTGGCTACCGCTGGGGCGTCGAACGAAAACGTCGCCTCCTTGAGGTCGAACGCGCCGCCCTGGAGGCAGCCAACTAAACGGAGGAACGTGGGTTTCGGCAATTCATTCCAACAGGTAGGGACGATGCGTGCATCGTACCTACCTGTATTGGCAGCGCCACGCACCGGCTTGACGATTTCCGGAACTCTTGATACTGTCGAGCGGGTCCCACATTCCCTGGGTTTGGGTGAAACCGTCGTCGATCCTCTCGGAGAGACGCTTCCGTCCGTCGGAAGGAGTGCCCCGCCGATGCCCCGCCGCTGGTGCCTCATGGCAAACCTTTGTGCGCTCCTGCTCTCGGCAATGACGTTGGCGAGCATCACCGCAGGAACGCCTCACGCGATCGCCGCGACGCCAAAGGTCAGCCTAGCTCCGACGTCGGGATTTGTCGGCCGGACACTGAAGGCTTCCTTCAGCGGCTTCCCGAAAAACCGCGCGGTGACGATCGCCTGGGACGGCAAGACCGTCGCGACACCCACCTCGTCGGCAGTGGGCGACGGTTCGACCTCCTTCACCATTCCCAAAGCCAAGAAGGGCAGCCACAAGGT
>JAXDKI010000380.1:0-4507 GCA_034667245.1 Thermomicrobiales bacterium | reverse complement strand
CTCCGGCGGCCTCCACGGCGTCGGCGACTCGGTCGTCAATGCCCTGTCCGATTGGTGTCGGGTCGATGTTCGCCGCGCGGGCAAGCTCTACCGCCAGGAGTACAAGCGCGGCGTGCCGGTCAGCAAGGTCCGGCAGATCGGCGAGGTTCCGCCGACGGAGCACGGGACGACCACGTCGTTCCTTGCCGATACCAGCATCTTCACCGCCGGTCTCGATTACAACTTCGATGCCCTCGTCCAGTGGTTCCGCGAGACGGCCTACCTGACGAAGGGGCTGCGGATCACGTTCATCGACGAGCGAATCGATCGGGAGATGACGTTCTACTTCGAGGGCGGCATCGTCTCCTTCGTCCGGCACCTCAACCGCAATCGCCACGTCGTGCACGAGCGGCCGTTTTACGTACAGCGCGAACTGCCGGCCTGCCTGGTCGAGGTGGCGCTGCAGTACAACGACAGCTACGGCGAATCGACTCACACGTTTGCGAACAACATCAACACGGTCGACGGCGGCACGCACCTGTCCGGGTTCAAGTCGGCCTTGACCCGAACCATGAACGACTACGCGAAGCGAAACGGCTTCTTGAAGGGGGACGAGACGCTCTCCGGCGAAGACGTACGTGAGGGGCTGACGGCCATCGTCTCCGTCAAGCTCGCCGAGCCGCAGTTCGAGGGGCAGACGAAGGGCAAGCTCGGCAACGCCGACGTGGCGGGCGCTGTCCAGACCGTCGTCAATGAGGCGCTTGGTGCGTTCCTCGAAGAGAATCCGCAGGTTGCCAAGCGGATCATCGAGAAGTGTCTCAACGCGGCTCGTGCCCGCGAGGCGGCCCGCAAGGCACGCGAGCTCGTCCAGCGCAAGGGCGGCCTCGACAGCTTCAGCCTGCCGGGCAAGCTGGCCGACTGCTCCGAGCGCGACCCGAGCCGGGCGGAGCTCTACATCGTCGAGGGCGACTCGGCCGGTGGCTCGGCCAAGCAGGGCCGGGACCGTCGCTTCCAAGCGATCCTGCCCTTGCGCGGCAAAATCCTCAACGTCGAGAAGGCGCGCCTGGACAAGATTCTCCAGAACAACGAGATCCGGACGCTGATCACCGCGCTCGGTACTTCGGTCGGCGACCAGTTCGACGCCAGCAAGCTTCGCTATCACCGGGTGATCGTAATGACCGACGCCGACGTCGACGGTTCTCATATCCGCACGCTGCTCCTGACGTTCTTCTATCGCCACCTGGAGCAGATCATCCTCGATGGTCATCTCTTCATTGCCCAGCCGCCCCTCTATCGCGTCAAGGCGGGCAAAGAGGAGTCCTGGGTCTACACCGAGGAACAGCGCCAGGAGGCGATGAAGCGCCTCGGCGAGAAGGCGGAGGTCCAGCGCTACAAGGGTCTAGGCGAGATGAACCCGGACCAGCTCTGGAGCACGACCATGGATCCGGTCAAGCGAACCCTGATGCAGGTGACGATCGACGACGGCGTCGCTGCCGACGAGACGTTCGACATGCTGATGGGCACGGCCGTTCCGCCCCGGAAGAAGTTCATCCAGACCCACGCCCGCGAGGTCGTGAACCTGGACGTTTAGACTCGGCGCTCAGGTCAAGGGAATGGGAATGCAGGAGGGCGGGCCAATCGGTCCGCCCTCCTGCATTCCCATCGTAGCGTCGCGTTCACGTGGGTACTCGGCAACCTCGTTCGAACCGACTCCCAGATGCCCAGATGCCTGGTCCGGGCGAGATTGCGACCAGTTAGTCCTCGCCGTCGGTATCGCCGACGGCACGCTTCAAACTGGCGCCCGCACGAAAAGCGGGTGTCCGCCGCGGACCGATCATGATCTCCTGTCGCGTCTGCGGATTGCGACCGGTTCGCGCCGGACGCTCGACGACGCGGAACGAACCGAAGCCGCTGATCGCGACCTCGTCGCCATCCGCGAGCGTCTGCTCGATGGTGTCGAACACGGCATTCACGATCGGCGCCACCTGGTTCTCGGGTCGCGAGGTTTGCTTTGCGACGGCGCGGATGAGGTCCTGTTTGCGCATCGTGCTTCCCCTCTCCTGAGGCGCGCGGTTTTCACCGCGCCGCGATGTCCCCGTACCGCCGATTGTCGGTTTGGCCGGGGAGTCTAGCACCTTTTGTCAACCCAGGGGTGAGCCGTTTGCGTCAAATCGCGGGACCAGTGCTCTCCGCCTTGAGTCGGCGTTGACGTGCGGCCTCGAAGAGGAACACGGCACCCGCCGCCGCGGCGTTGAGCGATTCAACGTTCGCCGCCAGTGGAATCCTCGCCGTCATCGTCCCGAGGCCTCTCCCAATTCCACCCGCTCCGTGCGCTTCAGAGCCGATGATGAGGGCAGTCGCCGCGGTCCAATCGATTGCCTCGTACGCCGAAGACGCTGTCGCGTCCGCCACGACACGCACCGGACAATCCCGCTCCAGCTGACGACGATCCTCATCGGTCAGCCATCGGATCGGGATGCGAAAGTGAGCACCGACCGCCGCACGAACCGCTTTCGGATTGAACGGGTCGACGGTACCTTCAGTCACGAAGACCGCCGTGGCGCCCGCGGCAGCAGCGGTCCGTAGGAGGGTTCCCAGGTTGCCCGGGTCGCGAACCTGATCGAGGATGAGATAGAGGGGATCGTCGACCCGTGGAATGCGAAGATCCGGCCACGGGAAGACGGCCAGTGCCCCTTGCGGTGTCACCGTCTCCGCAACGTCCTCGAAGAGAGCCGCCTCCACCGATCTCAGCGGCAGCTCAGATCCGAACCAGTGACTGGCTGCGAGCTCCTCGCCTTCCCGAATAGCCACGAGGATCGGCCGCGCGCCGGCCGCGACGCCGTCGGCGATCGCCCGGAATCCCTCGACGACAAAAGCTCGCTCCGTTTCGCGCGACTTGCGCTGACGGAGCGAGCGGATCAGTTTCAGTGTGCGGTTGCTCGGGCTGCGGATGACGTCGTCCGCCGCACCGGGCGGCCCTTGACGTCCCATTCCCACGCCCGGTCTTAGGGGACCTGCGCGTGCTGCTTCGCAACCTCGGCAACGGCCGCAAAGGCGGTCGCGTCTCGGACCGCGAGGTCGGCGAGCATCTTCCGGTCGATTTCGACGCCGGCCAGCTTGAGGCCCTGAATGAGCCTGCTGTAGGGCAGACCATTCATCCGCGCCGCAGCGTTGATGCGGATGATCCAGAGGCGCCGAAAATCGCGCTTGCGTGCGCGCCGGTCGCGATACGCGTACATAAGCGCGTGCATCAGCGACTCGTGAGCGCGCTTGTAGAGTCGGTTATTGGTCGAGTAGTGGCCTTTGACCTGCTTCAGCACTTTCCTGTGCCGGCGGTGGGCAGCCACACCCCGTTTGACGCGTGCCATTCTTGGGTACTCCAGTAGTCAGTAGTCAGCAGTCAGTAGTCAGAGGAGAACGAGTCGTTCTGGCGACTGGCAACTGACTACTGGCAGCTCGTCTTAGCTTCCGTACGGAAGCATCCGTTTCACTCGCTTCTCGTCCGTCTGATCCAACTCGAGCATGCGGTCGAGTTGCCGTAGGACACGCGGGGCCTTGCGGCGGCGGAAGTGACTCTTCATTCCCTTGGCGCGCATCACCTTGCCGGTCGCGGTGATCTTGAACCGACGCTTGGCGCCCTTATGCGTCTTCAGCTTTTGCTTCGTCACGGCGGTGAGCGTCCTCCTTCTCGTGCTGACTCTGCTTCTGCTTAAGCGGATTCAGCATCATTGTCATCGCACGGCCTTCAAGACGCGGCGTCTGCTCGATCGTCCCATGCGGACGGAGCATATCCGCGAGTTGATCCAAAAGCGCCTTCCCGATGTCCGGGTGCGCCATCTCGCGGCCACGGAAGAGAACCGTCATTTTCACCTTGTCCCCCGCGTCGAGGAACTTAGCGGCCTGACGTCCCTTGGTCTCCAAATCGTGATCGTCGATCTTCGGCCGGATGCGAACTTCTTTCAGCTCGATCACATGCTGGTGTCGACGTGACTCGCGTTCTTTGCGACTCTGCTCGTACCGGAACTTGCCATAGTCCATGATCCGGCAAACAGGCGGGACGGCGTTGGGCGCGACTTCTACGAGGTCGAGGCCCTTTGATCGCGCCATCTCCATGGCATCGCGCGTAGCAATGATGCCGATCTGCTGCCCTTCCTCGTCGATGAGCCGAACCTCGCGGATCCGAATACGTTCGTTGACGCGAGTCTGCACTGGTCTGCTTATGGCTTGCCTCCCCGATGAAACCTGCTCTGCCGGACGGATCAAAAAAAGAGCGACGCCGCGGCACGGAGCCGACGCGCGTCACAGCGGCAAAGCCGCAGGATTCTAGCACGGGAGTTCAACGACGGTCAATGACCCCGGAATGAGGTAGCCGGCCGCGCGGCCGCGACCGTCGCGAGGAACGACCTCGCAGCCGCTTCATCGCGTCGCAGCTGCTCTACGAGTTCGTCCAGCCCCGAGAAGGTCGCGTCACCGCGTAACCGTTCGCAGATTTCGACGTCGATCTCCTCACCATAGAGATCGGCTGAAA
>JAXDKI010000379.1:0-4606 GCA_034667245.1 Thermomicrobiales bacterium | reverse complement strand
CCTCGTCTACAGCTAGAGGCGCCTCCCCCTCCAAATGAGGCGGATGGCCGGGGCGAGCCGGCCCGCGCGCGTGCCGTGGCAGCAAGCCCAGGGCGACGAGGCCGCCAAGGTTCCGCAGTCCGGCACTCGCGCTCAACACAGGCGCGAGCCCGACGTCATCCCCGAGCACGCCCCCGACCCCAAAGCCGATCAGCAACGCGACGCCCTGGACGGCGCCCAAGGCTCCGAACACGCACCCGCGGTAGGCGTCGGCCGCCTGCGCCTGCACCAGCGTTTGTCTCCCCGCGCCGGAGGCCACGACCGGGAAGCTGGAGAGGAGCATGCACCCCATCGCCACGCCGACGGCCGGGGTGCCGGGGCCGGCGACGTGGCGGGCGTTGAAGGCGCTGACGTCGGCCAGTCCTAACCCGACCAGTCCGCCGCCGAGCAGCCATCGCTTTGTCAGCCGGTGACCGGCGTGGGCGATCACCACGCCGGCGATCAGCCCGCCGACGGCCTGCGCCGTCCCGCGCCACCCCACCTGGGCGGGGCTCCCGCCCATCACGTCAAGCACCAGCGGCGCCAGGCCAAGCGTCAGGAAGACGCCCTCGGCGACCCCGCTCAACGCGGACGCCGCGAAGAGCACCCGGAGCGCCCCGTCTCGCCGCACGAACCGGAGGCCGGCCCGCCAATCGGCGAGCATCCGGGCCGACGATGCCCGGCCACCGATTATGCCGCACCGACCGTGGCGGAGTTCCCAGAACGGCTGTCTCCGCCCGGCGGGTAGCGTCGGCAAGAGTGCCTAGCGACCTTCGATTGCCACGTCTCGCCACGCCGAGCCCGAATCGGCAATTCCCGCGATGGCGTCGCCGGGCCGCCGCGCCATGATGGTCTTGTCAACGCACATGGACGTTGGCGAGGAAGAGAGGACGGAGGGTCACGATGAACCTGCGAATCAAGCGACTGGCCTGGACGGCGGCGCTCCTGTTCGGTGTGGTGGTTGGCGGGTTGGGCGCGATGGCGCCCGGTGCCGAGGCGCGCACGAACCCCAAAGGGAAGTCCGTGTTCGACGTGGGCATCACCGGGGTCTGCCGGCAACTGAGGGCACCGATCGGCGTCTTGGTAACCGTGACGAACCTCGGTACGAAGCCGGCGGCCGGGATCACAGTGAGCGGCGGCACCGTCTTCGGGGGCGGCGAATACGTGGAAAGCTACGACAAGGCGCTGCCGGTCTCGTCCCTGCAACCGGGAGAGTCTGCCATCGTGCGGTTCACCGGCCAGGAAATCCGGGACCAGGGCGGAACCGGGTACCTCTACTTCTTCTCGGTCTCCAGCGCCCAGGTGGCGAACGACGCGAACCCCGACAACGATAACCTCTCGTTCCACTCCTTCACCCAGATTCGTCCCTGCCCCCTAAACGTCACACCGACGCTCGACTCGAAATGACGGCTCCTGGTCATTCGTCCAGATCGACAGATGGGAGGTTTTCGATGACCACCGTTACACCACACCTGCACCGCCGCACAGTCGTCATTGCCCTGCTCGTGACGCTCTTTGCCAGTATGTTTGCGAACGGACAGGGCGCGTCGGCGGCGGGCGGTCCCTATCTCCCCGATCTGGCCGTCAGCGATGCTTGCCGAATCTACGGACCAGAGGGGCCGCCCCGGATTCGGATCAAGATCGCCAACATCGGCAACGACGTCGCCACCAATCGCGTCGCGATCACCATGCGGGCAACGCTGGGCCAATCGGGCGTCTACGCGATCCAGCATCCGGAGCAGGCGGTGACGCTGCAACCCGGCCAGTCGTTCGCGGTGACGGTCACGCTGACGAACCGCATCCTGTCGGACCTCATTCAGGCCCCGGAGGTGCAAGCCAAGCTCTCCTACGTCGCCAACGGGCACCGCAAGCCGATGGAGGAGCATTCAACGACCAACAACCGCTTGCCGTTCACCAGCTACCTTGACCTGCCCGGTTGCTAGCCCGCTCGGATGCGGCACCATCGGACCAGAAAGCGGGGCACCCGGCGGTCGTGATCACCGCCGGGTGCCTCATTAGCCGGGATCACGACCGATGATAGAATCGCCCGCCGTTGATTCGCGGGCCGCGACGACCGGGGAGAGCACACACGGAATGGTTGATCAGACGGAGAGGGAATCGTCCGATAGCAATCGGCTGCCGCTGGCCGGCACCCGCGTCGTCGATCTGACGCGGGTGATGACCGGTCCCTACTGCACGATGATGCTGGGCGACCTGGGCGCCGACGTCATCAAGGTGGAGTTGCCCGGCAAGGGCGACGACACTCGTGCCTGGGGACCGCCGTTCGTCGAGGGGGAGTCGACCTACTTCCTCTCGATCAACCGAAACAAGCGCTCGGTTGCGCTCGATCTCAAGAGCGAAGGTGGGTGTGAGGCGCTCTGGCGCCTGATCGAACGGGCGGATGTCCTCGTCGAGAACTTCTCACCCGGAACCTGCGCCCGCCTCGGCTTCGGCTGGGAGGCGGCGAAAGCGCGGAATCCCCGGCTCGTCTACGCTTCGATCTCCGGTTTCGGCCAGACCGGACCGTCCAGCGGCCGCTCCGCCTACGACCTGATCCTCCAGGGCATGAGCGGGATGATGAGCATCACCGGTCCGGTTGGCGGCCCTCCGACCAAGCTCGGCGTCCCGATCGCCGACATTGGCGCCGGGATGTTCGCGGCGTATGCGATCGCCGCCGCGCTGTTCGGACGGGAGCGGACGGGAGAGGGGCAGTACGTCGACGTCTCGATGCTCGGTGGCCAGGTCGCGCTCCTGACCTACCAGGCCGGGATCTATTTCGCCACCGGGCAGACCCCGCGGCCGCTCGGCAATGCCCACCCGATCGTCGCCCCCTACGACACCTTCCCCACAGCCGACGGCTACGTCAACGTCGCGGTCGGCAACGATGGTCTCTGGCGTCGCTTCTGCGAGGCGGTCGGTCTTGAGACGACCATCGACGACAGCCGGTTCGCCACCAACGCCGGACGGATCACGAACCTCGCCGCGCTCTACGAGGTCATCGCCGGGGCCCTCTCGCGATTGACCACCGCCGAAGTCGTCGCGCGACTCGACGCCAAGGGTGTCCCCTGCGGCCCCATCAACGACGTCGCCCAGGTCTTCGCCGACCCGCAAACCCTCGACCAGGGTCTTAAGCGCGAGGTTGCCCATCCGACCCTGGGCAGCGTTACGCTCACGGGATTCCCCTATCACCTCTCCAGTGCCGCGCTCGACGTCCGGCTGCCGCCGCCCCTGCTTGGGGAGCACACGGTGGAGGTGCTGCGCGAGATCGGCTATTCGGATGAGGAGATTGCGGAGTTGGTTGCGAATGGGGCCGCGACCAACGCGACTCTAGCAACGCAGAGTTGAGACATTCGATCGCTTACCTAATCTATCGTCACTCGGGCGGCTCGGGCGGGACGACCCGCGCAAGTTCCGCGATCAATGTCGACAGGTCGTCAACGGCGGTCTCCCACACCTTGTCGAGATTGACGTTGAGGTAGTCATGGGCGATCCGGTGTCTCATCCCGGTAATGTCCGGCCACGGGACATCGGGGAGCTGAGCGCGACCGGTGGGAGAGACGCGGCGTGCGGCTTCGCCGATGATCTCGACAAGTCGTGTCAGCGCCAATTGGAGCATCTCGTCCCGGTCAAACCGCTCTTTATCGACCCCGACGAGAATATCCTGAATCTTCCTGGCTGTATCGAGCATGTGGCCAAAGTACAGAAGGTCACGGCTCTCCGTGACGGCCTGTCCTCGCCAGATTCGGGCCGAATCAGCCTGGGTGTAGAGATCACGGGTGCGAGGCCCATCGCCCTCGTCTCGTGACCACAGCACCCGTGCCTCGCGGAGAACGGGACCCCGAATCCAGCGGTTGAGTTCCTCGACGGTCGCCAAGTCGACGGGGCGACCGCCAACTAAATCCGAGAGCTCATCCTGCATCGCGAAAAATGCGAGTCCGGGTGTCTTGCCGGGTTCGAACTCGATGAGGACGTCCAGGTCGCTTTCCGGGCCGAAGTCGTCGCGGAGAGCGGAGCCGAAGACGGCCAGCCAGCGGATGTGATGCCGGCGGCAGAAGTCCGCGATCTGCTCTGAAGAAATATCGAGTTCGGGGCGGATCATGGCGCGACTCCTGCCTGTCGCGTTGATTCTACGACAATGCTATTGCTGGAATCGCTCCGGTGCGAACGGCGAGAGGTCGATCTCCGGGCTGGTGCCTCGGATCATGGCGGCGACGGCGGCACCGGAGATGGGACCGAGTTGGAGACCGGACGGACCGTGACCGGTGCAGAGATAGACGTTGGCCAGGTTCGGAGCGCGGCCGATGATCGGCAGCCCGTCGGGGCTCAGCGGCCGGAGTCCGATCCTGATCTCGGCGATGCCGGCGGTCGCCAGACCGGGGGCGAGAGCCAGGCCCTGACCCAGCACCTGATGGACACCGGCGGCGGTCATCCGGACGTCGTAGCCGGACCCGACTTCGCGGGTGGCGCCCATCACCACCCGGTTGGGGCGGAAGGTGAGGAGGTAGTGGTCGAAGTATCCCTGAATGATGGGCCAGGAGCCGGTGTCGGTGTTGGGCAGGTCCAGGTGGATGATCTGCCCGCGCTGGGG
>JAXDKI010000378.1:0-3096 GCA_034667245.1 Thermomicrobiales bacterium | reverse complement strand
CCTGCCCACCGGTCATCGTTCGCTTCTCGTCCGCCGTCGGCACGTCCATTTCTCGAACCGGCGCCGTCACCTGTGCCACCAAAACCATTCCCTTCCCATCGCGCGGCGAGATCCCGCGGATGCGGGTAAGTCGCCCTAAATCAACCGGCGAATTGTACGCGAGGGAGTCGCGATGGCCGCCATCCGGCGCCAGCGTGCTAGACTCGGCGACTGACGGCCCCGTGGCGACCCCGCCGAGATGACAGGGGACGAAACTCCATGACCACAGCCGACACCTCGGGCATCTGCCCGTTCGACGATGCCGAGCAGGGCATCGCGCGCCGTCTTATCCGGGCGGTCAGCGACCGGCGCCGGCTGATGACGAGGCTGCTTCCGGCAGCGCTGCTGGCGTCTCGTGCGCGACGTTCGAACGTCGCGGCGGCCAGTCCGAAGCTGGAGGCGAGGGCGCTGTGGGTCAACCGCTTCGAGTACGACTCGGCCGACGACATCGTCAGGGTCATGGAGAGGGCGGCGGAGGCGAACTTCAACATCGTCTATTTCCAGGTCCGCGGTGCCGCCGATGCCTTCTATCGATCGACGATCGAACCGTGCGCCGTAGGGCTCTGTGGCCGGCTGGGTGGGGAACCGCCGTACGATCCGCTCGAGGTTGCGGTCGAAGAGGGGACGAAGCGCGGTCTGGAGGTCCATGCCTGGTTGAACGCCCTGGCTGGCTGGAGTTCGGGAAGCGAGGAGTCGTGCGCGCTGCTGACCCAGCCGGACGGGGAGAAACCGCGGCACCTCCTGCTCCAGCACCCGAGTTGGGGGGTCGTCGACGCGGAGGGGCAACCGCTTGTCTGTCCCAACGAGCAGGAGTACGTATACCTGTCGCCGTCCCACACCGAGGTGAGAACGCAATTGGGCCGGGTGGCGGCGGATGTTGCGAAGCGCTATCGGGTGCGCGGCATCCACCTGGACCGGATTCGCCTACCGGGGCGCGACTGGTCGTACGACGAGACGAGTTTGGAGGCATTCGGACGCGATCCGGAGGCGGAACCGGAGGCGTGGGACGACTTCCGGCGCGGGCTGGTCAACGAGACGGTCAAAGCGACATTCGACGCGATGCGTGAGGTCGATCCGACGCTGGTTCTCTCGGCCTCGATCTGGGAGCTCTACCGCGATCGCTGGGAGTGGGGGGCGGTCGGGGGATACGAAGGGTATTTCCAGGACCCCCGGGCCTGGGCGAAGGGTGGCTATCTCGACGTCGCGGTGGCGATGACGTACGACCCGATCGAGGAGAAACGGTGCGCCCGAGCCGACTGGGACTGCCTGGTGGAAGACCACGTCGCGGGTATCCAGGAGGCGAGCGATCGGCACGTCTACGCGGGAATTGCCGCGTGGCACGGCGCCGATGAGATCGAGCGGGCGGTCGAGATCGGTCGCCGGCACGGTGTTGCTGGATTCTCGATCTACTCCTACAGCCAGATCGAGCAGCGGAACCTCTGGACGTTCCTCGCCGACGGACCGTTCAAGGAGGCGGCGGAAATCCCGTCGCGGCCGTGGAAGGTGAAGCGGCCGGCGATCGGGGATGGGACGGACGCGCCGGCTGTTGGTGGGTGACGTTCGCGGGATGGCTGTACGGGCGTAGTTTGGAGAGCTGGGACTCCTCCAGATCAGGCTGTAAGACTTCGCGGGGCTCCGCGCAATTCCATTCGCGTCATTGTTGCGAAGGATGAGGGGCACGGCGTCGTGGCGTACACGGTGCAGCTCGAAGTCGCGCACGAGGGAAGGTTCTATCCAGCAGTTCGGTTCGATGCGGCCCATGGGTATCCGCACCGTGATACGCTGGACTGGGAGGGTCGCGTTATCGAGATGGTGTGGCTTCGGTTGCAACCGCTCGCGGACGCGTTGACTGAAGGCCGAGGACGACGTCCGGGCAAACTGACAGCGATACCGTGAGGAGTTCTTTCGGAGGAAGCCATGAGTGCGCTGACGCTGAGGGCACCGAGTACGACGTCGGAGACGGACGTCGATGACGAGCGTCATGTGAGCACGCAAGACGAACTGCACATCAGGCTCGTACGGGCCATCGCGACCGGCAACGAGTTTGCCGACATCCCCAAGGACAGCGAATTGTGGTTGCTGCCGGACGACGATCCTGCCCATGTCGCGTGGGTCCTGCGTGCGGCGACCGAGGCGGTTATTCCCGGCCGCAATCTCTACCTGCGCTGGGTGCATCCGGCCGATCTGCCGTCGCTGCCGTCCGAGCGAAAGCCGCCGGAGGCGCTTCGGGCAATTGAATATCGGCAGGATGGATCGGTTGCGCGGGTCCGTATCGCGGATGGCAATGATTGGCGGGAGGTCGAGCCGACCCCGGAGGACAGGGCCGGCTTACCCCCAACGCCGAGAGGGTAAAGCAGGTGCATCACAAGGGTTTCACCGATCGACTACGCGGCGCGACGATCCGGTCGGACAGTCTCGTTTGTGTCGGACTCGATCCCGATATCGCGAAATTCCCCGCGCATCTCCGGGATCTGGGGCCGCGGGAGGCGATCGTGCAGTTCAACTCGGCGATCGTCGAGGCGACGCGGGATCTGGTCTGCGCCTACAAGCCGAATCTGGGGTTCTACGTCGCGTATGGGGCGGAGGGGTTGGCGGCGTTGGTGGAGACGCGCCGGATGATTCCGGTCGAGATTCCGGTGATCCTCGATTGCAAGGTTGGGGATATGGACAACACGGCTGCGAGGTATGCGAAGGGGTATTTCGAGGAGTGGGAATTCGACGCGGTGACGGCGAATCCGTTTCTGGGGGAGGACAGTCTGGCGCCGTTTCTTGGCTATGCGGATCGCGGCGTGATTGTGCTCTGCAAGACGAGCAATCCGGGGAGTGGCGATCTACAGGACCTGGTCGTGCGCGATGGTGAATGGGATCGGGCGCTGTTTTTAGCCCTCGCGGAGCGGGCGCAGCGGTGGAGCGAGACGTATCCGGCGAGTGTCGGCCTGGTGGTGGGGGCGACGTACCCGGCGCAGCTGGCGGAGGTGCGAGCAATCTGTCCGGAGCTGCCGATCCTGTTACCCGGGGTCGGGGCGCAGGCGGGCGATCTGGCGGCAGCGGTGACGG
>JAXDKI010000377.1:0-5614 GCA_034667245.1 Thermomicrobiales bacterium | reverse complement strand
TCCTACCGAGACCTCGATTCCTCCTCCCACTGACACTCCGGTTCCTTCTACCGACACGCCTATTCCTTCTCCCACCCAGACCCCGATTCCTCCTCCGACTAACACGCAGGCCCCGCCGACCTCGACGTCGATTCCGACCGCCACGCCCACTGGCTCGCCGACGAGGACCCCGTCTCCGGAGGCAACCAGCACATCGACGCCGCTCCCACCCACCGCAACCACGATGCCATCTGGGACGCCGAGGTCGACAGGAACCTCGACCGTGACGGCGAAGGGTGCGTCCTGTGTTCCGACAAGCCGGTCGTTCGTGGCGGTGGCGGACGCCTACGTCAATCAGGCGAGCCCGACGACTAACTCCGGCACCGGCTACGAGCTGCGAGCGAAGCTGAGCGCCAGCGCCCAGTTGGAATCCTACGTGCGCTTCGACCTGGCCGGCCTCAGCGGCCCCGTGACGCAGGCGATCCTCCAGTTGACCACGGCGAACTATCAGGGGGCCTCAACCACCAGCGCCCCGGACGTGCGCAGCATCACCGGGACATGGGAGGAAGGCACGGTCACGTGGGATACCAGGCCGGCCTACGGGGCGGTCGTGGCGACCGGTGGCGGGGTCTGGCCGCTGAGCACTTCCTATACGTGGGACGTGACTTCGGCCGTCGCCGGTAATGGCCCGGTTGCACTTGCCCTGATCCCGAACAGCAGTGATGGGGTCAACCCCAACAGTAGGGAGCAGACGACAGGACAGCCGACCCTCACCGTGACGTTCGGCTGTCCGGGGTCGGGGTCGTCGCCGACGAACACTCCGATTGCGCCCAGTGATACCCCTGTCCCGACCTCGACCGCCAGCCCGACCGATGTTCCGACGGACACGATGGTCCCCAGTCCCAGCCCGACGCACACGGCCACGCCGGTCGTCCAGTCGCCGACGTCGACTCCGACCTCCGGCGGTTCGGTCGTGCTGCTGGCCGCGGGCGATATCGCCGGGTGCTCGTCGTCCGGCGATGAGGCGACCGCGAAGCTGCTCGACGCGCTCGGTGGGACCGTGGCGACGCTTGGCGACAATGTCTACGACTCGGGAACGGCGAGCGAGTTCAGCTCGTGCTACGCCCCGAATTGGGGGCGCCACAAGGCGAGGACGTACCCGGCTCCAGGCAATCACGACTATCAAACGGCGGGCGCGTCCGGGTATTACGGCTACTTCGGCGACGCGGCGACGCCGCTGGAGCCAGGTTGCCGGTCGGGCTGCAAGGGGTACTACAGCTATGACCTCGGGGCGTGGCACGTGATCGTGATCAACAGCAACGTCGACATGACTGCTGGTTCCGCGCAGGTGCAATGGTTGCGGGCTGACCTGGCGGCCCACCCAACCACCTGCACGCTCGCCTATTGGCACCACCCGCGGTTCAGTTCAGGTTCGACCCACGGCAGCAGCACCGCCTCGCAGCCGATCTGGCAGGTCCTCTACGACGCGGGCGCGGATCTCGTTCTTGTCGGCCACGACCACACGTACGAGCGATTCGCCCCGCAGGACGCCGCTGGCCGGGCGGACTCCCAGCGGGGCATCCGGGAGTTCGTGGTCGGCACGGGTGGACGTGGCCACTACTCCTTTGGCACGATCCAGCCGAACAGCGAGGTGCGGAATGGCGACACGTTCGGCGTCCTCAAGCTGACGCTCACGGCGACGGGGTATTCCTGGGAGTTCGTACCCGAAGCAGGCAAGACCTTCAGCGACAGCGGCAACGGTAGCTGCCATTAGGGAAGGAATCCGGTACTCTGACGACGCGCGCCGCTTCCTCGACACCGGGAGCGGCCGGAGGCCGGCCATCGCCCAAGCCGCCCGAAAACGGGTGCAAGCTTTTTGGGTGGAATCGGGTCGGGTGGTCCTCTACGAGGACGCCCGACTTGACGCGTAGGTCTCGAGGCTGAGCGGCACGGAGAGGTCGCGTGCCGCACGATACTGAGTCGGGTTCGAACCGGACCCCGAAGCGACCGACTCCACTACCTCCTGGGCAGGTCGGAGTGCACGTCGGGGGACGGACTTATCATTCCGGTGCGAGCAGATCAGGAACATTCAGTGAAGCGTCACTTGTCGATCCGTGTCTACGGACGGGTTCAGGGGGTGTTTTTCCGGCAGACCGCGAAGGAACAGGCGCTCCGCCTCGGTCTAACCGGATACGCCCGGAATGAAGCGGACGGAACGGTCCAGATCGAGGTCGAGGGCGAGGCGACCGCCGTGGATCGGTTTCTCGCCTGGAGCCGGGTTGGACCACCGGCGGCGCGTGTGGATCGGGTCGAGACACGGGCCGGCGAACTCGCTGGGTATGCCGGATTCAAGACGATGTGAACAGCAACTCGAGTGCAAGTACGTCTTGCCACGCTCGCGACCGGGCGTTCCAGTGCGTACCCTCGATGCGATTGCCCCCGAGTGGAAGGGGACGGTCGTGGTCGCGTATGTTGGCGCTGTCGCCGGGATCGCACTGGTTGAGCGGTTCGGTATGATCGACGGCGGTTGGGTCGATGGCGAACGACTCCACGCGGGGCTCCCCTCGGCCGACCACACCGCGTTTACGATAATGACGATAAAGGAGTTCGCAGGTGACCGAAGCGCCGACGTTGCGCGAGCGGCAGGCGCCGCTCAAGGCGCGCTATGAGTCCGACCCCGAATCGGCAAAGCTGACCATCACCGTCCGCAGCTCAACGGAAGGGATCGATCCGACCAAGGTTCGGATCGGCTCCGATGCGGCGGGTGGCGTGAGCTGGGATGTCGGGGCGCACCCGATGGCGGGCGGAGCCGGCGATCTTTCCTGCTCTGGAGACCTTCTCCTCGCCTCGCTTGCCGCCTGCCAGGAGATCACGCTCCGGATGGTGGCGGCGGCGATGGGGATCACCCTCGACGAGGTCGAAGTGAGCGTCCACGGCGAGATGGACTTCCGCGGTACGATGGGGATCGATCCGGAGACACCGGTCGGGTTCGAGCGGATCCGAACCGAGATCCGGGTGGTGGCCGACGCACCGGAGGATCGGCTGCAGCGCCTGGCACAGCGGGCCGAACGCTTCTGCGTCGTCGCCTCAACACTGCGACAATCCCCGGTGATGGAGCTATCGTTTGACGTAGACGGACGGGCCGACGGACGGACAGGCGGACAAGACGAGAGCCGAGGACGGGCATGAGCGGACGGAATGGGTATCTGCCGGGCGCGAATGGGGCGGGGGCGTACGTCGAGACCGAGACCGAGGACGATCACGTCTTCGGGTTCGCGACGCTGACGGTCCACGCCGGGCAGCGGCCGGACCCCGTCACCGGGGCGCGGGCGATGCCGATCTATCAGACGACCTCCTATGTCTTCGAGGACACCGACCACGCCGCCGAGCTCTTCGCGCTGCAGCGGTTCGGCAACATCTACACCCGGATCATGAACCCGACCACCGCCGCATTCGAGGAACGGGTCGCCGCGCTCGAAGGTGGCATCGGCGCCCTCGCCGTCGCCTCGGGGCAGGCGGCGCAGTTCATCGCGCTCGCGACGCTGCTCGGGCCGGGCGATCAGATCGTCTCGTCGAGCGCCCTCTACGGCGGGACGTATACCCAGTTCGACATCACGCTTCGGCGGTGGGGGGTCGACGTCGTCTTCGTCGATCCGTCCGACCCGGAGAATTTCCGCCGGGCGATCACCCCCAAGACGCGGGCAGTTTACGGCGAGACCATCGGTAACCCGCGGATCGACGTCCTCGACATCGAGGCGGTCGCCGCGATTGCCCACGAAGCGGGCGTCCCGCTGATCGTCGACAACACCTTCGCCACACCCTACCTCTGCCAACCGATGGCCTGGGGCGCCGACATCGTCGTTCACTCGGCGACCAAGTTCATCGGCGGTCACGGCACCTCGATCGGCGGCATCATCGTCGAATCGGGTCGTTTCCCCTGGGACAACGGCAAGTACCCGGGGATGATCGAGCCGTCGCCCGGGTACCACGGCATCCGCTTCCGCGAGACGTTCGGCGAGTACGGCTACCTGATGAAGGCGCGGGTGGAGAATCTGCGCGACCTCGGGCCGGCTCTCAGCCCGTTTAACTCCTTCCTTTTCCTCCAGGGCCTGGAGACCCTCCACGTCCGGATGGAGCGGCACGTCCGCAACTCCGAGCAGGTCGCAAGGTACCTGGCCGATCATCCCCAGGTGAGTTGGGTCGCATACCCGAGTCTCCCGGACAGCCCGTATCGGGCGCTGGCGCAGAAATACCTGCCGAAGGGAACGGGCGCGGTGCTGACCTTTGGCGTCAAGGGTGGGCGCGAGACGGGGGCACGCTTCATCGAGGAGCTCCGCCTGATCTCCCACCTCGCCAACATCGGCGACGCCAAGTCGCTGGTCATCCACCCCGCCAGCACGACCCACCAGCAGCTGTCCGACGAGCAACTCGTCTCCGCCGGTGTCGGCCCGGACCTGATCCGGCTCTCGGTCGGTTTGGAAGAGGTCGACGACATCTGTTGGGATCTGAACCGAGCCTTGCGGCGAGCAGCGGCGGCCACGACGGCGACGGCCGTGGGAGCGTGAGATGAGTGAGTCTGTCGCGGTCACGGAGATCGAGGGCGCCGGGACGGCGGTCGCCACGGCGGGTGCGTACGAGCGACTGCGGATCCTGACGGCCTACAAGACGATCGCGATCGTCGGGCTGTCCGACGATCCGTACCGGCCGAGCCACTTCGCGGCGATCTACATGCAGTCGTGGGGTTACGACATCATCCCGGTCAATCCGCGCCTGGTCGGCAAGACGATCCTCGGGCAACCCGTCTACGCCTCCCTCGCGGACATCCCGCGCCCGGTCGAGATCGTCGACGTCTTCCGCAAACCGTCCGACATCCCGCCGCTCGCGGACGAGGCGGTCGCGATCGGGGCGAAGGTCCTCTGGATGCAGCTCGGTATCGTCAACGAGGAGGCCGCCCGCCGCGCCCGCGCCGCCGGACTCGAAGTGGTGATGAATCGCTGCGTCAAGATCGAGCACGCCCGCTTCTTCGGCGGTCTGAACCTGGTCGGGATGAACACGGGCGTGGTGACGTCACGGCGGACGATCGGTTAAGACACTCGTTGCCACGTCCGGCGACGCACTCAGCGTAGGAAGCCAGGAAGCCAGGAAGCGAAGAGCTTTCCCTCCGGGTCAGGCGTGACCGCCGGGTGGGGCGGTGAGCGGCCTCGGGGCTCGCGTGTTTTCGTCCCGGCGCCGCGGGGCCGTCGCGACCGTGGGTGGGGCCACGAGAGCGGGCGGCGGGACCGGCGAGCGCGGGTCGGCACGCGGCCGGGGCCGGGCGGTCCGGGCGAGGGACCTTTGTACAGGGGGCCAGTGCTGGGCAGCACCCAGAGGGTTCCCGTCCGCTGCCCATGCCCGCCCACCGTGCCAGGGGTGCCACTTGGGCAGGATAGTTTCAGAACACATGATCTATGCCAAGAGGGCATTCGTGGTTGCCCAGGGTCGACTCCACCAAGGACCTTTCAGGTCACGGCCATAGGAAAAACTGGGGCCAATAGCAACCAGATTTCGCCTTTCTTTGGAACTAGCGCGAAGCCCGGTCAGCCAGGAAGCGGTCGGGACACCGGAGCAAGAAACGAGAGTGACCGTTTCCTGTGAA
>JAXDKI010000376.1:0-6454 GCA_034667245.1 Thermomicrobiales bacterium | reverse complement strand
CCGCGACTGAGGCGTCGGCGGCGACGCCGGCGCGGACGACGGCGACGCGGGTCTGGCGCACCCGCGACACCTCACGGGCGGTCAATTCGGCCAGGAACGGGGCGAGATCGTCGAGGTCGGCCCGCGGACGAGGTGTCCACTCCGGGCCGATCGTGAGCGCCGCGTCGTACCGCGCGAACGGCCCGAGGGTGGTGACGAGCACCAGCACCGGTACGTGAGCCGCGGTCAAGAGATCGTACGTTCCACGCGTTGCCTGGTCGAGCGCCGCAACCGCGCCATCCGCCTGGTCGCCCGGCGACGCAACGATATGGACGACCGCCTCGACCCCACGCGTCGCCTCGGCGAGCGCGGCTCGATCGCCAAGCGCCGTGGCTTCGAGTTGCCGCACGTGGTGTGCGGATGCGAGCGCCTCGGCGAGCGCTTGTCCGCGCGGTGTCTCGACGCCGGTGAGAAGGATCTGCATCGTACTCTTACCCCTACGATTTCAGCTCGTCCTCGGCGGTGATGGCCATCATAACGGATCGAACGGTGGCTCCTCGGCGGTCGCCGTGTCGGGGAGCGCTCCGGGCGCTTCGTAGGTGAGGGCAGCGATCTCCGGCGTCGGGATGCGCCCTCCGCCGACACCGCGCGACCGCATTGCGGCGTCGAGGAGGCACGTCGTCAACAGCGTCCGCGCGGCCGGGTACGGCGCCGCCCGCTCAAGCACCATCCGCTCGATCTGGCGCACGAGCAGCGCAAAATGCCCGAAGGGTCGGCGAGGCTCGAGACGGAAGCCGACGTCGATCGGCCCTTGCGGGGACTCTGCCGCGACCGCGAAGTTCCGCACGCCCCCCTCGTAATGCAGCACCGCGGCCCGCAAGCCGTCGCGGTACTCGACCAGAAAGGCGTGCGCGAGCGCTTGTCGAGCCCGTCGGAGGGGGTGTCCTTCCAGCCCGGCGGCCTGAAGCGCGCGCGTTTCGAGGATTGGCGACCAGCGTCCCGTCAGCCGGGCCCGCGCCAACTCGGTCCGCGGGATATCCTCGACCGCAACGACCCCCGTCTCACCCCCGGCGCGGCGCTCGGCGAGACATTGCAACGCCTCGAGCGCGTGAAACTCGTAGGCCTCGGGCGAGTCGTAGGAGACGGTCACGGCCTCGGTCATCGGGGTACCGAGCGGCCAGTCGATCGCGGGCGACCGCCACGCGATTGGCGTCGTCGAGCCCGCCAGGAGGGGGATACCCAAGCGCTGCGCCGTGTCGTACATGCGGAGCGCGTCGGCGCCGGACCAGGAAAGGTGCTTGTCGACGAAGATCGGCACGACGCGACCGGCCGCGACCATCGCGGCGACGGCGGCGTCGAACAGGCGACGTCGCGGGTAGAGCAGCTGCCCGTTGGCGTTGATCGGATAGTCGCCATGCTCGCCCACGATCAGCACGCCGTCGACGTTGACACCCGGCCGCCCCAGTCCGAGCGCCTCACCGACCGAGCCGTACACCGTGACGCCATGCCGCGTCGCGAGGGCGCGCCCCATTTCGTCCACCGGCTCCTGATCCAGATAGAGACTGGCCACGGTTATCCGCGGCTCGACGGGCTGACCCTGCAACACGTAGCCGGTCAGCAGCTTGCCGACAATGACGTCGGCGTGGGAGTCGGGGTAATAGGACGTGACGATCGCGGCTACGGTCGGCCGCACCGAGTTGGACACGCTTTCCTCCCACCGCCAGCCGGCGGCGAAATCCCGGTGCCGGGGTCAGACCCTGAGAACGTCGTTCCTCTCCACCTGCGGGAGGCGTCCCGCACGCGCCGGCTGGTGCCGATCTACGCCCTATCCGAAGTCACTGAAATCGGTCCACGCTGTAGGGTGTCAGATCCACGCCGACCGGAAGGCCTTGGACCAAATCGGCGACGGCGGCGCCGGAGTACGGACCGAGTTGCAGACCGGCCGAGCCATGACCCGTCGCCAGGTAAAGGTTCTGATAATTCGGAGCTTTACCGAGGATCGGTAAAGAGTCGTCGCTAGTCGGGCGGAAGCCGATCCTCATCTCAAGCACGGTTGCGACGGCCAGACCCGGGCTGACGCGTAATGCTTCGCTGAGGACCTCGTGTACGCCGCCCGCGGTCAACCGGTAATCGTAACCGGCGCCGGTTTCGCGGGTCGCGCCAACGACGACTTTGTTGGTTGGGAAGGTCAGCTGGTAATGACTGTGGAATCCGGAGACGATCGGCCAGTGGGCCGTCTCCATAGTCGGCATGGTGAGGTGAATGATCTGGCCCCGTTCCGGCGAGACCGGTAGCCGGAATCCCAACGTCTCGCCAAGTGGGGACGACCAGGCGCCCGCACTGACGATGGTGGCGGCGCTGGAGATGGTCTCGCCGTCCACTCGCACACCGGTGACCCGGTCACCGTCACGGACGATCTCGCCATCCCCTTCGACCACCACCAGGCCGCGCTTGAGGGAGGCACGACGGAGCGCATCACGCATCAGGCGCGCATCCATCCGGGCGCTACCGGAGCAGTGGATGGCCGCCGGGATCTCGGCGAGGACGGGGTGGAGCTCCCTGGCCTCGGCGCCGGTGATCAGCCTGACCTCGCCGACGTTGTGGACTCCCTTCGCGGCGCGCTCCTGGGCCAGGGCGTGGATCTGGGGGAGTCTGGCGAGCTCGGCATCATTGGTCGCCACGAAGAGCGACCCGACGACGGCATAGCCTGGGTCCGTCTCGCCATCCTCGGCGAGATCGCGAAGGAGTGTCGGGAAGTAGGAGACCGCGGTGAACGCCAACGGGAAGAAGGCGGGGGGGGTGGTATGCGTCGTGCCCGGCGCGATGATCCCGGCGCCGGCATTGGTCGCGTACCCCTGGTCGGCGCGATCGACGAGGACGACCTTCATTCCGGCACGGACCAATCGGTACGCCGCGCTGGACCCGACGATGCCCCCACCGACGATAACCACATCCGCTGTCGATGATGCCACTGCACACTCCCTTTTCGAACCTCGGTCACTGGACAAGAACCCGGCTGACGGAGTTCGGCGATCGTCCTACATGCCGATCTCCGGATCGAGGACGTCGCGCACCACGTCGCCGATCATGTTGAAGGCGATCACGGTGAAGACGATGGCGAGTCCCGGCAAGGTGGAAATCCACCACTCGCCGGAGATCGTGTACTGGCGTCCCTCGGTCACCATCAAGCCCCATTCCGGCGTCGGGGGTTGCCCGCCCAGGCCGACGAAGCTCAACCCGGCGAAGGTCACGATGGCGGAGCCGATCTGCAAACCGATCAGAACCAGGATCGGTCCCCAGGTGTTGGGAAGGATGTGCCGAAGGAAAATGCGCTCCGAGCGGGCGCCCAGGCAGTGGGCCGCCTGGACAAAATCGCGCGCGCGCAAAGAGAGGGTCTCGCCGCGAACGGTCCGCGCGTACCAGGGGATCGCAGCCACCCCGATCGCGACCGAGCTCGTGGTGATGTTGGGACTGAGGACGACGGCGACCGCCATCGCCAGGATCAGGCTCGGAAAGGCGAGCCAGCCGTCGATCGCCCGCATCAGGACCGCATCGGCCCACCGACCGTAGAACCCGGCGAGGAGTCCCAGCATGGACCCAATGGGAGCGGCGACGCAGACGGCGATGGCAGCGGTGATCAAGGCGTAGCGGGAGCCGATCATCACCCGGCTGAGGAGATCGCGTCCGTACTGGTCGGTGCCAAACCAGTGGTCGAACGACGGTGGCTTGAAGGAAGAGCCGAGGTTCAAGGTCGTCGAGTCGTGGGGCGCGACGAGCCCGCCGAAGAAAGCGAGCAGGACGATCAGCACGATCCAGCACGCGCTCAGGAACGTGGTGGGGTTGCGGAACGCGACCAGCATGCGCTGGACGCTCCGCGAGCGGGACGGGCGTGACGCGGTCGCCGCGGCTGCCTCGAGCGTCACCGGGCGCCACCTTTCATTTGTAATGGATCCGAGGATCGAGGAAGCCGTAGCTGATGTCGACGACGAGATTGATCAGCGCGTAGGTCGCGGCCGAGAACAGGATGAAACCTTGAACCGGACTGTAGTCCCGCGCGAGCAATGAGTCGACGACATAGCGACCGGCGCCCGGCCAGTTGTAGACGGTCTCGACCAGGACCGCGCCACCCAGCAGCCGGCCAACGGCCAAGGCAACGACGGTCACGAGCGGAATGACCGCGTTTCTCAACGCGTGTTTGACGATGACGGATCGTTCCTGGAGTCCCTTCGACCGCGAGACGGTGACGTATTGCTTGGAGAGCACCTCGAGCATGCTCGACCGCACCATCCGGGTGATGATCGCCAGCGATTCGTAGCTGAGCGTCAGCATCGGCAGCAGCAGATGCCCCGCCGCATCCTTGAACAGACCGAAGTTGCCGGTGAGCACGGCGTCGAGGGTCACGATGCCGGTGATCGTCGTGCGGTCGTCAAACTCCTGCGACACCCGCCCGTCCGGCGGGGGGACGAGATCGAGCCGGTAATAGAGAAAGTAGACGAGGATGATGCCGAGCCAGAAGACGGGTACCGAGACGCCCGAGACGGTGAACAGGCGAATGCCCCGATCGAGCGCGCTGTTGCGACGAATGGCCGCGATCACGCCCAATGGGATGCCGATCAGCAAGCCGAACGACAGGGCGAAGAAGGCGAGCTCGGCAGAGGCGGGCAGGCGGTGGATGAGGTCGTCGAAGACGGGCTTTCCGGTATGCGCCGAGGTACCAAAGTCGCCGGTCAGGATGTCGGCCATGTAGGTGACGTACTGGAGGTAGAGCGGGTCGTCCAGACCCATCTGATCGCGCATGGCCTGGACCGTCTCGTCGCTGACGGGGCCCAGGCCGACCATCACCGAGACGGGATCGCCGGGCAGGATGCGCATGATCACGAACGTCGTCACCGAGACGACGAACAGGACAATCAGCATCTGCAAAATGCGACGTGCGACGAACGAAACCATGCCTACGTCCGTGTGTCCTTCAGACGAAGCGGCGCTTGCCCAACCTTAGGCGAGCGCCGCCCGGAAGACGCGCAACCAGTTGCCGCCGAGGATCTTCTCGATCCGCTCCGAACCGTAACCGGCTTCTACCAGAATCTCCGGCATCCGGCCAAGATCCTTGGTCGATTCGAACCCGACCGGGTACGAGAAGTCGCTCCCGTAGTCGACGCTGCTGCTGAGAAGCATGGCCTCGACGTCCTCACGGCTGTAGTCGATGAAATCGGGCCCAAGACCGACCACGTCCTCGCCGCCCACGTCGATCAAGTGGTTGAGCTGAGCGATGAGATCGGCCGGTCCCGGTCGCCGGATCTTATCGAGGAAGCGCGGGAAGAAGTTGAGACCGATCACGCCGCCCCGGTCGGCAATGGCACGAATCTGCTGATCGGTGAGGTTGCGGGCGTGATCGCAGACGGCGCGGGCGTTGGAGTGGGTTGCGACCACCGGGCCCGACGCCACCGAGAGGGCATGTGCAACACCGGCATCGGAGAGATGCGACACGTCCAGGATGATCCCCAGCCGCCCCATCTCGCGGACGACCTCGACGCCGAAGTCGGTCAAGCCGGCGTCGGAATCGTTTTGGCCGCTGCCGCAGGCGATGCGGTTGCAGTCATTCCAGGTCAGGGCCGCCATGCGGACGCCCAGCTCGTGGTAGATGGAGACGTAGGCCACGTTGTCCACGAGGGCCTGGCCCCCCTCGAAGCTGAGGAGGATTCCGACCCGGTTCCCCGCGAGGCATTCCTCCAGCTCCTGGCGGGTGCGAACGAGCTGGACATCGTCGCAGGCAGCGACTTCCGCCTTGACGTAGCTGATCTTTTCGAGTGCCGCGGCCATCGCCTCGTGTTCGCTTTGATCGGCGGCATCGCTTCCGACCTGCATCGCGGCCAGGCGCACGCCTCCTTCGCGAAGGGCGGGGAGGTACTCGGTGGCGAGCGCGCCGGTGCGGCCCGCACGGCGCTCCGTCATGATGCGGCTCACGAAGTCGGAGTGGGCATCGACGACGAATGTTTGGTCAGGTGAGCTCATGCGTGGTTTATCCCCTTAAGACCGCGCGACAGATGGCGCGGAGACATAGCCGCCCGCGACGTCCGCGGCGATGAGGGCGGGATCGCGCTCCTCCGGCGGACCGAAGCCGCCACCCCCCGCCTCGATTGTCATCAGTTGGTCGCCCGGCTCGAGCCGAACGGAGCCCCGGCGCACGACTTCCGAGGTGCGGGACAAGAGCGTGCCGTTGAGGAACATCTGGGTCTTGTGACCGGGGCAACCGCCGGCGAGTCCCTGGGCTCCGGCGGCGATCATCTGCGGCCGGATCGAGAGTGTCGCGGCCCCTTCGAAGTCGGCTGGCAAGCGGAATACGACTCGTTGGCCGACGCCGCCGCGGAACTTGCCGAGACCGCCCGAGTCGGGGACGAACTCCTTGCGCTCGATCACCAGCGGCGTCTGCGTCTCGAACGTCTCGATCGGCACGTTCGCCGAGCTCGTCGGGAAC
>JAXDKI010000375.1:0-6933 GCA_034667245.1 Thermomicrobiales bacterium | reverse complement strand
AGGCCGGCAACTCGCCTGCGGGCTCTGCCGGCGTCGCCCCGCCCTGGGCGGCCTCGGCACGCGTCTGCTCGTACTTGGCGGCCAGACCGCGGTGGATACCCTGGACCGTCTCGACCACGTCGCCGAGATCCTTGATCGTCACCGCCTCCTGGCCGATCGTGATGCTCCCGCCCGCCAGCCCGATCGCCCCCTCCGTCTGGGCAATCGGTTCGGCCTGCCGCTAGAACTCCTGATTGTTGTTGTTCTGGTTCTTGTAGAGCGGATAGATCGCGACGGTCACGCCGTTGGGGAAGCGCTTCTGCACCTCCGCCAGCTCCTTGTCCCCGACCCCCGCCGCGCTGATCTCGTGCGTCAGGATGAGCCCCAGGCGGGCGAAGGTCATCGGTCCCGCCATCCCGTCCGCCCCGATCTTCAGGACCTGCTGCTGCTTGAAGACCGCCGCCGCCGTCGCCTCGTCGTAGACGCCCGAGGCGGGACTGACCCCCAGTGTCGACTGCAGCGCCGCAATCGCCTCCTTGCCCAGCTTCGACTTGCTCGCCCACGCGATCGCCGCCGCCGTCTGCGCGGCGCTGATCTCCTTCACCGCGGCCGCCGCTGGAACGCGCTGAAGCCCGGACGATGAGTCGAGGCGGCGCTGCAGGTCGCGATTGCCCAATGTCTGCTGGAGATCGAGCACCGAGGCCTGAA
Source organism: Thermomicrobiales bacterium (assembly GCA_034667245.1). Lineage (GTDB taxonomy): Bacteria > Chloroflexota > Chloroflexia > Thermomicrobiales > UBA6265 > DATBFX01. Next base: position 6,246 of record JAXDKI010000375.1, on the reverse strand, counting down.
CCAGCGGGCGGGCCGTGCGATGGCTCAGGGAGGACACACCGGGGACGGTACTCGCCCGCCCGATCGGAAACGGGATCGGTCCGGGCCGGGACTCCGACGAATCCCAACCAACGGGCCGTCGCCGGCGCCGCGTCACTTGCCCGAGGACCGGTTCGGCCTGCCGCTTGATCGCCATCGTCCCGCTCCCGGTCGGTGCGGTGCTGCTGTTCCACTCCTAGCCTACACCCGCGTGGGGGCCGTCGCAACCGACTGCCAGGGGCAGGAACGTGCCGCGCGTCACCTGGTCCAAGAGCGCCGCCCGTAGCTCCCGGCCTTCCCCAGCAACAGCCCCGTCCGCTTGGCACGCGTTATGCCGGCTCGACCATGGCTTGGCCATGCTGGTTGGTGACCGAGTAGTCGGGGCAAAGGAGGCACACGATGGATCCGACGACCGGACAGTTGCAATGCCGCGCCGGCGACGAGGTGATGAGCGTCGACGACCATAAGCTCGGCAAGATCGTCGACGCCGACCCCCATTTCCTCACCGTCGAGCACGGTCTCCTCAGCAAATCCCGCTACTTCGTACCGACGAGCGCCGTCAACGCCTGCAGCGACGGCAAGGTCTACCTGAACGTCTCAAAAGACCAGGCCACCCACGCCGGCTGGGATACCCCACCATCGATGCCAACCGGTGCCGAAAACGCGCCGCTCAGTCACTAATCCCACCGCAACCCTCGGTCCAGCAGCATGGCCAGCGACGGCCGGGGAACATCCTCCCGGCCGTCCTGCTGCTCCGGTGTCTAGCGTGATCGATCCGCCCATCCCCGGGTGCTCGAAGATCGAGACCCTCCTCGGCTACTCCAACAAGAGGTTCACCTTCTTCATGGAATGCCGCGGCCGTTTCCTCTGTATACTCGGCAAATCGACGCAGGACCACCGGCACCGAGCAAAGGAGGACCCGGATGAGCATGGGCGCCAGCATCGTCACCTACACCGTGGCCCCGGAGCACGCCGACGAGCTCCAACGACGCGTCCAGGATCACCTCCTGCCGGCTGCCCGCCAGACGCACGGCTACCGCGGCTTCCTCCTCCTCGACCAGGGCGACGGCAAACGCCTCGCCCTCGTGCTCTTCGACTCGGTGGACGACGTCGGACCCGCGCAGCTGGCGCTCACCCCAGTCGGCCGCCACACCTACGCCCTGATGAGCGGACCCGCGCTCGGTTCGGTCGGAACCGTCGTCGTCGGCGATGGCATCTTCACCGAACCAGCCATGCCCTAGCATCGGGAACGGCAAGGCCCGTCAGACTCGCCCTCATCCTCTGCCATCGCCGACGTACCACTCGGCCCTTCACCGAAGGGTTCCGGCAAGCCGCGCATACCGCATCTCCGCTTCCGAGTCCGTCAACCCGTCGCAGAGCGCCGCACTCGACAGCAGCGAGTCGGACAGTGACGCCCACAGCTCGGCCCTCGCGTCGGGCGGCTCGCACCGCATCAACTTGCTCGCCGCCTCCGTGCCGGCCCGCATCAAATAGCGGGCGGCCAGCTGCAACGCGAGCGATTCTTCCTGCGTCGGCGGCGTCACGAAGGTACGAGGATCCACGACCAAGCCTCCTGATCTGGCACGAAACGAAGCACAGCATTCCCGGGAAGAACTGCTCCACAACGGTCCGGCCGACCTTCGGGCGCTCGCAGCCCCGCCGTGGTGACGGAGATAGATCGTATGTTCTATACTTGACCCTGTCAATCCCCGGTCACGCGGGGAGGAAAGGAGCCTCACCATGTGCGGTCGGTACACCCTGGAGAACGTCGACGACATCTCCGAGCGATTCCAAGCCCGTCAGATCCACCTGGAGCTGCCCTCCACCTACAACATCGCTCCCAGCCTCGAGCTGCCCGTCATCGTCGAGGACGAGGACGGCGATCGCGTCGTCCGCCTCATGCAGTGGGGCCTCATCCCCCGCTGGCAGCAGCTGGGCCACCCCGCCGGCATCGCACCGATCAACGCCCGCGCCGAGTCGGTCGCCGAGAAACCGATGTTCCGCGACCTCATCCGCCGCCGCCGCTGCCTCGTCCCCGCCTCCGGCTTCTACGAGTGGCAGCAAATCCAGCGCCGCAAGCAACCCTACTTCGTCGCCGTCAAGGACCAGCCCCTCTTCGCCTTCGCCGGTCTCTACGACGAGTTCGACCAGGGCGGCTGCGAATCCATCGCCTCCTACGCGTTCCTCACGACCCGCGCCAACGCCCTCCTGTCGCAGATCCACGGCCGGATGCCCGTCATCCTTCGCCCGGAAGACGAGGGACGCTGGCTCTCGCGCCAGATCACCGACGTCGAGGACCTCGAGCCGGTGATGGAGCCGCTCGGCTCGGACGAAGTCATCACCTACCCCGTCGCGACACGCGTCAACGACGCCCATCACGACGGTCCCGAGCTGATCCGCCCCTGGCAAGCGAAGCAGCTCCGACTGGCGCGGGCGAGCTAAACCGTACCACCACCCTTTCCGTCCCGTGTCTTGACGGCGGGCGTATGCTGGGCCACATCCGAAACCCCAGCGCCCCCGCCGGCCCCACGGCCGTGCGCCGCGGCACGGAGCAGAAAGGTGGCCCGCCATGGCGCGCGACGCAGCCTCCGCCCCGCACATCGTCGTCATCGACGACGAGGACGCGATCCGCGATCTCATCTGCCAGATCCTGGCCGACGAGGGCTACCGCGTCTCCAGCTCGGACACCTACCTTGACGATCTCGACCAGCTGCTGCGGCTGGAACCCGACCTGATCGTCCTCGACATCCTGCTCCGGGGAGAGCGCTCGGGTCTCGACTTCCTCGACCAGGTCAAGACCGACCCCCGCACGACCCGCATCCCCATCGCCGTCTGCACCGGCGCTAGCCACCTCGACCAGCACATCAACGCCAGGCTGACCGAGTGGGACTGCCGGCCCATCTTCAAGCCGTTCGACCTCGACGCCCTGCTGGCCGAGATCGACCGCTGCCTCCGCGCGCACGACCCGTAGCCGGCGACGCCGTCAGGACCCGCAGAGGCCGCCTCGGCTTAGCCGATCCCGTCGGCCAAGACGCGCTCGACGACCGACAGCACGTGATCGAGGTTAAAGGGCTTGGCGATAAACCGCACACCGGGGAGATCGACGTCCGCATAGACCGCGCTCATCAGAATCACCGGCAGGTGGTAACCGTCGCGCCGGAGTCGCTGGATCAGCGCCGGACCATTCACCTTCGGCATCATCACATCGCTCAAAACCAGATCGGGCGGCTCCGCCCGGACCAACCGCAATGCCTCCTGCCCATCGTACGCCGTGCAAACCGCATACCCCTCCTCGAAGAGCAGGTCCGTCAGCGCATCGGCAATATCGCGTTCGTCGTCCACAACCAGGATGGCAGGAGGCACAACTCGGTCCAATCTCGGATCATCCCGCGCGGTAGGGGATGCCTCTGCCATGGCGCACGAATGGTGCCAGGAATTCTTGGCAATGCACCGAAACTGTTTAGCGGGAAAATGGTACGGTCCAGAACTTATGAACCAATCGGTGGTGCCTTCTTGCTCCTGAACGGTAGGGGGTTGTTGGATGTCCGGAGCGCATGGGCGTTGACCAATGCCTACTTCTCCACGGCGGCAGGCGGCAGGCGGCCTACCGCCTGGAAGGTGACATCGGCGCCGGGTTCGGGCTCAACATGACCGAACCCGGCACAGGCCTCACCGGTCGGGAGTTTTTCGGCCGCGACGATCGTCTGCAGCAGCATCTCGACGGCGAGAACCTAGAGCAGGCGGCGCGGCATGGAAGCCCCTCCCGACGCGGGTCGTCAGTATGACGATCGGTTGTGCGATGCCGCGTTCAAGCTTGGTGCTGGGTTTCCGAGCACGGTGGTGGCGTCGTTGGACAGAGCGGTGCTGGTCTATGCCCGCCTTCACAGGATTGTGGTTTACGACAGGCGCACCGGCAACGAGCGGCTCTTTCCGCTCGGCTACGGCTGCGAACTGGATGCGCTGCGTCATGACGACGGGTGATTGGTGGCGCACCATTGGGGTCGCGCCATCTCCGACCGCATGGCCAAGACGTGGGTCACCGTCGACCTCGCGAGCGGCAAGGTCGAGGCGGCGGTGGAGGGTGGGGACGGCTGGTGGAATCCCTCGCTCGTCGATGGCGATGCGTTTCGACTGTACCGACTGGCAACAGGCTTTGACGCGGAGCGGGAGACGGAAGGTCCTTGACCAGTGACGCTCGTCGCCCATGATCTGATACAGGGAGATGAGATCGGGCGAGTCGAGCTGCCGGCGGTGCTGGGCGGGGCATGGGTCGCTTCGGGCAGGATTGCCAATTCGGCGAAGGTGGCACGTTGGGCGTGGGCGGTCGCGGCGGCCTCGGCCAACTCAGGCAGGAGGTCGCCGTCGCCGATCCACCTGTAGAGCGCGTTGCGGCCCGCGTCCATTGCCCTCGGGTGGGCCAGCCGGGGTAGATCGGCGTGGGTCCAACCGTCGCGCTGTAGGTACTTGAGCGCCCGGTAGGCGAGGTCGTCGAGCGACTTGGCGCCGTACCAGGTGCCGCCGTCGCTGCCGAGGATCAAAAACCGGCGCAGGTGCGTCCATTGATCGACGGCGAAGGCCACTCCGCCCTCGTGCGTCCGCACCTGGCCGGCGCGCATCCCACTTACGAACTTCCTGTAGACCGCATCCGTCTCCGGCCTCCTTAGGGGGAACATTAGGCGGGCGAAGCAAGGCCCGCAGAGGGTAGAACGCGGCAGGAAGGAGATTGTGAGATTGAGCGGTGGGTGGATGGGTGAACGATAATCGGGGTCGATGACGACTTGTGGGAAGGCAGTGAATTCATGAACGGTTACCGATTCCTCCGTCCGTTTCTCTTTCAGCAGGACCCCGAGGAGGTGCACGAGCGGGCGATCGCCTGGCTGCATCGGGTGTCGCTGTCGGCGAAACTGTGTGCGGGATTGGACAAGGTGTACGGGTTCGACGATCCGCGGCTGCGGGTACGGTTGTTCGGGGAGACGTTCTCCAGTCCGCTGGGGATCGCGGCGGGGTTCGACAAGAACGGGGTGGCGGTGCCGGCGTTGCGGGCGCTCGGGTTCGCGTTCGTCGAGATTGGGACGGTGACGCCGCGGCCGCAGGCGGGAAACGAGCGGCCGCGAATGTTCCGGCTCAAGGAAGACGTGGCACTGGTCAACCGGCTCGGGTTTCCGAACGAGGGCGTGGAAGCGGTTGGGCGGAATCTGGCGCGGACGTATCGCGCCAACGGCTACCTTGGGCTGAATGTGGGGCCGAATAAGGAGAGCGTCGAGGCGGGAAGCGCTGATGCGGACTGTATTGCGGTGATTGAGCGGCTGGCGGGGTTTTCCGGGTACGTCGTGGTGAACGTCTCGTCGCCAAATACGGCGCGGCTGCGGCAGTTGCAGGGGAAGGAGGCGCTCCATCAACTCCTGTCGCGGGTGCTGGAGGCGCGGTCGGCGAGAGCGAAGCACCCCATGCTGGTCAAGATCGCACCGGACCTTACGGATCAGGAGTTGGACGATGTGCTCGACGTGGTGATGGAGTTGAATCTGGATGGGATCGTCGCGACGAACACGACGATCTCCCGGCCGGAGCATCTGAAGAGCACGAACAAGACGGCGCTGGGCGGGTTGAGCGGGAGGCCGTTGCGGGAGCGGTCGCGCGAGGTGGTGCGGCGGATTCATCGGGAGACGGGCGGGCGGGTGCCGATCATCGCGGCGGGCGGGATCTTTACCGGGGCCGACGTGCTGGCCTCGGTTGCTGCGGGGGCGACGCTGGTCCAGACGTACACGGGGTTCGTGTATCGGGGGCCGGGGATGGCGGAGCGGGTAAAGCAGGAATTGGTGACGTTGATGGAGCGGCAGGGGATTCGGTCGCTGGACGAGGTGCGGGGAACGAAGGCATAGGACAGGTCGGGGTGCTAGCGCCTACCTGGCGCCCTACCCCTCGGTGTGTACCTGGTTCGGTTGGCCGATACTGTCGAGGAACACCAAGGAACCCGTACTCAGCTGCGGCTGGAATCGGAGGGAGGTCCTTCGGCAAGCTCAGGATGACCAATGGGAGGACGCCCCGCTCCCGGTCAACCTGAGCGCCAGCGAAGGACCTTTCCGTGTTCGTTACCGGACGCCGCGGACGGCCCAGGCACGGGCGATGAGGTGGATTGAACCGTCGGGTTCGATGGGGAGGGCGGCGCGGATCTTTTCGCGCAGTGCCACTCGGTGGTCTTCGTCGAGCGACATCGCGTAGCCGGGGGCG
>JAXDKI010000374.1:0-7561 GCA_034667245.1 Thermomicrobiales bacterium | reverse complement strand
CACCGCCTCCGAAGCCGTCGCCTCCTCGACAGAGCGTGCATCCTCCGGCAACCCCAGCGGCGGCACCAGGTGCTCGTGCTCCCCGGACACGCGGAGCCGCACCCGGCTCGTCGCGAGGATCGTCAGGTGTGGACAACGGCGGAGCAGATCGGCCGCCACCGGCGCCCCCTCGACGACCTGCTCGAGGTTGTCGAGCACGAGCAGAAGGCGTTTGTCGCGGAGCAACGCCGTGAGTCGGGCGACGAGCGACGCGTCGCGCGCTTCATGGATGCCCAGAACCTGGGCGATCGAGGACGCGACGAGGTCGGGATCGGAGATCGGCGCCAGCCCGACGAACCAGGTGCCATCGGGGAAGGCGTCGTGGGTTCGGGCGGCGGCTTCGAGCGCGAGCCGGGTCTTGCCAACCCCGCCCGGTCCGACCAGCGTCAGCAGCCGCACGTCGTCCCGGCGCAGCAGCGCTTCTACCGCGGCCACCTCGCGCACGCGTCCGATCAAGGGCGTGAGCGGACGCGGGAGCGCGGCGTCCTCCCTGGTTGGGAAGGGGATCAGCCGCAGCGGGGAGCCGGGAGGATTGGTGGGAGGCGAGGCGAGGTGCCCGGCTCCCGTCCGGTAGCGGGCGAGGTCCGCCGGCTCGATCCGGTAGACGCCGGCCCATTTGGTGGCCGGGAGCTCGCCGCGGGCGATCGCGCGGCGGACCGTCCGCTCGCTGACGCCGAGGACGGCGGCGGCCTCGCGGGCGGACAAGGGCCAGGTGTCCGCGGCACCGGACACGCCGCCTTCCGCCGTCTTGTCCGTCGTCTGCTCGTTCATGGTCGCGCAAGCATCCGCGACGGGAACGAGACGCGCAAGGGCGACCGGGCAGGCAGCCATTCACGCGGACCGGACCGGCCTCGCGGGATCTCGGCCGAGCGCAGGACCGCCGTAGAACTGCGCCGATAATCCGGTGCCGGATGAGCCCACGCGATCGTCCGCCATCCCTCCGCAAGACGTTTCGATCGGGCGCAACAGGCCTTGATGAACGGGTCCCATTGCCTTGACGATGGCACATCGGGTGCATGCGGTCACGTAACACGCGTGGGCTGGACATTGAGACGACCCCGCCCGCCATGCCGCTACAATGACGCCGACAATCGCGGGCGCGATCATCGCCCGATCCCGTTGGTTCGGCCGAATCGAGAATCTGACGCCCGAGACGATAGTGCGGCTCTCACCCTCCTCCCTGCCCGGGAGAGCGGGGCCGGGACCGAGGACGGAAAGGCAACCGACCATGACCGTCGCAACCGCACCGGCAACCCGCGCTGCCGGGATGACGACCCACCGCCACGTCGGCGTGATCGGGCTGGCGGTGATGGGCGAGAACCTGGCCCTCAACATCGCCCGCAACGGCTATCCGATCGCCGTCTACAACCGGACGCTGACGCGGACCGAGGAGTTCCTCGCGACGCGCAACGAGGGTTACGACGTCCAGGGCGCGTTCACGATCCAGGAGTTCGTCAACTCCCTGGCCACACCGCGGTGCATCATCGTCATGGTCAAGGCCGGGGCGCCGGTCGACGCGGTCCTCGCCGAGCTGACACCCTTCCTCGACCCCGACGACATCGTCATCGACGGCGGCAACTCCTTCTTCCAGGACACCGAGCGGCGAGCCAAGGAGACGGCCGGCAAGTTCCGGTTCGTCGGAATGGGGATCTCCGGCGGCGAGGAGGGCGCCCTCTGGGGTCCCAGCCTGATGCCGGGCGGCCCGGCCGAGGCGTACGCCATCCTGGAACCGATGCTGGTCGCGATCGCCGCCAAGACCGAGGCGGGCCCGTGTGTCACCCACATCGGTCCCGGCGGCGCCGGGCATTACGTCAAGATGGTCCACAACGGGATCGAGTACGGCGACATGCAGTTGATCGCCGAGACCTACGACGTGATGAAGCGCGCCCTCGGGATGAACGCGCGCGAGATCTCCGAGGTCTTCGCCCGCTGGAACAAGGGCAAGCTCGAAAGCTACCTGATCGAGATCACCGCGGAGGTTCTCGCCTTCGTCGACGTCGAAACGGACGCGCCGCTCGTCGACGTCATCGTCGACACCGCGGAGCAGAAGGGCACCGGGCGCTGGACGAGCCAGAACGCCCTGGAGCTCGCGACGCCGATCCCGACGATCGACGCCGCCGTCTTCGCCCGCTCGATCTCGGCGATGAAGGAGAGGCGGGTCGCGGCGAGCAAGGTCCTGATCGGACCGGACGGGAGTCCTCAGTCGTCAGTTGTCGGTCGTCAGAAGATGATCGACGCGCTGGAGGATGGGCTCTTCTTCGCCAAGATCTCCTCGTATGCGCAGGGAATGGCGCTACTGCGGGCGGCGTCGGAGACATACCACTGGGATTTGAACCTCTCGGAGATAGCAAGGATCTGGAAGGGCGGCTGCATCATCCGGGCGAAGCTGCTCGATCCGATTCGGGTCGCGTTTGCCAAGAATCCGGAGCTTGAGAATCTGTTGCTGGCACCGCACATTACGGAGTCGGTCAATTCCACCTCCGGCGCCGCGCGCGAGGTGGCGGCGACGGCGATTCGCCTCGGCATCCCCGCGCCGGCCCACACCGCCTCCCTCGGCTACGTCGATAGTTACCGCACCGCGCGTCTGCCCGCCAACCTGACACAGGGGCAGCGCGATTACTTCGGCGCCCATACCTACCGCCGGCTCGATCGGCCGGGCACCTTCCACACCGTCTGGACTCCGGTCGGCACCGAAGAGACCGTCGCCTCCGAACCGTCCACGCGCACGGCCTGGGCCGAAGGTGCCGGTGAGGGCGATCGTTCGCCGCGCAAGGGTGCCGCGCCGGTCGGTGCCGAGCACGCCGTCGTCGAGCCTCCCGCCGATCGCGCCGCCCCCGCCGATCCGGAAGACGAAGGGCAGAGGTCGCCAGAAGCGAGCGAGAAAGCGGAGTATTAGTGAGGCGCCGCACGGCGTTCGTCCGTATGGGATACCACGATTTGGCAACCGGGTGTGCCGGCGCCCAGATCAGAGGTCGATCATGTCCGACACCAGTGTCCTGAATCGCCCTGTTACCGGGCTCGATCTGCTCGCGACCGAGATGGACCACGTCGGGCATCAGTTCGTGCGCGACGGTGGGGACACCGCGACCGCGGCGAATCCGTTGCGCAAGGGGCTGGCGCTCGACCGCGTGCCCGCCCCGTGCGTGATGGTCATCTTCGGCGTCTCCGGCGACCTGACGATGCGCAAGCTGATGCCGGCGCTCTACGACCTCGCGGTCGGCTTGCCGCTGCCGGAAGGGTTCTCGATCGTCGGCGTCTCACGCCGCGACTGGTCGGACGACGACTTCCGCTGCGAAATGCGCAAGGCGATCACCGGGCACACCCGTACTCCCATCACCGAGGAGAGCTGGCAATCGTTCGCCAGCGGTCTCTTCTTCGTCCGCGGCAACTTCGACGACCCCGCCACCTACGAGATCCTCAAGGGCCGGCTCGAGACGATCGACAAGGAGCGGCGTGCCAACGGCAATCGCCTCTTCTACCTGGCGACGCCCCCGAGCTTCTACGAGGCGATCATCGAGAACCTCGGCCGCTGCGGCATCGCCTACCGCCAGGACATCTACAGCGATCCGATGACGAGCTGGAACCGGATCGTCATCGAGAAACCGTTCGGGCACGATCTGCCGAGCGCCCACGCCCTCAATGCTGCCATCGCCTCCGTCTTCTCCGAGCGGCAGATCTACCGAATCGATCACTACCTCGGGAAGGAGACGGTCCAGAACGTCCTCGCCTTCCGCTTCGCCAATATCCTCTTCGAACCGGTCTGGTCTCGACATTATGTCGATCACGTCCAGATTACGGTCGCCGAGGCCCTCGGCGTCGAGAACCGCGCCACCTACTATGAGGAGGCCGGAGCGCTGCGCGACATGGTCCAGAGCCACATGCTGCAGCTCCTCGCGGTGACGGCGATGGAGCCGCCCGCCTTCTTCAACGGCAACGCCCTCCGGGATGAAAAGGTCAAGGCCCTGCGCTCGGTGGTGCCGCCGGAGGGAGCCGACGTCAGCAAGTTCGTCGTGCGCGGTCAGTACGCGCCGGGATTCACCGATGGCCGACAGGTCCCGGGGTATCGCCAGGAGCGGGACGTCAGCCCGACCACGTTGACGGAGACCTTCGTCGCGCTCAAGCTGACGATCGACAACTGGCGGTGGGCCGACGTGCCCTTCTATTTGCGGACCGGCAAGCGGCTGCCGCGGCGGGTGACGGAGATCGCGATCGAGTTCAAGAACGTGCCGCACCTGATGTTCAAGTCGGTCGGTGCCCTCGATCTCCAGCCGAACGTCCTGACGATGCGCATCCAACCCGACGAGGGGATCACGCTCCGCTTCGCCGCTAAGGTGCCGGGTGCCGCGACGAAGCTCCGCACCGTCCGGATGGACTTCGCCTACGGCGCGGCCTTCGGCGGCGCCGGCGCCGACGCCTACGAGCGATTGCTCCTCGACGCGATGCTCGGCGACCCCACCCTCTTCGCCCGCCGCGACGAGGTCGAAACCGCCTGGAGTTTGATGCAGCCGATCCTCGACTACTGGACCGCCCAATCGGTCACCGGTCTCCCCCTCTACGAAGCGGGCACCTGGGGTCCCGACAAAGCGGACCTCCTGATCGAACGCGACGGCCGGACGTGGAGAAGACCATGACGAAGGACTGAGGACTGAGTGGAACGGGTCGTCTTACTCAGTCCTCAGTCCTCAGTCCTCTCCTGGAGTGAACGATGGTAGACACCGAAACTCTTCCGGTCGCACAGGCGCCGTTGGTCGCGAGTTGGACGGCCCCGGTGATCGATGCCGGGAAGATCCACGACGAGCTCGATCGGTTGTGGGGAGCGTGGAGCGATGCGAAGCGCACGTCCCTCGGCGACAGCGCGCACAGCTCGCCCGAATGGGAGCTGATGCGGGCGAGCACCCTCAACCTGATCGCGATCGCGGAGACGCCGAAGCACGCCGAATCGGTCGAGGCGACCGTGAGCTCCCTGACCGAGTTCGCCCCCTCGCGCACCGTGACCCTCGTTCGGAGTGGCGCGCCAAAGGCAGGCGGACTCGGCGTCCAGGTCTCGGTGCGCGAGCATTCGCCTGCCAAAGGACAGGCCGCGATGCGCTTCGAAAACGTGCGCATCGCGGCGAAACAGGGCAACGACGAACTGCTGGCCAGTGTCACCTCGCCCCTGCTCCTCGCCGAGCTCCCCGACTTCCTCTGGGTGCCGCGGGGCGAGCTCGACGGCAACCCACTGCTGAGCGATCTCCTCGAGATCACCGATCGGCTGATCGTCGACACCGCCACGCTGGAGGAGCCGGGCCGCAATCTCCGCTTTCTCGCCGATTTGGCTCGGCAACCGCAGCCGGTGCCGAAGGTGACCGATCTCGCCTGGTCACGGTTGACATCATGGCGACAACTGATCGCACAGTTCTTCGACCAACCTTCGACGCAGCCGTGTCTCGACTGCATCGACGAGGTCACGATCCTGTACGGCGGCGTGGACGGGGACGGGCGCGGCGGGCTCACCGCCGGCCTCCTGATCGCCGGCTGGCTGGCAACCCGCCTGGAGTGGCGGGCACCGGGCGAGCTCGTACGGAGCAAGGACGGTTGGCGCCTCACTCTCCGGGCGGGTCCGCGCGGCCGAAGTCGCGAGGTACTCCTCTCGCTCCGTCCCACCGACTCCGAGGCGGCACGCGCCTGCCTCGGCGCGGTGACCTTGGTTGCCAGTGGCCCCGATTCGGGCGAATTCACCGTCGAGCGGACGGACGATGTCGGGATCACGACGAAGAGCGAGACCCCGACGATGCCACGCGTCAGCCGCCTCGTCTACGGCCGGCTGCCCGATGACGGCCCATTGCTCAGCCAGGAGCTGCGCAATTTCACCGGTGATCCCATTTTCGAGGAGGCGCTCGTCTTTGCGGCCGATCTTTGGCCGGATGGTGGAGAGGGGTAGAGTTCGGTGATCGATGCCACGTTCGACTACGGCCCCCGTGGCCGGGTCGTCGTCGTCCGCGACCCGGCGGAGCTGGCGCGGGAGACGGTCGATCTCGCCCTGACGACGGTGATCGCCGCCCAGGCGGAGCGCCGCTGGGCCTACACCGCCCTCTCCGGCGGCTCCACCCCAAAGGCGATGGGCGAGGTCCTCGCCCGTCAACCGTACCGCGACCTCATCGCCTGGCACTACCTCCACGTCTTCTGGGGCGACGAGCGGTGGGTCCCGCTCTCCAGTCCCGAGAGCAACGCCGGCGAGGCGAAACGGATCTTTCTCGACTACGTCCCGATCCCGGCCAGCCAGGTCCACCCGTACGAGACCGAGGGAATGACGCCCGAGGAATCGGCCGCACGCTATGCCGAGCTCGTGCGCTCCCTCGTGCCGAGCGACGGTGGTCTGCCACGCTTCGACCTGATCTTCCTGGGCATGGGCGACGATGGTCACACCGCCTCACTCTTCCCCCACACCGCGCCGATCCACGAGCAGGATCAGCTCGTCGTCTCCCACGTCGTCCCGAAACTCGAGTCGCCGCGGTTGACCTTCACGCCTCCCCTCTTGAACGCCGCCCGGCTGGTCATCTTTCTCGTCGGCGGCGCCGGCAAGGCCCAGCGGCTGAAAGAGGTGTTGGAAGGTCCCGAGCAGCCGGACGAGCTCCCGTCCCAGGTGGTCCGCCCGGTCGATGGCGAGCTGATCTGGCTCGTCGATCGCGCCGCCGCTTCCGCCCTCGAGATCGCCTCGGACCTTCCTCGTGGATGACGCGACGCGCCTCGCGCGCCTGGCCGAAGCCACAGCTGCACTGGTCGAAGATGGCATGCTCCTCGGTCTTGGTTCCGGCTCGACCGCCGAGGCCACCGTCCGCGCCCTCGGTTCTCGTGTCGCGGCCGGCTTGCGCATCACCGGCGTCCCCACCTCGGCCCGTACCGAGCGGCTGGCGCGCGAGCTCGGCATCCCCCTCTGCGAGCTCGACGAGGTCGACCGGCTCGACCTCGGCATCGACGGCGCCGACGAGATCGCTCCCAACCTCGACGTCGTCAAGGGGCGAGGCGGCGCCCTCCTCTACGAAAAACTGGTCGCCCTCACCTGCGAACGTTTCCTGATCGTCTCCGCCAGCGAAAAGCTGGTCGAGCGGCTCGGGACACGCATGCCGCTGCCGGTCGAAGTCGTGCCGTTCGGCTGGAAGCAGACGGCCCGGCGCTTGGGGGAGATTGGTTGCCGGGCAACCCTCCGCCGCGTCTCCGACGGCGCACCCTTCATCTCCGACGGCGGGCACTACGTCCTCGACTGCGCCACCGGCCCAATCGCCGACCCTCTCGACCTCGCCGCCTCGATCAAGGCGCTCACCGGTGTCGTCGACCACGGCCTCTTCCCCGGCTTTGCCGACCGCGCCATGGTCGTCGATCCCGACGGGACGGTGCGCACGCTCACGCGAGACTGAGCGTCATTTCCGCCCCGTCAGCGCCTCTTCGATCCGGGCCAGCCGCTCGTCGAGGTGCGCGAGGTGCGCTTCCTCCGGCGTGGGATCACGCGGCACGACGTTGATCGTGCCGCTCGTCTCGAACATCG
>JAXDKI010000373.1:0-10416 GCA_034667245.1 Thermomicrobiales bacterium | reverse complement strand
GATCGGGATCGTGTTCGTGATCGTGCTGAACTCGAGATCGACGTCGATCACCTCGTCCAATCCCACCAGCGGCTCGAAGTCGAATGCCGGGGCCTCGTCGCGGCTGGCGGCTTCCCGCCGCTGCCAGCCGAGGTCCGGATCGACGAGAAACTGGACGAATCGGGATTCCCCCGGTCCTCGGTAGAGCTCGACATCGACGTACCGCGTCGTCCAGTCCTCGTCGCAGAGAACGAGATAGTCGATCCGGATCGGACGCTCCTCCTCGACAAGGTGAATGTGGCCCCGGCAGCGCCACCCGTCCTGCGGCGTACCCGTGACCTCGACAATCTCCGAGCCCGGTTCGTTCGGCAGCCGCCACATCACGGTGCGGCCGACCGGGTGTTTCAGACGCTTCGCCATCGGCGGGTCTCTCTCCTGACCGCGGACGGCCACCTTGGGAAGCACGTCTCAGGTCGGAAAGAGGCCCTTCACTTCGTTCAGGATGACCAGGTGGAGGACGCCCTACTCATTGTCATCCTGAGCGCAGCGAAGGACCTCTCATCGTTTCCTCACGAGCACTACGAGCTCAAGGATAGGTCGCCTCTAGATCCAGCGGCCAGATCGGCCGCCCAATCTTCTTGAAGCTCAGCCGCGACAACTCCGCCCCCGTGATACCCGGTCCCTCGACCAGGATCACCTCGCTTGCGATCGGTTCGAACGCGGCACGGAAATGCCCTTTGCCCTTGAGAGCGACGACGCGGCGCCGGGTCGGCTCGATGCCGTGGGCACGGAAGACGTTGAGGTCGATCGGCGTCTCCGCACGCGTCGTCACGAGAACCTCGACCCCCTGGGCCACGATCACTGCTGTCGGACCGAGATCGACCGAAAGCCCGGCCATCATCGGTCCATCGTTGACATAAAAACCATCGCCCAGGAGGCGGACGTGGGCGCGCCAGGGAAACGGCTCGCCGTGCAGACGATCCGTCTTGCCGCCGAGGCGAACCTCGATCGTGGCGCCGGCGCCGGCCGCCTGGCATTGCGCAACCGTCTCAGGGTCGGCGACCAGGGCCACCGCGGCGCCGGTCACCCGCTCGGCGGTCAGGAAGCGCACGAGCTCCGCGCTGTCGCCCGGACCGCCGGTCCACGGGTTGTCGCCGATGTCGACCAGGACGAGTGGACCGGCCGGTTGGGTGGGAAGAGCGCGGATGGCCGCGGCAGCATTGGCGAAGGACGTGACACCCCCGAGGAAACCCTTGCGGCGCGACCAGGCGTCGGCTGCCAACTCGTCGGCCAGTCGGTCGGCGAGGGGCTGGTCGTTGTCGGTGGTGACGACGACGGAGAATCCGGCGTCGGCAACGTCGGCTGGCGGGAAGCCGCCGGCGATGGTGACGTTGATGACGCGGGGGTCGCTCTCTATCGCGTGAGCGTGAGCGATCAGGGCGCGCATCGGGTCGCGGTCGGTTGGCATGTTCTGCGAGGTCGGCAGCATCGGCGGTTTGCGGAGCGCGGCGGTTGGCCGGATCTCGCCACGCATGAGGCGAGCGAGGACGGCGCAGGCTTCGTGCGCGCGGGCGGCCATGTCGACGTGCGGGTAGGTGTCGTAGCCGATCAGGACGTCGGCGGCGTCGACCATCCGGGCCGAGATGTTGGCGTGGAGGTCGAGGGTCGCGACGATCGGGACCTCGGGACCGACGATCGCGCGGACCGTCTCCAGGATGTGCGCATCGCCGTCGTCGTCGAGCTCGGTGACCATCGCCCCATGGAGGGCGAGGAGGACGCCGGCAAGCGCTCCCTCGGCAAGCGCGCGCCGGAGGTCGTCGGCAAGCATCGTTTCGAGCGTTTCGATGGCGTCCCGTGTGACCAAACCTGAGGGCGTGGCCCAGACTGAAAGGAGCGGAATTAGGTCAAAGTCCTGTTCCTCGGCACCGCTGGCGAAGCCACCGAACGCGGAGTTGGTACCCCGCGCGTGCGCGAGAATCGCGTCGCCGCGGTCGACACCGGCGGCTTCGAAGGCGGCGAGGTCGGTCCGAACTGTGCTGAAGACGTTCGTCTCGTGCGAGATCTGGGCCGCGGCGACGCGTGGGCGCATCAGGCGGTCGGAGCGAACGGCTTGAGACCGAGGATCTGGCGCGCGTCCGCCGGCGTGGCGATCGGTCGGCCGATCTCGCCCGCCACGCGGACGAGGCGGGCGACGAGTTGCGCATTGCTCTCGGCGAGTTGGCCTTTGTGGTAGTACAGGTTGTCCTCAAGCCCGGTGCGGACATGCCCGCCCATCGCCATCCCCGCGAGGCCGAGCGGGAGTTGGGCGCGTCCGATCCCGCAGACCGACCACAGCGCACCGGGCGGAATCATCTCCAGGAGGTGAAGGAGTTGCTTGACCGTGCCCGGCGACCCGCCCCGGACGCCGAGGACGAACTGGAACCAGAACGGCGGTTTGAGCTTGCCCTCGTCGATCAGGCGGAGCGCGTTGGCGACGTGACCCGGCTCGAAGCACTCGATCTCCGGCAGGACGCCGTGCTGCTCCATCCGCGACGCCAGCTCGTCGAGGAACGTGGGCGAGTTCACGAAGACACCCTGCCCGAAGTTGAGCGAGCCGCAGTCGAACGAGGCGATCTCGGGCGAGAGCGAGACCGGCTCCATCCGCTGCTCGTCGGTCGTCTGCCCGGCACCGCCGCCGGTGCTCATGTTGATGACGACGTCCGAGCCGCGGGCGCGGATGAGGTCCCGAACTTTGGCGTAGCGGGCGGGGTCGCAGGTGACCTTGCCCTGCTCGTTGCGGACGTGGATATGGACGATGGCGGCACCGGCGTCCGCGCACTCAAGAGCGGCCTGTGCGATCTCTTCCTCGGTGATCGGCACCGCCGGATTCTGCGCCTTGGTCGGCCACGAGCCGGTGAGGGCGGCCGAGATGATCAGCTTCTCGCCAAGGCTGGCGCCGGTGGTCGCTGTGGTCGCGGACATCGCTCTCCCGACTTTCCATTGCCGCCCCGCGATTCGGTCGAGGCCGGTCGATCGACGGATACTGGGCGGAATCTTCCCGCAGCAGACGACGCCGGGCAAGCGGGCAGATGACACCCGTCGGGTAGGGCTGTGGCCCAAGGCGACGCTGTTCGTTCAGCGTCGAGATATCCGACACCGCTCGATTTGACGCGCGAAATCGACGTTTGCTAAAATGATCTCTGTTGAGGCTGTGGCGCATTCGTCTAGCGGCCTAGGACACCGCCCTCTCAAGGCGGAGATCAGGGGTTCGAATCCCCTATGCGCTACCAAGACAAGACCGTCCGAGGAGTCCGCACATGAGTGCGGGCTCTTCTCTTTCCCCGACCAGCAGCACGATCTGCCACTCCGTCGGCGACGCCTACGAGGATCGCGGTGAGGTATTCGTCAACGAGACGGGCGGGCATCTGCACCCGAAGGTCCTCTATCGTCGGTACGGCTCGCTGATCGCGCCGGCAGGTGTCCCGACCATCCGGTTCCACGATCTCCGGCACACCAGTGCCACGCTGATGCTTGCGGAGGGCGTGCACGGCAAGATCGTGCAAGAACGGCTCGGTCATTCGAACATCGCGATGACGCTTGACCTCTACTCGCACGTCACGGCCGACGTGCAGCGCCCGGCGACCGATGCGCTGGAGGCGGTCATCGGGGGCGCCGATGAGCGGATCGCGTAGCACCGGCGGCCGGGAGACCTTCCCTGGGCCGTGACGCTCCGAGCGGGTCAACCCGCAGGCAACGGGACCACATGGCGTAGGCGGGCGCGGCAGTTTGCCGCCGCGCCCGACATCGAGCTTCGATCGGCCAGTCGCACAAGGGTCGTTTCCGAGACTGTTCGGAGGCACCTCCTTATTACGGTCGACGTCGAGTTTTGAGACGACCGGGCGTCCGACGACAACCCTCGCGCGACCGAGGCGGTCGACGTTTGCACGGATTCCCGCGACCCTCACTTGACACCTCGGAGCATGCGTGTAGAGTGCATGCATATATATGCCAACCCATCCCTCGCTCGGCAGCACTTCGCTGTTGGGCTCTGGCTGCGTTGGCGGGAGGAGGATCGGCATGCCCCGTCACCCCGTGGTCCGCACGTTCGCCCTCGCCGCGCTCGTGGTCGTTGCAGCCGTGGCCCTTGTCCTCGGCTCGGCTCCGCTCCGCACCGGAGCCCAGGATGGCACCCCGACGGCCGCGGACCGTGGCTTCGTCGGCGCCTGGCATCTCACCACTCAAACCCCCTTTGGGCCCTCCCAGAGCCTGATCACCTTCATGGCCGACGGCACGGTCCTCTTCACCGATCGGCCGGTCTACCCGGGGGATGCGGGCTTCCCCGTCACCTTCATCAGCGCTGGGCACGGTGTCTGGGAACAGACCGGACCCGACACCGCCGCGGCCACCTGGGTCGAGTTCGTGACCGACGGGGAGGGGAACTTTCTGGCGGTCGTGACGGACAGCGTGGAGATGACCCTCGGCGCCGACGGGAACTCGTGGAGCGGTCCCTTTAGCTCGACGTCGGCCGATCCCAGCGGGAATGTCCTCTTCGTGGGCGGCGGGACGGTCGAGGCCATGCGCATCACGGTGCAACCGCTGGCGACGCCGGCGGCGGGCACGCCGGCCGCCTAGCGCTCGGGAAGACGCGCCGTGACGACGGCGTCGTGTGGTAAGTCCGCACGATGCCCCGGCGTCTCCAGGAAGGAGTCCACGTGGACGCGACGAGAAGGATTGCGCTCGTGACGGGGGTGCTCTTCCTCATCACCTTCATCACCGCGATCGCAGCGCTTTATCTCTTTCAACCTGTTCTCGACGACCCCCGCGGCTATATCGCCAGTGCCGGTTCCGACAACCGCATTCTCCTGGGAGCGTTCATGGAGTTGCTCCTCATCCTCGCGAACGTCGGCACCGCCGTCGTGCTGTTCCCGGTCCTCAGGCGGCAGAGCGAACTCCTCGCTGTCGGCTATGTCACGGCTCGTCTCGTTGAATGCACCTTCATCGCCATCGGCCTTTTCAGCGTCCTTGGGGTGGTGTCCTTGCGGCAGGACGCTGCGGGCGCGGATCCCGAACTCGCCGAGTCGCTCGCCGCGATCAAGGATTGGACGTTCCTGCTCGGACCCGGCTTCATTGTCGGCGTTGGGAACGGGCTGATACTGGGCTACCTGATGTACCGCTCCGGCTTGGTACCACGGGGCATGGCGATGCTGGGGCTCATCGGAGGTCCTCTGGTGTGCGCTTCGGGGATCGCCGTGCTGTTCGATGTCTTCCAGTTCGGCGGCACCGGGCAGGGCATCGCGACAATCCCGGAGTTCATTTGGGAGTTGTCTCTCGGTATCTACCTCACCGTCAAAGGATTCGCGCCGTCCCCGATCACCTCGGGGTATGCCCGTGACGTCGGGCATGCCGCTGTCTGAGGTGCCAGCAGTACACATGGTTCGGGCAGGCGGGGCGATGGGAGCTTGGTCGGAGTCCAGCAATCGGACGCCTGCCGCCCGAACAGATTTCTCAAGAACGCCGGATTGCGCGACGGGCGGGGATTGTCGCTGGCCGAAGACGTTTCGTGCGCTCGGCACTGGCTCGAGATCCGTCTCGCCAACAGCGTCGCGCAATCCGGCCGCTGCGCCGTCCGCAATGCCGGCGCCTGTTGGCCGCGCCCGGTGTCCAGCACGGCCGACCGTCCTCCGCTTCCACGACCTGCGCCACACGAACGCGACGGTCGACCTGGCCAACCGCACGGACCCGAAGATCGTGCAAGAGCGTCTTGGTCACGCCAACATCGCCATGACGCTCGACCTCTACTCGCACGTCACGGCCGACATGCAGAAGGAGGCGGCCGAGCGGTTGGAAGTGCTGCTCGACGCGGCCTCATAGAGCGCCGCAGGCGCATCTCGAAAACCGCTGCGCTTACGACCCGAAGGACGACGGGCGTGCTACGACGATCGTCGCGTCGTCGGTTGCCCGACCCCAGCGGGCCAAGATGGCATCGGCCAAGCGCTGAGGGTCGGATTCGTCCGAGGGCGGCAGGTCGGTCACGTCGATCCGGTCGCTGATCCCATCGCTGTGGATGAGCAGCAGCCAACCGGTCCCCAGAGGCGCGACGACCGGACGGATGGTTGGCAGTACCGAGCCGACGATTCCTCGGGCCGACGGCAGCGATGTCGATCGGCCTGGAGCTACGAGGCGAGCTTCGACGTTGCCGACGCCTGCATAGGTCACCCGATCGGCCGCCGGTTCGACCGTGGCGATTCCCATCGCCGCTCCTCTGGTTCCCTTGAGTGCCTCGTGGCACCGCCGGAGAACCTCCACCGCGTCCGAATCTGGCGCGTCGACCAGGACCTCTCGGGCACGCGTGGCGGCTGCCGCCGCGTCCGGTCCATGCCCCAGTCCGTCGATGACCGCGATCCGGCATCCGGCCGGGTGCCAGTCCACGTGCCAGGCGTCCCCGCTCACAACCTCGGTCGGGTACGGGCGCATCGCCGCGGCGATCAAGATCCCGTTGTCAGCCATTTACGCGCGATGATGTGGGTACCGGACGCGTCGCTCTCGATCTCGACCTCGTCCATGAGGCGCACGACACCGGGCAATCCGCCGCCGAGTCCCCCGCCCGTGCTGTAGCCGTCACGGAGGGCCCCCTCGACGTCGGGGATGCCCGGTCCGGCATCGTGGCTTTCGATCCGCACTCCCGTCCCCCGCATCCCAGATAATGCCGTGGCCTCGATCCGCCCATGCTGGGCGTACTTGAGCAAGTTCGTGGCCAACTCCGAGACGGCAAGGACGACCCGCTCGGCGTCATCACGACCGAAGCCGACGCTCAGTGCCAACCGTCGCGCCTCCCGCCGGGCACGTTCAACATCTACCCGCGTGGCAATGTCTACCACCGTCGGTCCGTCCACCTCAGCGGTGCCACTTCCGGATCGTCACCGTTGTCCCTTTGCCGGGAGCGGAATCAATGGCGAAGTCGTCCATCAGGCGCCGGGTGCCGGGAAGCCCCATGCCGAGTCCGGGGCCGCTCGTGTACCCATCGCGCATCGCCAGTGCGACGTCCGGGATGCCGGGTCCCTCGTCGCGCACCACGACTTCGAGCCCGACGCCACGGTCGGGCGACTCCAGTTCGCGGACGATCGCCTCGCCCCGCCCGTCCGTCGCGTACCGCACGACGTTGCGCGCCAACTCGGAAACGGCGGTGGCGATCCGGCTCTGGTCGACCATGCCGAAACCGAGACGACGGGCGGTATCGCGAGCACGCTGGCGTGCCGCAACGATCCCGTCCTCTCCCGCGATCTCGATTCGTAGCTCAGCGGCCACTGGGTCGCCCCCGCGGCGCGACCCGGTCTCCATTCGCGATTAGCCGGCGCAGGAGCGCGTGCCCCTTGTCCGTGTCGAGAGCGGTGCGCACACCCGGCAACCCGAGTCCCAACTCAACGAGCGTGAGGGCGACCGCAGGGCGCATCCCGACCACGACCGTTTGGGCACCCATCAAGCGGGAACTGGCGGCGATCTCACCGATCAGCCGACCAAGAAACGAGTCAACCATTTCCACCGTCGACAAGTCGAGCAAAACGCCTCGCGCCCCGGTGTGCTCCAGCCGATCGGTAAGGTCTGCCTGGAGGTGCAGCGCATCGCGATCGTAGAGGTCTTCCTGAACCGTGGCGACGAGGACATCGCCGATGCGGACGACCGGCACGCGGGCCACTAGGCCACGCCCCCCTCGCCGTCGAGGCGACCGGCGCCGTCGCGACGGGACACGACCTCCAGGCCCATCCGGGCGAAGGCCAACTCCAGCCCCTTGGCCATCGTCGCCCGCGTCGTGACGCCGGAGAGGTCCAGGCCGAGTTGGACCAACGTCATCGCGGTCCGTGCGGACAGCCCAACGATCATCACCTCGGCTCCCAGTAGCCGCGCCGCCGCGACCGTCTCCAGGAGATGGCGCGCCACCGCCGTGTCCACGACCGGCACCCCGGTGATGTCGAGCAGGACGATCTCCGAACCGGTCCCCACGATTCGGTCCAGCATCGCCTCGTTCATTTCCTGGGCGCGCAGGGTGTCGACGGTCCCCACGATCGGGAGGGCCAGCACACCCGGCCAGACCTGGATCACCGGCGTCTGCAACTCGCTAATCGTCTCCCGCTGCTCGGAGATGAGCGCCGCCTGAGGGTTACTCGCCGCCATTGCCCGATGCTCCGCTCCCGTTTCGACCATGCGTCCTCCGCTCCAATAAATCGTTCCGATGGTGGTCCGGCTGCGCCAGTGGCAGCGTCACGCGGAACGTGCTGCCTTGGCCCGGTGTGCTGTCTACGGCAATCCGCCCCCCGTGCGCCTGCACCAAGTCGTGTACGAGGGTGAGCCCAAGCCCAAGTCCTTGCGCCTCGACGTTCCGCGCCTCGCGGGACCGAAAGAACTTTTCGAAGATGCGCTCCTGCACCTCGGGTGTCATGCCGATGCCGGTGTCCCGGACCTCCACCCAGGCGGTGTCGCAGTCGGAGCCCCAGCCGATCTCGGCTTGACCACCGGAAGGGGTGTAGCGAATCGCGTTGGAGAGGAGGTTGCCGACGATGCTCAAGAGCGCGTCGGGCTCGCCCATGACCCACAGCGCCGGTGCCCCGGCGTCGATGGCCAGCGCCACGCCCTTCTCGTCGGCCGCCGGGCGGACCCAGTCGCACGCCTCGGTCAGGAGCGGAACGAGGTCGATCGGTTCGAGGGCGAGCGGCGTGGGCTGGCTCTGGCTGACCCGGACGAGGTTTGCGGTCAACCGCGAGAGCCGGCTGAGCGCCTCCTTGGCGGAGCCGATGAGCGGCGGCAGCCGCTCCACGTTGCCTCGCGTCAGGCTGCGGACGGCGACGTCGAGCGACGTGGTGGCCGCGGCGAGGGGGCTCCGCAACTCGTGGGCGACCGTCGCCAGCAGCTCGTCGCGCGCCTCGGCCGCCCGCTCGCTCTCGCGCTGCTTCAGCTCGAAGTACTCGCGGTACTTGAGGCCGTAGGCGATCATCACGTCGAGCAGGAACTGGTGGGCGTCGCCGATCGCGCGCGCCTGCTCGCGAAACGACGCCCCCTGAAGTGCCCCATCGAGCGCCTCGACGTGGAGGGCGATGATCTCGTCGGGGCCGACCCCCGCCTCGACGAACTGGTTGCTCAGGAGCGACGCCTCGAAGAGTTGCCGCTCGCCGCGCGTCTGGAGATAGTCTGCCAAGACCTCGCCGTACCGCTCTAAGGGGACCGCTTGGTCCATGACTCCGCCCTCCGAGGTCTTTCATGTCGCAACCGGTGGACGGGTCCACCGGCGGACATCCGCACGATCGTCTCCGCGGTAACGCGAAACTCAATAAGGCATTGTCCGTCACGCGGCAATGGACTGCAATGGTCAGTTCGTTTCGCAAGCCGCAGTGCCATGGTCCAACGCCTCCTGGATGAGCACGAGGAGGTGGTCGAGGTCGAACGGCTTCGGGACGAATCGCACGTCAGCGTGCCCAGTCCCGGAATAGACGGCGCTCATCAGGACGACCGGGACGGCGCGGCCGATGGCACGCAGCCGACGCACGAGGGCCGGGCCGTCGAGGTGCGGCATGTGCACGTCGCTCAGGATCAGGTCGGGAGGCTCGCGCACGGCGAGCTCGAACGCGGTGAGACCGTCACGCGCCACGCGCACCCGATAGCCCTCGTCTTCGAGGAAGTGAGCAACCGCGTTTGCCAGGGCGGGTTCGTCGTCGACGACGAGGATCAGGGCGCTCATGCCACGGTACCCCCAGGTTGCACCGAGCACGCGCTCGCGGGGCGAAATGTCGCCCAACCTCGCGGGTGCATCGCAAGCCCTGTGCCCACGACCGTTTCGGCGCCGTGGCGGCTTGATGCGAAGTCGGGTTCCCCGTTCCATTCGTTCTACGATCGAAGTCTGGCTGGGATCAAGCACTGCGCGGGCCGACGCCGCGCCGGGCATTTCGCGTGACCATTCCGTGACCATCGACCCGAACATGAGCGAAAAAACCGCGTACATGAGCCTAGAATCAGCGTCAGGGTTCGAATCCCCTATGCGCTACCACTAGTCCGACCAGTATGACAGAATCCGAGTAACCCGCGTAGATACGCGGGTTACTCGGATTCTCCTTCCGACATGATTGCCCGAGTTCGGCCCGTTTGGGCGGGTCTCGTGCCCATTGGGCGCCCAGCGCGAGCACTGCCGCGCAGTCTCGACGGTCGGCTCGGCGAAAACAGTGCGGATCACCGCCGTGCCCAAGCGCCTCGTGTAGCACCCGCGGCACGTCCAGATTCAGTTCGGCCCACGCCTTGCGCAGCACCTCCGTCCACGCCAATCTCTCGGCTGAAGCTCGACCGTCATCGGAAACCACGCGATGTTCCCATCGTCACCGCACGCCGACTCCCCAGGTCTGGACGCCGGCTCCAGGCGCATTGGTCGACCACCGGCTTGGAGGTGTCTCTGGTCCGGCCCCGCGGGACCAAGTTGTC
>JAXDKI010000372.1:0-11161 GCA_034667245.1 Thermomicrobiales bacterium | reverse complement strand
ACGGCGACGAGGTGGTCCTGGGGCACCTGGGCCGGATCGTGGTCAAGGAGGGGGAGCGGGTCAAGATCGGCCAGTTCGTCGGCCTCTCCGGCGGCGAGAACGGCGACCACCTCCACCTGGAAGTGCGGGAGCTGCAGCCGCTCGGCGGCTACCGGATCGTCGACCCCCGCAAGAGCTTCGTGGTGAAGGCCCTTAAGGTCGCCGCTGAGGAGCGCGGCGTGAACGACGCGGCCTCGCCCGAGGCCGGCGCCCCGCGGGAGCGCCCCATCGGCTAGCCTCCTGTCGTTTCCGCGGAGGGGACATCGAGACCGACCCGGTGCCGACGAAAAACGATACTGCGATGGTGCGATATCATAGTATCACAATACGTGGAGAGGCGCCCGGCGGACACTCCCTTCCCCTCCCGCGGTCGACCGTTTCCCTCGGCGCCGGCGCGCCTTGCCCGGTAGAAGGAGAGGTCCGGATAGCCGAGGTCGGGGATTTTTTCGAAGGCGGCCCCGAGGACGATCGCGACCCGCAGGATCACGGGTGGGGTCGCCCCTTCTCGATCGCCCCGGCACCGCTCAATCGGCCGACCCGGCGACCCGGTGCGCCCTCCCGGGGGCGGCGTCCCGTCCGTTTCGACCCCGCCGTCGGATCCTCTTCCTGACCTTCTGCCGTCCCGGCTCGCACGGGATCGCGCACGCCACCGGCCCCTTGTCCGATCTTGCCGATCGCCCCACGCGGATAGGGTGCGCCCTCGCCTTGCCGCGCCCTGTCGCCTTCGGTGTGGCTCCTCGTCTGTCGGTGGCGCCACCGGACTCGTCCCTGTCCAGGGGCCGCCCAGGGGTGGACCCGTGGGGGCGCGGGCGCCTCCCCGAGGTCGGTCGGGACGCGGCGGTGCGGCGGGCGGCACTTTCGCCGGGAAGCCGCCCGCCGACCCGTACTTCGGAAGGGCGGCCTGACCACGTCGCCGGACGCGCCGGGACGTCGAGCCGCCATCCCGGATCGTGCCGACCGCGATGACCCCGGGACCGACAGGGAGATCGCCGGGCCGTTCCGCGCCCTTCGCAGGGACCGAACCCCGTGGGGGGTAGGGGGGCATCTTCTTCGGTTTCGACCGGAGAAGACGGGGCCCCAAGCCCCCCGTCCTTCTCCAGGTCCACCGTAGGGAGGAAGGCAAGACCGACGGTTCCTCCCGAGGACGATCGACCTGTACAGGACGGTCTGGTGGAGGGCCCGATCTCCTACGAGACCCACCGGTGATCCCTACCGAAGGGACAAGTCCCTCCGGTCGTACTTAAGGAGAGGGGGTCCCGGCGCTGCGCAGGGCTGGCCGCTTAACGCGCGCGAGGAGTTTGTCCGGGGTGCAGGACATGCCTACGGGCATCGCCGGTGGAGCGCGGGATGAGGGCCATCCAACCCTCCGAAACCGGAGCCTTCGGAGCCTTCTCGGAGTCCGCGAAAAACCCGTAGCCATGCGGAAAACGGGGAACGAACGCTCCGGAGGCACCCACCCCTTTGGAGGGCTTACCGAACGCCGGATGGCTTCGAGAAGAAACCGCCAGTCGTCGACGGTTTGCGGCTGTTCGCCGTGATACTTGATGCCGGCAAGCATCTCGATGACGTCGGCCCGGATGACGTCTTCCCCGAGGACTTCGGCCGGAAGCCCGGCCGCCATCCCGCACGTGCCCCCCGCCGGTCGCATCCCGGCCTCCGGCCTCCTTGCTCCAGGACGCCCTCGCGCGCGACTTGGTAGTTCCCGCGGCGGGTCTACCTCGCGCTGCGCCCGGTGGCGCGGAGCGGCCACTGCCACGTCCGGCGCGACGACGCCCACCGCATTCCCAGGGATCGGACAGGGATCGGACTCGGTCGGAGCACGGCCTCATGGCTCACCGGCAGGACCGCGACCGCGGTCCCGCGCCAGCGGGGGCGCCCGCGAACCGCTCGGCCCACCCGCCCCGATCGAACTCGCGGCGCGTGACGGTGCCGTGTGCCGCGGCCGCTTCGGCGGGAGCGCGCGCGTGCGACAACCCCGGGATACCGGCGACTTGGCCGTCGCCGGCCTCGGCCCGCCATCCTCATCCATCGGGGGCTGCCAACACTGCTCCTGGAACAGGCCGTCGCCGCTGCCCGGATCGCATCGAGGGGGAGATCGACCGCCTGTCGGAGCATCACGCGTGCCGCTTTCTGCCTGGGGAATCACAGGTGATGCGGTGGACGGCCCGTCGGCGACCCCACCGGTCTCTCCAGAGCGGCCCACGGAGGGTCTCGATCGGCCGCGTTGGACGAATCCTCCCCTACCCCGCCGCTCCGTCCTTGGTGTGTTTGTATTATGTCAATACATGAACTCCGAGGGGAGACGTCGGCGGTGGCGGCTTGCGGTGGCCGGGCTCGGGGCACCGTCGCGCCTGCGCTCCTCGCCACGGCGTGCTCGACCCCTATGTGCACCGGGCTCTGGTAGCGGCGGGCACGGGAGGCGGCGCGGCCGCATCGCCCAACCGCGAGTTGGCCGCTCGGCCTCAGGCCTGGG
This sequence comes from Thermomicrobiales bacterium, assembly GCA_034667245.1. GTDB lineage: Bacteria > Chloroflexota > Chloroflexia > Thermomicrobiales > UBA6265 > DATBFX01. Next base: position 8,649 of record JAXDKI010000372.1, on the reverse strand, counting down.
CCGCCGGCGCGATGTTGGTGTTGTGGCAGAACAGGTTCGTCGGGTCGTAGCGGCCCTTGATCGCGACGAGCCGCTCGTAGTTGACGCCGAAGGCCGCGCGCGGCTTCTCGTCCCAGGCCTCGTTGACGTAGGCGCCGCCGGTCGCCCACGGCCGCGTCGTCGCTGACAGTTCCCGGGTCCACGCGATGTTGGCCGCGTCGTCGGCCGGGTCGTCCCATCCCGAGAGGAGGACCAAGCCGTGCGGCGCGTCGCGATGGGGGAAGGCCGTCGCCGTCGGTGCGACCCGCCGGGCGGCGCCGTGGACGTGGTCGATCAGGACCACGCTGCGGGGCGAGGGCACCCGCGCCACCTGCTCCACGATCGCCTCGATCGCGCCGTCCCCCAGTTCGCGTAAGAGGTTCTGCTTCCAGTAGTACCGCAGGCCCGATGGGAGCGCGGCGTCGACGAGCGTGTTCATCGCCGAGTACGGCATCGGGCCGACCAGGTCGGCGAGCGGCGGGCCGAAGGCGCGGATCGGCGCCAGCACCCGCTCGCCTTCCTCGAGTGACCCGCACCAGCAGGGCACGATGGCGACCGCCTGGTTGCCGTCGGGTCCGGTCACGAGCGCGGCGTAGATGGTCAACTCGTCCGGCGCGGCCGCGGCCACCTCGCGGTAGAAGCGCAGCACCTCGGCGGCGCGCGGGAACGGATGGATCAGCATCCCGCCGAGGACCCGCGTGACAGGGTGGAGCTCCAGTTCGAACGAGGTCACGATGCCGAAGTTGCCACTGCCGCCGCGCAGCGCCCAGAAGAGGTCCGGGTGCTCCTCCTCGCTCGCCCGGAGCACCCGCCCGTCCGCCGTCACGACCTCGGCGCCGACCAGGTTGTCGATCGCCAGCCCGTACTTGCCGTTGAGCCAGCCGTAGCCGGCGCCGAGCGTCAGCCCGGCCAGGCCGGTGTCGGAGACGGTGCCGGTGGGGGAGACCAGGCCGTAGTGCTCCGTGGCGACGACGAACTCCCCGAGCCGGAGCCCGGCCCCGGCGGTCGCCACCCGCCGCTCCAGATCAACCGCGATCCCCTTTATGAGGGAGAGGTCGACCATCAGGCCGCCGTCGCAGACGCAGTGGCCCGCCACCCCGTGGCCGCCGCCGCGCACCGCGAGGGGCAGTCCGTGGTCGCGGGCGAAGCCCACGGCGGCCACGACGTCGGCGGTGTCGGCGCAGCGCGCGATCGCCGCGGGCCGGCGGTCGATCATGGCGTTGAAGACCCGGCGCGTGTCGTCGTAGTCCGGGTCCTGGGGGAGGAGGAGCGCCCCGCGCCAGCGCGTCCGCAACGCGCTCAGGGCTCCGGTATCGAGAACGGATGCCGAGGGAATCCCCTGCTCAGAGATGACCATCGCGGGCTCCTTTCCGATCGCGTCGTCACGATGAGGGGGCGCATCATCGCGCGTTTCTGCCACGTCCGGGTGCACACGTGGGTAGAGCACGTCGCGGCGAGCCGTGGTCACGCCCGCCCCTGCGCGGGCCGGTGCCCAGCGCGGCGACGCAGACCGTCTCGAACAGAATACTGCGATACTGTGATATCACAGCGCCGCGACCCCGTGTCTTGTGCCTTCTGACGGCGCGGGCGAGCCTTGGTGGGTTCGGCGCGTCGCCGATAGCCGCCTTCGCCGCGGCTGGGCGGGTCGATTCCTTGGGGACCCTCCTACCCTTCCCCGACCGGGTGCGTCCGCGGGTAATATCCCCGCGTCCTCGTGTAATATTATGTCAATCTAAGGCCAATCTCGACCTGAGCCGATGCTGACGCCCAAGCGCGGTCGTCGCTGCCGATGCTGCAATCGTGAAGTATCGTGATGCTGACGTCTCACGGTGCTGGCGTATCACGGATGCCCTCCCACCGGGTATCGACACGATCGGACAGCGAGTCGACATAAAAGCGCAGACCGGGAACGCGTTTGGGACGACGTTACTCGAGAAATGCTGTGTTGACGCATCGCCGTAGGGTGTTACTAAAGTATCGCGGTACGTCGGTTTCACCGTATCGTGACGGGACTGCGGGCAAGGGAAGAAGTAGACATAACGTTCGAAACCTAAGATGACCGTGCCGAGGAGAAGGCCCTGATGAACCCGCAGGCGCCGGGTGAGCGCCTGCGCGACGCCGTCGAGCCGCTCGGTCCGCACCTCGGCCGGTCGGCGTTCTCGTGCGGCGAGACCCCGCTTGACCGCCACCTTTGGCAGCAGGCCGGACAGGAGGTCGCGCGCTCCTGGCGGCCGTCTGCGCGTCGGTCAATCCCGCGACGGGCCGCCTTGCCGGGTACTACACCCTGAGTACCCCCGCGGTCGAGTTGACCGACTTTCCGCCCGACGTCGCGCGCGAGCTGCCGCGCTATCCGATCCCGACGACCTTGATCGGTCGGCTCGCGGTCGATGCGGCGTACCGGCGGACGGCAACCGACCCCGGCCGTCGGTCCATCGGCAACCCCATCGCGATGTCCGAGCATCGGAATACGCCAGTATCGAAGGTCGGCAACGGGGACAGACGGCCGCGCTCTGTCCAGGACGCGGTGGGGCGGGCGGGCGCCGTGCGCGGCCTTGGTCCCGGACCAGGGACCGTCAAGAAACTCCTCTGGCCGCCTGCCGCCGACGAGGAACCCGACGTGACTCCGGCGCCCTGATCCGGTGACCGGACCCACAGGAACGATCATCCTGTGCATCTGTGGGTCGGGCTCTTCGCATAATCCCGTCACGCCACACCCTCCGGGGACACGAAGCCGGGCCGATCGCCAGCCAGACCCCGCAGCACCTCGACCGATGCCAGGCAGCACAGGGTGCATTTGCCGAACTGCCCGTACGGCTGCCCCTCGCCGCAGGACGGGCAGCGACCCGCTTCCGGCTCCAGGCCCAGGACGGAGAGTTCTGCCGGGACCGACCCGTCGGGTGGCAGTCGCGCCCGCAGCGCCTCGACCCGCCAGGCGATCTCGGGGTCTCCCTCCATCTCGGCTGCTCCTCGGGGTTGGGTGTTGTCGAACGGCATCCTTGCCGCTTCCCCACGATCGACGCTGCGATCCACGGCGTCTCGGCCGTGTTGTGTCGAAATGGTATCGGCGGGGGCCACTTCGGTCGCGTTCGCCATACCGCACAGCCCACGACCACCGGGCGCCCGAACATCCCCGTCTGGGCGTTCGACGAAGATGAGCTGCCGACCGCATCGCGATACTCCAGTACTGAACACGTGCGATATCCCGACCCCGCATGACCGTCGTCGCGTGCGCTGGGGTTGGGCGGCGGCAGGCGATCGGATACGCGCTTCCGGAGATCCTCAGGATGACATAACGATGTTGGGGACGCGTTCGTCAATCGTCGAGTGCCGCCGGATCGCCGAGCAACCGCGCGAGTTCGTCGGGGCCGAGGCGGACCCAGGAAGGCTCGCCGTAGCGGACGCGTCCCACGCCGCCCAGCCACTCAACGACGGGACGCCAGGTGGCGAACGTCACCTGGTCGACGTCGCCCTTCCCCGGTTCCCGCCCTCTGCCCGTGCGGGGTGGGCGGCGCGGCGGGTAGTGCTCCAGGACGATGGCCGGCGGGACCTCCTCGAGCCGGTGGGGGAGGTAGGCGCGCAGAACCTCGTAGGCAAGGTGCTCGATCATGTTGGTCACCGAGCTGTTCCGGTTCTCCTCCAGTTCGGTGAGGACGACCACGGGCGGACGACCGCGGGCCTCGTAGATGCGGACGCGGCAGATCCCGCCGTCGGCCCAAAGCCCGCGGAAGTCGCGGCGCTCGTCGCGCGTCTTGGTGGGCTCGAGCGGCGGCCAGGGGAAACGGCCCGGCAGGACGTAGCCCGTGTCGCCGCAAAGGCGGCAGTTCGCGCCCTCGCGGTGATCCGGCGGGTGCGGGCAGGGCATACGCTGCTGGGTCATCGGCAGAAGCTCCGGTGAGGGCGGGGGCCATCTCCTCCGCGGGCGGATCCGCGGGCGGGACGGTCCACGATCCGCATCATCGCCCCATTACCCGCCACCGGTCAACGCCACGCGACGATCCGCATCGGGCGCGGAAATCCGCAGCATCACGATACGGCGGCATTGAAGTATCGCGATGTTGTGCGTGGCGCTCCGGGTGGCGACCACGGGCGCCCCGCTCGGCCCCTCCGGCGACGGCGCTGCCGCGTCCGGGAATGGCACCCCTGCAGGAGACAGGTTGGATGGGGGCGTTGCCTGGCTAGTCCGATCTGCCCCCCGGCAGCCTCTTGCGCCCGGCGCGCTCCGGCCCTACCCTCGCACCGCCGCCTCGCGGTCGGGTCGGGGCGGACGGACGGCGAGGCGCAAGGAGGACCGATGCGGTCGCTGCGAGAGGTACGGGAGTCGCGCGGGCTGAGCCAGGTGGAACTGGCGGCGCGCGCCAGCGTGGGCGAGCGGACGGTGCAGCGGACGGAGTTGGGGGCGACCCGGCCCAGTCCGCGCGTCGCCCGCCGTCTGGCCGACGCCCTCGGCGTCGCGCCGGACGCGGTCAGGGAGCTGCGGAGCGCCGTGCCGCGGCTGCCCCAGGGATTGGGTGGTCCGTTGGTCGCCTTGGGGCAGGCGACCGCCTGGGCCGCGGTGACGTTCGCCTAGGACGTCCTCGTCGGTGGTGGGTCGTGGGGTGCCGACGCCTCACGCCCTGACACGATCGCTCGTGGGGCGACCCGCGGACCAGCACGTCGGTATCCGCAAGCTCTTCTGGGCAACGACATATCCCAAGTAGATCCCAAAACCCCCAAATCGACCCAAACCTCCCACCAACCGCCGACACAACGCAACGGTCACGAGCGGGTCCGATCGCCCCTCCTGGGCGATCCTGGCGTCCCACGGACCGGTTCGGCAGCCGGTCGACCGGATCGCCCCACCGTATCGGGTCCAGCTAGCCGGTGACGCGAGGGCCACGACGTATCCGCCGGGGGCGAAGCTCCTGCCCCCGCTGCCTCACCTGTGGCAGGCGTTCGAAGCCCAAGCAGGTCCTCGAGGACCGCGAGGAAATAGGGGATCTTGTTCTTGGGCGACCACCCGCCGGGACCGGTGCCAGTCCCGGCGGACCGGATCTGCGCCGTGCGTTCCTGGGTGATCGCCCGGGCCCGGTAGAGATACCCCGACCACTCGGCGCTCGGCACGTCGGCACGCCGGAAGAGGTTGACGACCCGGGTGATCGTCGCCGGCAGCGGCGCGCCGTCGTGGAGTTCTCGGGCAAAGTCGGCCAGGTAGCCGTGCAGCTGCTCGCGTTCGGCGACGGTGCCGGGCGGCCGGCCGCGGGGACTCCCAACCGCTACCGCTGCGACTGGTGTTTCAGGGATATGTCCTGTGGCGACCGGCGAATTGTCTGCCGGGTCCGCGACAGGTGCCGTCTCCCAATTACCCGCCGTTTTTTTCTTTCGAATTTCGAATTCTTTTTCCGTCTGTATGTCTTTAACTGTTTGTCTATCTTGGTCAAATTTGTTTACCAAGCCTTGGTCAAATTTCTTTACCACCCCTTGGTCAAATTTGTTTACCAAGCCCTGGTCAAATTTCTTTACCACCCCTTGGTCAAATTTCTTTACCAAGGGGTCCGGTGCCGGCGGGGGGGCACCGTCGGGGATCGCGTCCTCGGCAAAGCGGAGGCGGTAGACCGTCGGCTCGTTGCCCTTCTCGGCGCTGCGCCGGCGTTCGGTGACGATCACCTGCCGGTCCTCGAGGCTTCTCAGGGCCTGCAGCAGCGTCGGCTTCGAGATCCCGACGCCGCGATCGAGCCGACGGCCGTCGCTCGCGTGGAGGCCGTGCAGCATCTGGGCCAGGCTGATGCTGTCGGACTCCCGTTTGAAGCCGAACGTCCGGCGGATGACGTAGAGGAGGGTCTTGAGCTCGGCCCCCGACAGGTCGGGCAGGAGCTCGTCGAAGAGCTCGTCGGGAACCTGGGTATAGGCGGGGCTGCGGAATCCCCGAAACGGTCGGCGACCGTCGTCCGCAGCGGACTCGGACATGGAACGCGCCTCCGGTGGCCTTGACGGCCCCCGAGGCGTCTGCTAGGCTCGCTCTTGGTGAGAGAAGGCGGTTGCAGTCGGCTCGGTAGGGCTGTCTCCAGCCGTCTTTCCTTTTTTACCTCGGCTGGCGGAACAAAGCACCGCCGCGTCCGCATCATACGCCAGCACGCACCCCTGTCAAGATGGGACCCGATATCGCAATACGCCGATATCGTCGTCATTTCCGTGGTTCGACGAACCGCAGCGTCAGCTCCTCCTCGCCGGCGACGCCCCGCAGGTCGGGTTGCTGCGCCATCGCGGCCCGAATCAGGGAGCGGATCAGGGCCGAGCGGGTGACGCCCCGCCAGCCGGTCCGCTTCATCTCCTGGCAGCAGGCGTCCAGCCACTCGGTCTCGCCGTCGCCGAGCCAGACGGCGGTCTGCCGCGCCGGCGGTTCGAGCGGACCGAGCCCCTGCGCCGGCGACGCCGGCGGGGTGGCCCCGGTGCTGCGGAAGACGCTGTCGCGGGTGATGGTGGATTTGCTCTTAGCCACGGACGATCTCCTGCGCGATCTGCCGGTATGCCTGCGCCCCCTCGATCTCCGGCGCGGTCTCGAAGACGGTCGCCCCCAGCCCCGCCGCCTCAGCGAAGCGCGTGCTGTCGTTGACCGGCGTCGCGAAGACGCGGACCCGGTCGCCGAGCTCCGCCTTCGTCCGGCCGACGACCTCGCGGGCGTGGACGGTCCGCTTGTGGTGGGTGTGGACGATGCCGAGGACGGCGAGGTCGGGGTTGCCCTCTTGCTTGATCGTCTCGATCGTCTTGATCAGGAGCGAGACGCCGAGCATCGAGTAGTACTCGGAAGCCATCGGGATCAGGACGTCGGTCGCCGCGATCAGGGCGTTGACCGTCAGGAGACCGAGACTCGGCGGGCAATCCAGCAAGACGTAGTCGTAGCGGGAGAGCACCGGCTCCAGGGCCCGCTTCAGCTTGTACTCGCGGAAGCGGACGTTGACCAGGGTCAGCTCCATGTCCGAGAGCCGGATGTTGGACGGGGCCAGGTCGAGCCCCGGCCGGAGGCCGGGGATGATCACGTCGGCGACCCGCTTCTCCCCCGCGAAGACGTCGGAGATCTCGGTCGACAGGTCCTCCGAGACCATCCCGAACCCCTCGGCCAAGTGCCCCTGGGGGTCGAGGTCGACCAGCAACACCCGTCGGCCCAGTTCCGCCATCGCGACGCCGAGGTGGATCACCGTCGTCGTCTTTGCCACGCCCCCCTTCTGGTTGGCGACCGCGATCACCCGTGTCATGGTGCCCCCTTCCCGCCCACGCGCACCCCGTTCGTACAGTATCACCGTATCACCGTCGCGCCGGGTCGTCAATCAGACCGTATCAAAGTATCGCGGTATCGAAGTAGTGAAGCATCGGAGTGCTGTCAAAGCCTCGTCGCCGGAATCGCGATGAGATCGACATAAAGGGGGCGGTCGATCCGCTCGCCCTCGGGGCACACGATGCCAAGACCGGGGTCCTCGCCGACGGTCCGTGCCGCCGGACCTCGGGTCGGAAGCGAGGAAACCCCGGGGCGGACACCGGTACGGTTGCGGACGAGGGGGACGATACGCCGCCCGGTGCGTCGCCGGACCGCGACGAGCGCGGTCGTCGGCCGGGCAGGGGAGGAGCCGGCCACGCCGGAGGGCGGGCTCACGGCCGACCAACGGGCCGAGGACGGGCGCGGGGACGGTCCGGCGACGCGGGTGAAGCCGGACCGCCGCGAGTGGGGGGCACCAGCGCCACCCACTCGCCATGGGATCGCGGGGCCGTGCGGTGCCGACCCCCCGAGACCGGTCGTCGCCGGGTCCAAGGGGTGGCAACCTGACCACGCGCGGTGGCCGCGGTGGTCCTACGTGAGGCGTCGGCGGCGAAGGGTCGCGGCTGCCGCGAGGACGCACCCGGCGGCGAGCACGGGCGCGGCTCCCCGCCACGGTCCGGTCTCCCGGGTCCCGGTGCCCGTGCTCGGCAGGGTGGTGACCCCGCCGACCCCGGCCGCGTCGTCGCCGTCGTCGGAACTGCTCCCGTCGTCGTCGGCCTGGTAGATGACGTACCAGTCGCAGACGACCCGGTCGCCGGCCGCGATCTCGAGCGTGACCACCCCGCCGCTGTCGGTGGCGCTGTCGTCGTAGTAGACGTCGTCGTCGGCGAAGTCCCGGCAGTAGACGTAGGCGCCCAGGTAGAGGGCGAACGTGTCGGGGTCCTCAGCGATCGTGACGGTCGACGGCGGCCCGTGGAAGCTGACGTAGCCGTCGGCGTCGGTCGTCGCCACCGCCCCGTTGACCGTGAAGACGACGCCCTCGACCGCGTCGGCGTGGCACGCCTCGTAGATGTCGGGGCCGACGCCGGTGTAGCACTCCGCCGTGTGGATCTCCAGCGTCGCCTCCTCGTCGCCCGCGCCGGTCCCCGCCGCGGAGAACCCCCACTCCTCCTGCGCGGCTGCCGCCCCCCCCAACACGCACAGCACCAACCCGGCCACGATTGCCGGCACCGCCGCCAGCCGCAACACCAATCCCGTTTGCCTCATCGCTCGTCTGTGCCTTCCCGTCCGGCGCGTCCCGGGAGGGCGCGCGGCGATCCGCCCGGCGGGGCGAGCACCATAATAACGGGGAACGGCGGGATGGACGCAGCATAGCGGTTTTCCGCAGGCGACGCAACACCCGT
>JAXDKI010000371.1:0-3811 GCA_034667245.1 Thermomicrobiales bacterium | reverse complement strand
GCTGCTGCCGGGCGGACGAACTGCCCGGTCTGCGCGGGGAGGGTTTGGTGCTCAGGGTTCTGCGGCGGCGCGACTTCGCCCTGCTCTGGTTCGCCGGATTGGTCTCGCTGACGGGCGACTGGATGCTCATCGTCGCCCTGCCGGTGACGGTCTACGAGCTGACCGGGTCGGCGCTGGCAACTGGTGGCGTCCTGATCGCGAACCGGCTCCCGGCGCTGGTCCTCGGCTCGGTCGCAGGCGTCTTCGTCGACCGCTGGGACCGCAAGCGGACGATGGTGGTCGCCAACCTCGTCCGGGCGCCGATCCTGCTGCTGCTGGTTGCGGTCGATTCCGCGGAACAGGTGTGGATCGCCTACGTCGTCGCGGCCGCCGCCTCGGCCGCGGGCCAGTTCTTCCGCCCGGCCGAGAATGCTCTGCTGCCCCGCCTCGTCGGAGAGGAGCACCTGGTTCCGGCCAACGCCCTCAACGCGCTGAACGACAACCTGAGCCGCCTGGTCGGTCCGGCGCTCGGCGGCCTCGTCGTTGCGTGGTACGGGTTGGGCGGGGTCGCCGCGGTGGATGCCGCCTCGTTCCTGGTCGCCGCGGGGATGATCGCGGCGATCGCCGCCTCGACCAGACCGGAGCGGACACTTCCGCCGGCCGCCGCCACGGCGACGGGGACCTGGCCGGCGGTCTGGCGCGAGTGGCTGGCCGGGCTGCGCCTGATCCGGGAAAACCGGGCGCTACGGGTGGTCTTCGGAGTCATTGCGATCTCCTCGCTGGGCGAGGGCGTCATGGGCACGGCTTTCTGGGTCTACGTCGACGAGGCGCTGGAGGGGGGTACGCGGGAGGCGGGCTGGTTGATGAGCGCCCAAGCGGTCGGCGGCATGGTAGGGGCGGTGGTGATTGGGGCCTGGGGTAAGGGGCGCTCCCCGGTGTCCTTGCTCGGCTGGGGGGCGATTGGGCTGGGGCTGATCGACCTGGCGACCTTCAACTACCCGGCGTTCGCCCCGGTGATCTGGCCGGGATTGGTCCTCATGGCCGTCGTCGGCGTGCCGGTGACCGCCTTCGGCACCGGGTACGTGGCGGCGATTCAGGCCGAGGCGGAGGACGCCTACCGAGGCCGGATCTTCGGCGCGCTGGGGACGACGACGGCGCTGCTCATGATCGTCGGCGCGGCCATCGCAGGCGTCGCCACGGAACGGTTGGGCGCCGTCGCTGTCCTGACGATCGACAGCCTGGCCTACGTGGCCGCTGGGCTGTTCGCCCTGAGGACGCTGAGAGCCGCGGCGGCGAGCCGCATCGGGCACAAGCAGCGGAGCGTCGGCTGAACGAGTAGCCGGGAGCTTGACGAAAGCTGGTCCCTGACGAAGCAGGCGGAGGCGGCGTGGACCGCCCACCACAACATCGGCGGCAGCGCCACCCACCGGGGGTTCAACCACGGCCGACGCCCGCCACAAGCTTCGCCGCCAGTACCCGGCATTTGATGCCTGACAAACCACGAGGTTGACTGCATCAACGACGGGTCGAACTACGAGTGCATTCCGATCAAGGACGTGACGGTGCGGGACAACGCCGACGGCAACGCGGACGGCTACCAGAGTCAGTGGCAGCATTTCCCGATACCAGGGCTGTACACGGGGTCCGCGCAGGAGGGATCGAACTCGCCGTCGCCTGCCCAGGCCGATGAGGGGTTGGTGAACGCCGGTAATGTGATCCGAAGCGGTGGGTCCGACGTGCCGGTAGGCATCGACGGCGACGAAGGGTGCCGGGCGAGCAATCCGACCTGCAACGATGAGCAGCTCCTGCGGGACAACGATATCAACGGGGGATATAGCCTAGGGTCAAGACGTGGGTGAGCGGCTCAGCGCGTACACTCGTGGGAGCGGGTGTTCGTGCGCGAGGAGCCAGGCGTCGATGCATCAAGACTATCTCATGCGAATGATCCAGCAGTTCAGCGGCGTGCTCGTCCGTGTCCTCCGGTTGCGGAAGGAGGGAAAAACGGAGGAGGCGCTGGCGCTGCTGACGGATACGTACGGGAAGCTTGCGGGGTTACCGTCGTCGCTCGTGCACGCGCTTTCGGAGGACGATCTGATCGCGTTGCTCCGGGCGCAGGGGCGGCTCGATCCCGAGCGGTGTCTCGGACTGGCGGAACTATTGCGGGAAGAGGGGCACGCGTACGACGACGTCGAGCGGTACGAGGAGAGTTTTCCCCGGTATCTGAAGGCGTTGCGGTTGTATCTGGAGATTGTCGGGGAGGATGAGGAGCTCGCCGAAGAGCGGATACCGGGATTGGAGGACGTGATCGAGCAACTGGCGGGTCTCGATCTACCGACCGGGACGGCGGAGCGTTTGGTGGCCTATCTGGAAGAGGCCGGGCAGTTCGATCAGGCCGAAAACGCATTGTTACACCGCGTCGACGCCGCGCCGGAGGACCGGGTTGTGATTGATGCGGCGGTCCGCTTCTACCGCCGGCTTCTGAGTAGGTCCGATGCCGAACTTATCGTGGGCGGACTGACCCGCGACGAAGTGATGGATGGGTTGGACCGACTGAGCGACCAGGTTCTCTGAGCGCGCCTGCTGCGCGGGTCGCTGGCTTTCCGGGTGGCTCGTCAGATCCCGGTCACCGCTCCCTGCGAGCGGCGCTTGGAGGACCTCCGCGCCGGTGCGGTGCCGTCGGTCGATTCGGCCGGGACGGCGATAAGCATCGCTTCGCCCTGAGGGAGTGTCGACGCCTCAGCAATTCCGGGAATAGGCGCCGGATTGGTCTCGGGCGCGGATTGGACCGATGGCTCTTGCTGAGCTACACCGTTGGGCCCGGCGGCACGGGCCTCTTGTCTCTGCCGGAGCTCGTCAAGTGCCGCGGCTACGCGGGCCTGCCGCCGATTGAAACGCGCTTGCGCTTTTTCGAGTCGGATCTGGGCTGAGGCTAAGCGCTCGTTGGCGGCGCGGAGCTTGCGTTCTGCCGCTTGTTCCGCACGGAGGAGACGGCGCTCCTCCTTCGCGCGTTGGCGGAGCAACTCGGCCGGTTTCTGGTCACGATTCGCTCCCATGTAGGAGTCCTTCCTCGGCGAGATCTCAAACGGCAGGGGCAGAGTCCGTCAAACTCCATCGCGAGCTGTGGTCCACTCATGTGGGCTGGGCGCCCGGATTCATGATGCATTAGCCAGGTATGATACGTTAACCGACGCTGCTTGTAGCACTCTCAGGCACAGCCCAATGCCGTTGTTGGGCGACGGCTTCCTCACGCGGAGATTATTAACGTGCCGATTGTTAAGGATAATCCCGGAGGCGGGCCGACCGTGGCCGCGTTCGACATCGGTTCCAACACGATCAAGATGACGGTCGCCCGCCCCGATGGCGCTGATGGCGTTGACGAATTCCTTTGGCGCTCTGCCACGGTGCGGCTTGGCACAGGGATCGAAGAGACGGGGCGCCTCGCCGACGATCGAATCGAGGCGGCGATGGGAGCCCTCCGAGATTTCGCGGCGGACGCTCGTGAGGCCGGCGCGGAGCGGTTGATCGGCGTGGCGACGGAAGCAACGCGCGTCGCGGCGAACGGCGAGGCGTTCCTTGACCGGGTGCGGGCGGAAACCGGACTTGAACTCAAGACGATCACGGGCGACCGCGAGGCCGAGTTGACGTTCCGCGGGTTGAGGGCGACGCTCGATCTCGACGGCGACATCGTGGTGGCCGACATCGGCGGTGGCAGCACCGAGCTGATCGGCGCCACCGAAGGGGTCTTTGGCTGGGCGCGCTCGATTCCACTCGGGTCAGGGCGCCTCACCGACCGCTTGGTCCGCGACGATCCTCCGGCGGCGGAGGAACTTGC
>JAXDKI010000370.1:0-15705 GCA_034667245.1 Thermomicrobiales bacterium | reverse complement strand
GAGCGGGTCGACCCCGAGTTCGTGGCAAAGAGGGGGCGATCGTTGCCCTCGACGAGGCGCCACCTGCGGGGAGTGTCGTCGTCTGTCTCGACGAGATGGGGCCGGAGGCGGCCAAGAGCCACCCCGGCTCGCGTGTGATCCGGCCCGATCCGACGGGGAACGGCGGGCGCGGGCAAAGCAGGACTATCGACGACGGGCGGCGCGGCCGGGGGAACGTTTACGGCGCCTTTCGTCCGGCGACCGGTGACGCCTTCACGCTGGCCTACTCGGGCCGGACGATCGCCAACTGGGTCGAGGTCCTGCCACCTGTGCACACGGCACGTCAAGGTCTTGACTCGCGCCGCCCATTCTTGGGTGCGACTGGGCGGCTTTCCACCCCCCAGTCGCACCCCTTTCCGTGGATGGCGGTCCCGCCCTACCGGGTCTTGACGACGAGCGTCCCGGCGATCATGTCGTGGAGCCCCTGCTTCTTCTCGGTGAAGGCCACCATGATGAAGCCGATCAGCAGGATAAGGGCCGAGAGGATTTTGGCGAAGTACCGACCGGTGGCGCGGAGGAAGGAGATGCGGTTGCCCGCGACGTCCGTGACCGCCAGGCCCAGGGCCATCTTGCCGAGCGTCGCCTGCCGGCCGGAGGACTCCAGGCCCGCGTAGTAGAGCCACCCAATGACCGTGTTAACCAGGCTCCGAGCCGAAATGTCGTCGATGAACTGGTTCAGGACCAACTGGACGACGAACAGAAGGACGCCGTCAATGATCGCGGCGACGACCCGGACCAAAAACCCCGCGTACTTCGTCGCCGCCACGTACCCCGTCCCGGCGTAGGCCATGCCCCTGCTCCTTCCGTCCACGCCCGTGCGATCGGCCCCTCGCCGACCCCAGACCGGCGAGCGGTCCCAGCATAGCAACCCGTGCCGGGCGGCGGAATAGGACCGTCGGACCGTTTCTCGATACCCAACAAGGCGGCGAGATGATGCTCGGCACTCAGGGGTTGCGGCAGACGTAGTCAGTTGCCGACGTGCAATTTCCGCCGCGGTTCGTTGACCGCGCCCATGGCGGGCGGTCTCCGCATCGTAGTCATAGCCAAGCACGAGCTCTTGAGGGTCGATCCGGGGGATCAACCCTTCGAGTTCATCAATGTGCTTGGCGATCAGGCGGCGGTCCAAAGCTAGGGCTCCTCGGGTGGGACGCTCCGAGAGGATGTGATCAAACCAGACATCATCGGTGAAGAGTATGCGGCGTCCTCGGTAGTCGACCGATTCGAGAACAACCACCATGCTGATTCGCTCGCCGATCGAGAAGAATCGCCACTGGCGCGATCAATGCCGCCAACCGCTGCCCCACTCTGTTGCGAATCCCTCTCGTTTGTCACGAGTCAGGCTGGCCAGCTACTTGACGAAGGGGACTCCGTTTCCCTGCTTTCGGCGTCGCGAAGCCGCGGGTTGTCTGCCTAGACGTAGGCAATGTTGCCGAACCTCCCGACGAATGTAGCATTGTCACGACGTTGTCGATTCGGCAATCCTCGGGATGGCGCGGTCCTCGGCAGACCCTATTCTGCTGACAACAACCGAGGGGGACGGCGAACGGCCGAACCAAGCGACGCCCCCGACCGGTTACCCCGATCGTACCGAGATCCGGCGGTCGGGGAGTCCGCAGGCTCTGAGCCCTCGATGGGCGAACGACTCCTAACGGGTTACCGAGCCGGCAAGTAGGACCACCGCAAGGAACGCGGTCACAGACCGCGAACGTGAAGGACAGGTCCTACAACACGCCGGACAACCGACCCAACACCGGAGACGAACCCATCGAGACAAGGCAAAGAGCGTGCGGTCCCCCCGGCCGCCCGGTCCAGCATCCAGGAGGACGACGATGTTCGCCATTTCCCGCCGCATCCTCGTCCTACGCGGCAGTGCCTCCGCTGCTGGCTTCGCCGGTGCCCTGCTGGCGCGGGGGGCGTTTGCCGCTCCTGCAACCCTGCCGGCGTTCCGTCTTGTCGCCTGCGACAGGTGTGCGGCCTGCCAGGCCTGCCGTCGCCACGCCGAGAACAAGCTCTTCGCATCGGTCAAGGCCGCCGACGCCAACCGCGCCCACCCCGGCTGCAATTGTGGGATCGCAAAGGCGAGCCCCTTGCCACGTCGGACCTGGCTCGCCCTCTTCGGCCCTCCGGATCGACCTCGCCGGCTCGTCGTCGACCGGCGGCGAGCTGAGGTGGCACGCCTCCTCGGTTAGACGGTTGCCACGCGGAGGCAATGGCCCCGATCGTCAGCGGTTCGCCATGAAGAACGGCCCCAGGCGACGCCCGGGGCCGTCACGTTGCGTGGCTCCGATTGGGAAGGCGCCATCGCCGTGGCTAGCCTTCCGGTCGTGATTCTCGACCGGCAAATCCGTTCGTTCACGTGCACAAAGCGTACGTTCATGTTGCGGCTACGGTGTCCGATTTGCTACCGTGACTTCCGGTGCCCGGCACGCGGCCCAAGATGGGCCGTAACTCGATCCCGCTCTCGCCTTGCGTTATCCGACTACATCGTACGGACGGTGGCAACCGCCTTTTGGCCGACGCCACCGTCGCGACGGGGATCGCTGGAGCGCCGACGTGCGCGCGTGCCGGTATACCCGGTACTTGCGACGAAGCGTGGCCGACTCAGGGAAACGCGTGTCGACGGCTTGACCGGTTGACGCGATGATCGGGGTCTGCAGAGTAGCGAAGCCCAGTGTCTGTCTATCGCGTTGCAGCGCGGTGGCACCAGGGCAAGGTCCCAGACCCACGACGGTACAGCGCGGGGGTCTCAGCATCAGGAGGGAGGGAGCGGTGCGACGAACTGGCGCTACCGCAGGAGTCATCTCAGTGTCCCGTCGGGCACGCGCCTTCGCCGTTGCAGTGGCATTGGCGCTCGTGCTCGGATCAGGGGGATTCGTCCGGACGGCTGTCGCGGACGAATTCGATGTCTCCGTTGACAGTATCGATGAATTGAGCGGCTTGACCGCTGTTGTTGCGCACAGCGACGACGGGGTCAACCTCCGCGCCAAACCCGGACCAGACGGCAAGATCATCGATACCCTGCCGGACGGCACGGTGGTCTCACTCCGGGTCGACGAAGTCGACACCGTTTACGGCGACGACGACACGCGTTGGTGGCCGGTGCGGTTCGACGGTCAGGACGGCTGGATCGCCGGCTTTTATCTCGACGACGCCGGTGGCGCCTCACCTTCGGACGGCGAGAGCGGTGACTCCAGTTCCGAGACATCCTCCTTCGCAGCCGGCGACTACATCGCCGCCAAGACGGACGACGGCACCGGTCTGAACATCAGGTCGGGAGCTGGGAAGGACTTCGAGCGGGTCGGCTCGGTCGCCGACGGCGATGTCGTCCAGGTGATGGACGGCCCAGAGAACGACGACAACGGCGACGCCTGGTACCTGGTCACCGATGGCGACGTGACTGGCTACGTCTTCGCCGGCTTCGTTGTCGCAGCCTCGCAACCCGACGCCCCGGCGGACGAGCCCGATCAGCAGGAGGTCGTCTTCGCGATCGGCGACTACGTGACCTCCGCGGACGGCGACGGTGTCAACATCCGGTACCGAGGGTTTGTCGGCTCCGACGTCGTGGGCGCGCTCGGCGGCGCCGGGGTTGCGCAAATCGTCGGCAAGGCGTCCTTCGACGACGAGGGCATGGCCTGGTACAAGGTGGATGACGGCGACGTGCGTGGCTACGCGCTGGGCGATCTCCTCGTCGCCACCGACGGGCCGCCTCCACCGCCGACCGGTCCCACTGGCACCTTTATCAATCCGGTTGCGTCCTACGTCTTCACCCAAGCGTATGGCTGCACGGGGTTCTCTTTCGAACCGTACGACGCGAATATCGGCTGCAACTTCCACAACGGGATCGATCTGGCGGCGCCCTCGTATACGCCGATCCTGGCGGCGGACGGTGGCAAGGTTGTCGCGGCCGGCTGGTGCGACTGCGGTCTTGGCTACTACGTCGAGATCGATCACGAGAACGGATTCTCGACGGTCTATGGTCACATGGCCGAGCAGCCGTACGTCTTCGTCGGACAAGAGGTCAACCAGGGCGACGAGATCGGTCCGATGGGAAGTACGGGGATGTCGACCGGCCCGCACGTCCACTTCATGATCAAGCTCAACGGCTCGACGGTGAATCCACAGGAGTACGTGTAGCAACATCCCGTCGAGCTCCCTTGGAAATGCCCGGGATCGGCCCGCACAGACTGTGCGGGCCGATCCCGGGCATTTGTGATACTGTGTCGATTTGTGTCTATGTAGTAGCACGCCACGACGCGATTGAAACCAGGTTGTGCCGATCGAGTCCTACCGCCCTGCTTCTGACTCATGGGCCGTCATGACGCTACGCTCGGCATTCCTCGCCGGATTGACACGGAGCACGACCAGGACGGCGCGGGTTATCATCGATCGCACAACCACTGTGCAGCACCGACCAGATGCTTACGCGCAGGCGCGCGGCGTGTCTGTGAGAGGAGTAGGCTAACGATGCAAACCGAGGTCCTGTACCAGCCCTCATATGCCCTCTGCCGGATCACGCTGCGGCAAGGCGAGCAGATCCGCGCCGAAAGCGGGGCGATGGTCAGCATGGCAGGGGTCGAAGTCCAGACCGCGGCCACCGGCGGTCTCTTCAAATCGCTCGGGCGCTCCCTGCTTGGCGGCGAATCGTTCTTCCAGAACACCTTCACCGCTCAAACCGACAGTGCCGAATTGACCGTTGCTCCGGACCTACCGGGAGACATCGCGGTGATGCCGTTGACCGGCCAGGAACTCGTCGTCCAATCGGGCAGCTACCTGGCGAGCGAGCTCGGAATCACGGTCGACACGAAGTGGGGCGGCGCCCGCAGCTTCTTCGGCGGCGAGGGACTGATCATGCTCCGGTGCACCGGCACCGGGCTGCTGGTCCTCTCCTCCTACGGCGCCATCCACCGGGTCTCGATCCCTGCCGGCGGCACCTACACCGTCGACACCGGGCACATCGTCGCCTTCTCTGGTGGCACGCAGTACCGCGTCCGCAAGGTCGGGAGTTGGAAATCGACGATCTTCGGCGGAGAGGGTCTGGTGGTGGACTTCGCCGGTCCCGCCGAGATCTTCTTGCAGACGCGCAGCCCCGAGGCATTCCTCGGCTGGTTGATCCCCAAGCTTCCGAACCGGTCAAACGGAGGAGGGTAAGTCGCGCGACTGCCATGCTCTGCACCGGTCAGATCGGCGTCAGACGCACGGAGTCAACGCAACACTGACCGCTGTCGACGAGGTGCCGCGTCATCGGTTGCTCGATCGGCATTACGTGGCAATCGCCTGGGTCCGTTCGAGAATGATCTGGCACCACGGTTGGCTCGGACCCGTCATTGCGCGCCACAAATCGATCGTCCTCCGGGACGGCCAGCGCGACGCCCGGCCCCAGCCTCGCCCGAGTCACCGTCCGGCAGCGGAGGCCGAGCCCCTGCAATCTCGCGGCCCGAGCGCCCCTCGACGAGGGCGCTCGGGCTTCCGCACTGCCAAGCGCGTCGCGAACGATCGGGAACGACAGGTCCCTGGCCCCATCGGATCACGAATCCAGCCACCAACGACCCATTGTCCGGCACCAGGTCATGGCACACCCTTTCGATTGCACGCCGGGCGCGGCCCGGCAACGAGCTGTCCATCCCCGTGCGTCGCTGGGCACTGGCGCCCGCCGCAGCAGCAGTGGGCGTCCGGTCGCGAGGCCGGGTGCGCCTCGGTCCGGGGCTGGACTCAAGGGAGGGACCCGCATGCGACGCATCGCGATTTTCGTGGCAATCGCCACAGTCGGCCTCGTGCTCGCGTTCTCGATCAGGGGCGGCGTCGAGGCTCTGGGCGGCGGTGAGGGTAACCGCAACACCGCCGCGTCCTTCAACAAGGACGACAAAGACAAGAACAAAGACAAGGACAATGAAAACGGCAACGGCCAGGGCAACGGAAACAGTAACGGGGCTGGCCACGGCAATGGGAACGGCAACGGCAACGCCGACAACCAAGAGGGCGACGGGAACGAGAACGGGAATGGCCACGGGAACGGCAATGGCGGCGACGAGTCCGACGGCGTAGCGCCGTCCGATGACCAGCCGGCCGACGCCGGAAACGACGAGCAGGCCGGGCAGAACGGCGGCGGACAGTCCGACGACGGCGACCGGTCGTCCAAGAACAAGAAGGACAAGAAAGACGAGAATCACGGGAAGAGCGAGAAGGACAGCGACCGCGGCGACGACCACGGGGACAAGCCCGAGAAGCAGCAGCAGGCGTCGAAGGTTCGAGTCTGCCACCTGACGGGGCGCGACGACTACCCCTACAACCTGATCGAGATCAGTGCGCACGCCCTGCCGGCGCACGAACGGCACGGCGACGTCTTGGCGCCAGACGATGCGGAGGCCAGCAACGACTGCGAGGACGAGGCCGCCGCAGGCACGCCGGTAACCTCCCCGGAGGAGGCGCCGCAGCCGGAAGGATCGCCCGAGGCATCTCCGTTTCCGTCGGAGAAGGTCCGAGTCTGTCACGTCACGTCATCGGAGAAGAACCCGGTCATCCTGATCGAGATCAGCGTCAACGCGCTCCCAGCGCATCTCGGCCACGGCGACTTCATAGCCTCCGACGACGCCGACGCGAGCAACGACTGCGCCGATGTAGCTGAGGCCACGCCGGTCGCCTCTCCGGAGGCCTCGCCAGAAGCGGAACCTATCGGCTGACCGCGCCAACTGCAGTTCGGGCGCCGCGCGTATCTCGGTGGTGCCCGGCGTTCGGGCCCGACCGGGATACGCGCCCACATCCGGGTTCGTGTCGACGTTGATCGCCGTCGGCCGAGCGGAAGATGGCGACGATCGCGTCGACCCCGCCATTGGGCGGGCGAAACGCCCCAAGCCACGCGCCGCCGTCTCCCTCGACCGCCACCATGGTGCTGGACCGCCCGGCAGACCGGTCCGGTTGGCTGTGGCGGCGCGTGACTTCGCTTCCGGCTCAGATTGTTCCGGCCTCGCTACTCGCGCACGCGGGCACTCCGTCCATAAACAAAGAGCATCACGAGGATGATGAAACCGTAGAGGATGTTCTGGCCGGCGCGCTCGATACCGATGATCTGGAGGACGTTGTCCAGCAGAACGACGGTGATCGCCCCGGCGACCGTACCACCGTAGCCACCGGAACCGCCGAGGATGGACGTTCCGCCAATGACGACGGCGGCGATGGCCTGGAGAACGTAGCGGTCACCCATGCCGAGGTAGCTTTGTGTGGAATAGCCGGTGAGGAGGATTCCGGCGAGCCCGGCACAGAGGCCACAGAGGGTATAAGCGGCGACAAGCACCCGGCGCACCGGCACCCCGGACAAATAGGCGGCCTGCGGGTTGTTCCCGACCGCGTACAGGCGCCGGCCGAAGACGGTGCGCCGGAGCAAGAAAATGAGCGCGACGGTGAACGCCAACCAGAAGACCAGCGCGTATGGCACCTGCCCCGCGAGCCGGCCAACCGCCAAGGATTTGGCGAACGGTGGCGCCAACCCCTGCGGCGAGCCGTTGGTATAGACCAACGTCAGGCCGGCAAGGACCGCATTCATCCCCAGCGTCATGACCAGAGACGGGATGCGCAGGTAGGCGACGCCGAGTCCGTTCACGAATCCGACTGCCGCCGCCGCAAGCAGCGCCAGGGAGACGGCCCACGTCACCCGCCCTGCCTCGTGCGATCCTGCCGCCGTCTGCGTCATCAGGATAGCCGAGAAGTTGAGATTCCAGGCGACAGAGAGATCGATCCCTCCCGAGAGAATCACCAGCGTCTGCCCCCCGGCGATGATCGCGAGATATGACGCGAGCACCAGCTGCTGCCGGAGGCTTCCGGGCGTGACGAAGCTGGGGGTCCGCACCGCCGCAACCACCAGGAGGAGACCGATGAGGACGTAGGGGATGACCTGCGAACGGTTCTGCCGAACGAAGCTCAGGAGTCTCTCCGTCGAGGAGCCGAGTCGATCCGGCGTACCGCCGGACGGAACTCGCACCCGTGCGTCGACCGAACCGTCCGCAACCTCACCGTCGCCTGCTCGATGGCCTGCGCCCTCCAACCGGCTCACAACCGCTCCAGTCGATTCCGAATGCGGAAAATGCCGAGCGCACCGAGGGAGACCGCCGCCAGCAGGATGGAGCCCTGGAACAGCTGTTGGTAAAAGGTGCTGACCTCGAAGAAGAAGAGAACGCTGGGAATGAGCGCGATCACGTAGGCGCCGGCGATCGTCCCCAAATAGGTGCCGGCGCCGCCGGCGAGACTCGCTCCGCCGAGCACCACCGCGGCGATCGAGTTGAGGGTGTAGACGTTCCCGGCGTTGGCATTGCCGGTCGCGGTTTGGGCGGTCTGGAAGAGCCCCGCCGCTCCGCTCGCCAGTCCGGCGAAGGTGTACGCAAGGACCTTGGTCCGTGCCACGTTGATGCCCGACATATAGGCGGCGCCCTCGCTGCTGCCGACGGCGTAGATCCTCGTGGCCAGCCGCGTCCGCCGAAAGACAAGCCAAACGATCAGGAGCGCCCCGAGGAGCACCACTGCCTTCGGCAGCTGCCGGTTGAGGGTCATGCCGGTCAGGAGGTCGGAGAAGGAGAGCGGCACAAAGCCGCCAGGGTCAGGACGCAGGTAGAGCGCGATCCCGCCCCAGACGGAAGCGGTTGCCAGGGTGACGATAATCGGCTGGAGTCGACCGTAGGCGACGAGCAGACCGTTGACAAGTCCGCAGGCGGCGCCGACGAGGAGCGCCGCCGCGGCCGCGAGCGCCATACTCGAGTTGGGCGACTCCTTGTTGGCAATCCTGGAGGCCAGGCTGTTGGTCATACTCACCATCGGACCGACCGACAGATCAATGCCGCCGGTCAGCACCACCAGCGTCTGACCAAGACCGGCGATGGAGAGAGTCATGCCGGAGTTCGCGATCGAGCGCTGCTCTCGCGGCCCGAAACGGGGCGCCTCGCGGTGGTACACCACCAGGAGGGCAAGCAGGAGCAGCCACGCCAACAGGGGGCGAGCGTTGCGGACGACGAACGGCCGGCGTCGCACCGACCGGTGGGCGGCCGGTGCCGCCGAAACCGCAGCCATTGCGCGGACTCCTCGCTAATCCGTGAGGCCGACTGCCGCGCTGACCAGGTTTGCCTCGGTCAGCACCGGCCCCCTCAGCTCGCGGACGATCGATCCTTCGTACATCACCAGCGCACGGTCGCAGAGACCGACGATCTCGGCCAGGTCAGTGGAGAAGAAAAGCACCCCGAAGCCACGCTCGGCGAGCTCGGCCATCAGCGCGTAGATTTCCTGCTTCGCCCCCACGTCGATGCCCCGGGTCGGGTCATACATCAGGTAGACGTCCGCGTTGCGCAGGAGCCACTTCGCCAGCGCCACCTTTTGCTGATTGCCGCCGCTGAGGTAGCGCACCGGCGTTTCATTGCTCTCCGTCTTGATCGCCAATCGGTGACGCATCCTCGTCGTTGCCGCACGCTCGCTCGGCCCCGAGACGATCCCGCCCCGCGCCATCGTCGTCAGCGTCGGCAATGTGACGTTCTCGCGCACGGTCAGCGGCAGGATCAGCGCTTGCGTCTTGCGGTCCTCGGGAATCATGGCGATCCCGACGCGCATCGCGTCGTTGGCGCTGCCGAGGCGAACCGGCCGACCGCGCATCAGGACCTCCCCGCTCACCCTGGCGTAGACGCCGAAGAGCGCGAAGAGGAGGTCCCCCTGGCCCTGGCCCTCAAGACCCGACAGGCCAAGGATCTCCCCGCGATGGAGCGTCAGCGAAACGTTCTGCAGCGTCTGCCCCCAGCCAAGTTCCCGTACTTCGAGCAGTGGGTCCTCGATCTCCGGACGGGGTGGACGAGGCGGAAAGACTTCCCGGAGCGGGCGCCCGACCATCATCCTCACCAGTTCGCCGTGACTGGCCTCCGCCACCGTAACCGTCCCGACGTGGCGCCCATCGCGGAACACCGTCGCCCGATCACAGAGCGCCCGGACCTCATCCATTCGGTGGGAAATGAAGACGACCGCCGTCCCGCGCTCGCGCAGACGACGGACCACCGCAAAGACCTGCTCGACCTGACCCCGCGTGAGGGCGGAGGTCGCCTCGTCGAGGATCAACACCTCCGGCTCGCGACCGACGGCCTTGGCAATCTCGACGAGCTGACGCTCGGCGAGCGGGAGGTCGCGCACTGCGGCAGCCGGATCGATGCCGGAAAAACCGAGGCTGGCAAAGAGCTGGTGGGCACGCCGGTGCATGCGGCGACTGTCGATGAGACCCAAAATACGCGGCTCGGCACCCATGAACAGATTCTGGGCAACGGAGAGGTCCGGGATGAGGGAGAGTTCCTGAAAGACCGGCACGATGCCGGCCGCCACCGCCTCGGCCGGGTTGCGAAAGGCGACCCGCTCGCCCCGAAACGTCAGGGTACCGGTGTCCGGGGGCTGGACGCCGCAGAGAACCTTGACCATCGTACTCTTGCCGGCACCGTTCTCACCCAGCAGGGCGTGGATCTCGCCGGCTTCGCACGCGAAAGCGGCGTCGTCGAGCGCGACGACGCCGCCGAACCGCTTGCCGATGCCTTCGGCCGTCAAGAGTGACATTACGGACTCCGCCGATCAGACAGGAGACACGAGGGACCGGGCAGCGGACAAGATCGCGCGGCTATTCCGCGAAGCGCCGAACGGCGTACTCCCGAGGCCGCCGATTAGCATCCTGCCGCATACGCCCAGCTCCTCGTGTCTACTCCGTCTAGACCTGCTGGGCGTCGACCTGCTCGAAGCTGAGATCGATGCCGCAGGCCGGAATTTGCGTCGCGGTAAAGAAGTCGTCCGGGGCGTCCGGGAAGACGTTGACGCCCGGCACCAGATCGGCGGTTTTGACCTCCGGCAGCGGCACGGAAACGGCGCGAGGCACCGGCTCGCCCAGGAGGAGACTGATCGCGGCGCGGATCGAGACGCAGACCAATCCCGGCGTCTGACCGATCGAGTAGCCCGGGAACTGATCCTTGTACTGCAGCATCTGCTTGCGGAAGCCGTTCTCGGCCTCACCCGCGATCGGCACGAGCGGCCTGCCCGCATCCTGGAAGGCCCGCACCACACCGTCCGTGCCGCCCTGGCACCAAACTCCGACGATGTCCGGGTTCGCGGCGAGGGCGGTGGCCGTCACCTGCTGGGCCTTGCCCGGATCCCAGTCACCCACGACTTCGACGATGGTGATGCCCGGGTTGGCGTCCCAGACTTCCTGGGCACCCTGGCGACGCTCGGTGTCGACGCCGGTACCCGCCACGCCGTTGACCATCAGGATCTTGCCCTGGCCTCCGGTGTGCTCGATCAGGAAGTTGGCCCAGCGCCGTCCCATTTCGACCTGGTCTTCGTTGACCGTTACCCCGAGGTCGAGCGAGGGATCGGGCGGATCCGCCTGAACCACGCTGTCGAAGGAGACGACGACGATCCCGTCAGCCCGCGCCTGGCGTACCGTCTGAACGAGGGCGGTGGGGGTGTGGGCGATGATCACGATCGCCTGCGCGCCGTTCGAAATCATGTTCTCGATCGCGGCGATCTGAGCGGCGTCGTCGCGGTCGGAAGTGGTGACCTGAATCTGAGATACGATCGGCTTGATTTCGGGCAGTTCGGTGTACGCCTTGGCCATCTTGATCATCTGGGTCCGCCAGACGTTGCCGATGTACGAGTTCGAGAGGCCGATGTTGAAGCCGCCATCGCCGACCTTCTCGTATTGCACCGTTTCGGCGTCGCCGAACGGCTGGTAGCAGGCAGCAGGATCGAACTGGCTCGTCCCTGGCGTGGCGTCCTGCAACGCTGCGGAAGCAAATCGGCGACCACCGACCGTCATCCCCAGTGTTGCGGCTCCCGCCCCCATCAGCGACAGCCGGACGGCGTCCCGGCGGTGAAAGCGACGTCCCAAGATCTGGTCCATAAGGGCTTTCTCCGTCCTCTCTCCGACGGTCGGCACCGTCCATCGTGGACGGCACAAGGCACGCTCCGGACGATCCAACACCACGTGCGCGACCGCCTCCTGCCCGGGGTTCAATGTTGGAGGTCGCATCGTATCAGTGGCGCTACACACCGTCAACTGTCCCGCGATGCAAGAAAGGGACTTTGCAAAATCTGCCCTCGCGCCACCCTGCCGCACATCACTCTGCCAGCGTCGGCGATTCGACGACTCACCCGCCTGCCCACGCGGCAGAACGCGCCACGATCCGGGCACGGCGACGGAGCCTGCGGAGCCCTAGCGGCAAGGCACGCGAGGAGCACCGACCGTCATCCGGCATGTCCTAAAACGCGCGCAACTGAGCGAAGGCCGATCCGTTGTCAGGGAGCTAGCTTGACGCGATACCGAGCTACTGCAGCATCGTCTGCACGTCGAAGACCTCTTCCAAGCTCACGCCCTTGTCACCATCAATGCGCAAGAGCGACGGGGTCGGATCACCGGCGAAGTGAACAGGGCAAGGCGAGCGTCGTCAACCCCGCCCACCAATACAATACGATCGAGTCCGAACCCGTGATCCGGCAGAAACAGACAAGCGCCACGTCGTTGCCGACGTGGCGCTCGCACATTCGTTGCTTGTTACCGGTGTCCTATGTCTGAGGCCAGTCCAACCAGCGGCGTAGAAGCCGCTCGGTGCGCGGTTCGCGTTGTCCGCACCGCGGGGTCCGAATTCTGTCGGACCGACCGGTCATCCCGCCCCGCGGACCACGGGGCCTGACCTGTCAACCTGCCACACTCCCCAGAGCACACGATTTGTTCGCATCGCTACACCTCCGGGACCCGACGAAATTGGGGCCTGTGCGGCGTACCCGGCGCCTCATCTCCCCTGGATCGCCCCAGGGGCGCTGTCCACACGGCGCGTGAGACGGGAACCGTCCGAGACCTGCGAGCCCTTCGGCTTGCGTTCTGTCTCTTCGCCGGTTCGGCCCCGCCGGAGCGGGCCCTCGGTTAAGTCTTAACACCATCGCCGCAGCTTGTCAAGCACAACATGAGGGTCATATGGGGGGGCACCTATGGGCTTGCACGAGGTCATGTCGGGCGAAGCCTGCTGCAGACGGGTCATGCGAACCGGGCCGTACCAGCTTCCCGGAGGCGGTCGGCGTCGCCCGTCCGTTGAGGAAGACCGTCGATCCACGCACGACGGTCCGGATGACGCGTCCGCTGAATTTCCACCCGGCATAAGGACTCTGCGGGTGACGATACAACAACTCGTCCGCCGCCAGCACGAACGAACCGGCGAGGTCGACGAGCGCAAGATCGGCGTCGGCGCCGACGCTGATTCGCCCCTTGCGTGGCAGGGCGAAGCGCCGCGCGACTGCCCCCGCCGTGACCGCCGCCACCACGGAGAGCGGGACGCCGCGTGCGTGATACCCCTCGGCGAGCATCGCCGAGAGCGTTGACTGACACCCGGAGATGCCGCCCCAGATCCGGAAGAAGTCCGCCCCCTCCTTCAGGTCGGGCGGAGATGGGGAGTGGTCGGAGGCGACGATCGAAATGTCTCCGGCGAGGAGCGAACTCCAGAGCGCCTCGCGCTCGGCAGCGGAGCGGATCGGGGGTGCACACTTGGCAACGGCACCGAGCCGCTCGACATCTTCCTCGGTGAAGACCAGATAGTGCGGACACGTCTCACAACTGACGTCGACGCCCCGCGTTCTCGCCGCCGCGATCAGCGCCACACCCGCCCCACTACTGACGTGGACGACGTGCAGCGCGCACCCGGTCTCCTCGGCGAAGAGGATCGCGCGGCCGATCGCCTCCACCTCGGCCAGCACAGGACGCGAGGCGAGGTAGTCGCGAACGCTCGTTCGTCCCTCGGCGACGGCCCTCGCCGCGAGCCGGCTGGTCAGGGAATCACTCTCGGCGTGGACGGCGACGATCTTGCCAAGTTCGGCGGCCGTCGCCATGCCTTCGACGAGGGTCAGGTCGTCGGCAGCCGGAAAGTCGTCGGTGCCGCTCTGCGACATGAACGCCTTGAACCCGATCGCGCCGCTCTCCGCCAGTTCGGGCAGGTGATCGCGGTTGCCCGGTACCAGGCCGCCCCAAAGGGCGAAGTCGGTGACCGCCTGGGCCTCGGCGGCGGCGCGCTTGGCCTCGAAGCTGGCAGCGTCGAGCGTGGGCGGATGGGCATTGAGCGGCATCTCGAAGACGCAGGTACCACCCCCAGCCGCCACAGCCCGCGTCCCGCTTGCCCAGCCCTCCCAGTCTGTCCGTCCCGGTTCGTTGAAGTGCACGTGCGCGTCGATCACGCCGGGAAAGACGTGCAGTCCCGTCGCGTCGATCTCCTCCCGCCCCGTCCCCACCAGTTCCGGCTCGACCTCGACGATAACTCCGTCCACAACCGCGACATCGGCCATGCCGACACCGGCTTCGGTGACGACGATGCCGTTGCGAATGAGGAGATCGTACGAACCCAACGTCGTGCCTTTCTCAGGCGAGAAGTTTCGGGCAGCGGACAGGAGACGAAGCTATCAGAACAAGGACCGCTCGTCTACGCCTTGCTAACTTGCGGAACGCCATTTGACGTCGTACGCTGGTGTAAAGGTTGTACCAAAGTGCACTGTTGTACATATCGTAGGAGTCAAGCGATGAGACGCTTCACGAGCAGCGTAAGTCCCAAGGGACAAGTGACCATTCCCGCCGAGGTGCGGAAGCGCCTACGAATCGGTCCCCGCGATCGAGTGACGTTCGAAGTCGAGGGCGATGATGTGCGTTTGGTGCCGGGAGCCTTTACGCTCGAGACGGCGCACGCATCGGTCCCACCGCTTCGACGGCCGATGGACGACGAAGAGCTGGAGCGGCGGT
This sequence comes from Thermomicrobiales bacterium, assembly GCA_034667245.1. Classification (GTDB taxonomy): domain Bacteria; phylum Chloroflexota; class Chloroflexia; order Thermomicrobiales; family UBA6265; genus DATBFX01. The sequence continues at coordinate 899 of JAXDKI010000370.1, read as the reverse complement.
TGAAGGAGGAGCGCGTTGCGGAGTGGGTAGGCGAGATGGCGGCACAGTGAGATACGTCGACACGAACATCTTCGTCCGCTACCTCACGCAAGACGATCCGATCAAAAGCGCGGCCTGTTTGGCGTTTTTCAAGGACGTGCGCGACGAAAAGGTGGAGGCAACGACGTGCGAAGCGGTGATCAGCGAGGTCGTCTATGTGCTCGCTTCGCGGGTTAGCTACCAGTTAGCGCGGGCCGACATCCGCACAAGATTGACACCGGTGCTGAGCCTACGCGGACTCAAACTGCTACACCGCAACGTCTACCTGCGCGCGCTCGATCTCTACGTCACTCACACTTCGCTCGATTTTGAGGACGCGCTCTGCGTCGCGCACATGGAACGGGCGGGTATCCGCGACATCGAGAGTTACGATCGTGACTTCGATCGCGTGCCTGGAGTCACGAGGCATGAACCGGTTGTTCCGGCGCTTCGCACGCCACCAGACAATGCACCGAACGGTTGATTGTGCCGAGTCTGAGTTGAACCAGAACCGAGCCGGCCCTTCCAGTGCACCTTCAGTCTTCCCCTGACCAGTCTCCGATAACTCGATCCATCACCTCAACCGCCGCCGCCACGTCTTCAACCGTTACCAACTCCGCCGGGTTGTGGCTGACACCACCCGCGCAGCGAACGAAGAGCATCGCTACCGGCATCCGCGCCGAGAGTGCGACCGCGTCGTGCCCGGCGCCACTGACGAGGCGACGGACCGGATAGCCAGTCGCCCACACCGCCGCCTCGAGTCTTGCTGTCAGGTTGGGATCGCAGGCAACGGCCCGGTTATCGTTCCGATTCACGAACGACGCGGCAACGCCCCGTTCCCGCGCGATCGCCGTCGCCCGGTCCAACAGCATCGTCACCGC
>JAXDKI010000369.1:0-3362 GCA_034667245.1 Thermomicrobiales bacterium | reverse complement strand
TCGTTCCAGGAGACGACCAGGGTTCTCACCGAAGCAGCGATCAAGGGCAAGTCGGATCCGCTTCTTGGTCTCAAGGAGAACGTCATCATCGGCAAGCTGATCCCGGCCGGTACGGGTATGAGCCGGTACCGCAACATCCAGGTCACAACTTCTGGGGAAGGCGCCATCTCCGACGAAGAGGCCCGGGCGATGTTCGGGCTACCGCCTCGCGAGGATGGCGAGGCCGAGGAAGCAGCACGCGAGCTTCTCGGCGTCAGCGGAGTCCTGGCTGCGGTCGGATCGGGGGACGGCGACGGTGCCGCTGCCGAGCCTCCGGCGGCCACCGAGGACACTTCTGCTGAAGCGGCCCTCGGCGACACCGGAGATGGCGAAGCTGCCGCCTTCGGGGATGTGGCCGACAACACCGAGACCGCCCAGTTGGGCGACTCGGGCGAGACCGAGGATCGGTGGGCTCAAGCGCTGTCCGCGGAAACCGAGAGCGAGGCGGCACCTGCCGAGCCGGTAGCCGAGGAATCGGCGGCCGAAACGACCGATGAGGATCCGGAGCACCAGCCCGAAGAGCGGGTCTCCTAGGAGCTAACTAGTAAGGGGCCCCCGGGGATCCCCGGGGGCCCTCCTATTTTCCAGCAGAGCGTTTGACCGTAGTAGTAGGGGGCCGTATCCTTGCCCGCCTGCGCCCCTGACGGGGGCGCTATCCGCGCCGAGGCCCGCACACGGGGCACGGCTGGAGCGGATCGATCCACAGAAGTACCCGAGTTCGGTGAGCTTCGGTAGGCCTGGTCGCCCCGGGAACCGCTGAGGTTGGGGTAGATCGCCGGACGTCAGAGTCCCCGGGAGGACACGGCTCACACCGAGCCTTCTATCTTCCGGACGGGCCCTAAAAAGCGCCGCAGGCGCTGCATAGAGGTGAGGTACGCGCCGTGGTCTCGACCAGGGCGCAGAGCAATGCGGCCGAAAAGGCCGCGCGGAAGCCGGGCGGCCTAGGCCGGACGGCAGGAACAGAAAGAAGGAGTGAACTTGCCGACGATCCAGCAACTGGTCCGTCAGGGTCGCCAGAGTAAGAAGGAGAAGTCGAAGTCGCCGGCCCTCAAGGGGTCGCCGCAGCGACGCGGCGTCTGCACGCGTGTGTACACGACCACGCCTAAGAAGCCGAACTCCGCCCTCCGCAAGGTTGCTCGTGTACGCCTCACCTCTGGCATCGAAATCACCGCTTACATCCCCGGCATCGGACACAACCTCCAGGAGCACTCGATCGTTCTCGTTAGAGGGGGCCGGGTTAAAGACCTGCCGGGTGTCCGCTACAAGATCATCCGGGCTGCTCTCGATACGTCGGGGGTCTCCAACCGCAGCCAGTCCCGCTCCAAGTACGGGACCAAGAAGGGCGGCGGCTGATGCCTCGTAAAGGCCCGGCTTCCCGGCGAGAGCTTCTTCCCGACCCGATCTACGAATCCCTTCTGGTTACGCAGATCGAGAACCGGATCATGACCCGCGGCAAACACACGCTCTCCGAGGGGATCGTCTACGACGCTTTGAAGAAGGTGACCGACAAGTCCGGCAAGGACCCGTTGCCCATCCTCAAGAAGGCGATCGACAACATCAAGCCGTTGCTCGAGGTGCGTTCGCGGCGTGTGGGTGGCGCGACTTACCAGGTTCCCGTCGAGGTTCAGTCGCGGCGCGGCACCACACTCGCGATCCGCTGGATGGTGACGTTCGCGCGCAAGAGGCGTGAGGGCACTATGGCGGACCGTTTGGCGGGCGAGATCCTCGATGCGTCCGGAGGCGTTGGCGCCGCCGTGAAGCGTCGTGAAGACATGCACAAGATGGCCGAGGCGAACAAGGCGTTCGCCCACTACAGGTGGTAGGTCATGGCTGAAGCTGCTGAGAAGCAGGATCAACAACAGAAACCGAATCTAAAGGCCGTCAAAGGTGGCGGTCCGGCGATCCGCGAGTACCCACTCAGCCACACCCGCAACATCGGGATCATGGCTCACATCGACGCGGGTAAAACCACGACGACCGAGCGGATCCTCTATTACACCGGTAAGACCTACAAGATCGGCGAGGTCCACGAGGGCGGAGCCGTCATGGACTGGATGGTCCAGGAGCAGGAGCGCGGCATCACGATCACGTCGGCTGCCACGACCTGCAACTGGAAGGGCTACTGGATCAACATCATCGACACGCCCGGCCACGTCGATTTCACGGTCGAGGTCGAGCGCAGTCTCCGTGTATTGGACGGGGCGGTCGCCGTGTTCGACGCAGTAGCCGGGGTCGAGCCCCAGACCGAGACGGTCTGGCGTCAGGCGGACCGCTACAACGTGCCCAGGATCTGCTTCGTCAACAAGATGGACCGGACCGGTGCCGACTTCTATCGAACGGTCTCCATGATCGAGGACCGTCTCAATGGGACGCCGGTCGTGATCCAGCTGCCGATCGGCAAAGAAGCCGACTTCCACGGTGTGATCGACCTCGTGACGATGATCGCCCACTACTGGCCGTCCGAGGGGATGGGCGAGGAGTGGGAAGACCGCCCGATCCCTGACGACATGAAGGCCGATGCGGACAAGTACCACCACGATCTGTTGGAAGCGCTTGCCGACCACGACGAAGAGATCATGGAGATCTACGTGGCCGAGGAAGAGCCGTCCGTAGACCAGATCAAAAAGGCCTTGAGGCGAGGCACACTGACCGGCGAGATCACCCCGGTGATCTGTGGGTCGGCATTCAAGAACAAAGCGGTGCAGCCGTTGCTCGATTCGATCTGCCTGTACCTGCCGAGCCCGCTGGACCTGCCCCCGATGAAGGCGATCCGGCCCGATACTGGTGACCTCGTCGAGCGCAAAGCCGACGATCACGCTCCGTTCTCGGCCCTGGCATTCAAGATCATGAGTGACCCGTACGTGGGTCGGTTGACCTACATGCGTGTCTATTCAGGAACCCTCAAGTCCGGCGACCATCTGATCAACTCGACGCGCGATCGCAAAGAACGCATCGGTCGATTGCTGCAGATGCACGCCAACCACCGGGAAGACAAAGACGCAGTCTTCGCGGGAGACATCGTGGCCGTCGTTGGTCTCAAGCAGACCTTGACGGGTGACACGATCTGCGATCCCAATGATCCGGTCTTGCTCGAGGAGATGACGTTCCCGGCCCCCGTGATCGACGTGGCCATCGAGCCGAAGTCGAAAGCGGACTCGGACAAGCTCGGCAACGGATTGCAGCGCTTGTCGGAAGAGGACCCGACGTTCCGGGTACACACCGACGACGAAACGGGCCAGACGATCATCTCGGGGATGGGCGAGCTACACCTCGAAGTCATCGTCGATCGCCTGATCCGCGAGTTCAACGTCGGCGCCAACGTC
>JAXDKI010000368.1:0-11754 GCA_034667245.1 Thermomicrobiales bacterium | reverse complement strand
GAACTTGCCGAGCGTCTTGTTGTAGACGGCCATCTCCGACTCGCCCTGGAGCACGTGCACCTCGACGGAGGGCTGGTTGTCCTCCGCGGTCGTGAACGTCTCCGACTTCTTCGTCGGAATCGTCGTGTTCCGCTCGATCAGCGGCGTCGCGACACCGCCCAGCGTCTCGATCGAGAGCGTCAGCGGCGTGACGTCGAGGAGGAGGATGTCCTTCACCTCGCCGCCGAGAACGCCGCCCTGGATCGCGGCACCGATGGCCACCACTTCATCCGGGTTGATCCCCTTGTGGGGCTCCTTGCCGAAGTAGGACTGGACCTTGCGCTGGACCGCGGGCATCCGAGTCTGACCGCCGACGAGGATCGCCTCGTCGAGCTGACCCTTGCTCAGTCCGGCGTCCTTCAGCGCCGCCTCCATCGGCGGCACCGTGCGGTCGACCAGCGGCTGGACCAACTGCTCCAGCTTCGAGCGGGTCAGCGTGACGTTGAGGTGCTTCGGACCGCTCGCGTCTGCCGTGATGAACGGCAGGTTGACGTCGGTCTGCTGCGTGCTCGAGAGCTCGATCTTCGCCTTCTCGGCCGCCTCCTTCAGGCGCTGGAGCGCCATCCGGTCCTTGCGGAGGTCGATCCCCTCAGCCTTCTTGAACTCGTCGGCCAGGAAGTCGATGATGATCTGGTCGAAGTCGTCGCCGCCGAGGTGCGTGTCTCCGTTCGTCGCCAGCACTTGGAAGACGCCCTCGGAGAGGTCGAGCACCGAGATGTCGTAGGTGCCGCCGCCAAGGTCGTAGACCGCGATCTTCTCGTCGGTCTTCTTTTCCAGCCCGTAGGCCAGCGCCGACGCCGTCGGCTCGTTGATGATCCGCTCGACGTTCAGCCCGGCGATCCGGCCGGCGTCCTTCGTCGCATCGCGCTGCGAGTTGTCGAAGTAGGCCGGAACGGTGACCACCGCGCGGTCGACCTTGTCGCCCAAGTACGCCTCGGCGTCCGCCTTCAGCTTCTGCAGGATCATCGCACTGATCTCCTGCGGGCTGTACCAGCGGTCGCCCATCTTGACCTGGACGTCGCCGTTGGGCGCCGCCTGCATCTTGTAGGGCACCAGCTTCAGATCGCGCTGCACGGAAGGGTCGTTGAACTTCCGCCCCATGAAGCGCTTGATCGAAAAGACGGTGTTGTCCGGGTTAGTGACCGCCTGCCGCCGGGCAAACCGCCCGACGAGGCGCTCGCCGTTGTTGGTGACCGCGACAACCGAGGGGGTCAACCGCTCACCCTCGGCGTTCGGAATCACGACCGGCTCGCCACCTTCGATGGTGGCCATCACCGAGTTCGTCGTCCCGAGGTCGATCCCGATCATCCGTGCCATGCTGTTCTCCTCCCAAAGACGAGTGGCAAATGTCAAGTTACAAGCGGCAAGTACGAGTTTCGGGTGACACGTCCAAAGTGCGCCGGGCGTTACTTGCCACTTGACACTTGCGACTTGTCACTAGGATCGCCTACGCGAACCATCGCGGGGCGTAACAGGTTGTTTCGGTGGCGGTAACCAGACTGGTAGACCTCGACCACTGTTTGACCGCCGCTGCCCGGATCGCTCGCAACCGCCTCGTGCAGCGCCGGGTCGAATGGCTGACCGAGGGCGTCGATCGGCGTCACTCCTTCGCGTTCCAGCAGCGACACGAGCTTCCGCTCGATCAGCTGAACCCCCTGCACCCAGGGCGTCTCCCGCTGATCCTCGGCGGTAGAGCCGAGCGCCCGCTGGAGATCGTCCAAGATCGGCACCAGTTGCCGAAGCAGATCTCGCGTCGCCACTTCACGCGCCTGCACCCGCTCTTGGTCGACGCGGCGGCGAAAGTTCGAGAAGTCCGCCAGCGTCCGCTGGAGTTGATCCAGGTAGCCGTCGCGCTCAGCGGCGACCGTGGCCAGATCCGATTCACCGACCTCGGGCTCAAGGCCGTTGGTCGACGGCGATTCCGCCTGCGCCACATCTTCTCCATTCAGTTTCGTCGCGTCAGTCACCACTCCGTCCTTCTCCGCGCCCACCGATCCGTCTGTCGGTCATCGCGTGCCTTACCGGTCAATCGACCGTCGGATAGAGCTCCGCCATCAGGTCGCTCATCAATCGTGCCATATAGCGGACCGTCGAGACCGTCCGCCAGTACGACATCCGGGTCGGGCCGAGCACACCCAGGATGCCGGTGACGACGTCTTCGACACCGTACGTCGAAAGGACCAGGCCAAACCGTCGGAGCTCGCCGGGCAGATTCTCGTCGCCGATGAAGACCTGAACGTCAGATCGCGGCGCCAACGCCGGCAACACCGCGCTCAAGAATCCGCCACCGCGAAGCAGTCCGAGCACATGGTGAAGATCCCCCTCGCCCAGATCGGGCGTACCGAGGATGTTCTCCAGTCCCGAATGCCGTACCGCCGTCTGCTCCGCCGCATCCAGCGATCTCAGCGTGGCCTGGACGTGGTCGATCACGAGCAGCACCAGTTCGTCATTGCCGAACGTTCGACCCGCAATCTCCGCCGCGGTCAAACCGCGCACGCTCGGAACAACGGTGTCGGCGAGGCGACTGAGCTGGTCCTGGTCCACCGACTCCGGCAGGTGCACCATCACTTGGCGCACGGTGCTCTCGAGGGTCACCAGGATCAGCAGTGCCAGCCGCGGCTGGAGCGAGATCAGCTCGAAGTGCCGGAGCCGCGCTGTCGCCGTTCTCGGCGCGGTGACGACCGAGACGTTGCCGGCGATCTCCGCCAGCGTGGTCGCCGCCAACTCCATCCAGCCTTCAACCTGAACCTCCGCCTGGCGGAACTGGTGCCGGATCATGATCTGCTCGCCGGCAGGCAACTCGGGCGTCCGCATCAGATGACGGACGTAATATCGATAGCCCTGATCGGTCGGCACGCGGCCGCCCGAGGTATGGAGGTGCGAGATGTAGCCCGCCGATTCGAGCTCGGCCATCTCGTTCCGAATCGTCGCCGAAGAGACGCCGACCGGGTACCGCTCGGTGAGTGTCTTCGACCCCACCGCCCGCCCGGTCTGGACGTACTCGTGAACGATCAACTCGAGGACGGCCCGCTGCCGCGTCGTCAGCTCTGGGTTCTCGGTTCCGACGCGTTCGCCTATCGGCTGGTGCTCAAACATCCCCTGCTCCGTATTAGCACTCTCAACGACCGAGTGCTAATACGCCCGAGCATACCAAGGTTGAGTCGAGTTTGTCAAGGTGAAACGTCGTCTCAAGAGGTTCCTGTACCCGGCGCGGCGCCCCGCCCGCGGCAAACCGATCAGATCGGCTCGCGACCGGCAAAGCCCGTGTCCAGGTCATGCCAGTACGCGATCTCGCCTTCGCCGAGCCGCCAGCAGAGGTAAACAATCCGCCGATCGCGCACCGATGGAAAGTCGATCAGCCCCTGGTCAAGGTCCTTGATCTCAATCCCGAGCTCGGTGATCTCCTGGATCCCGACCGAGATCCGGGCAATCACCTCCGCGATCTGCCGCTCCAGGGCGAGCGCGGCCATGCCATGACCATTCGACCGCATCGCGGGCGTGAAGCGATTCAGCTCCGTCTTCGCGACGTCGAGCTCTCCCTTGAGATCGCGCAGACGAAGCAGGATCGGCGTGACCTGCGGCAGGAGCGCGTTCGCCTCGGCGACCGTGAAGAGCTTGATCCCGGGCGCCTCTTCCGGTGTCGGTCCGCTCATCGTTGCTCTCCCTCCGGGTACGAGGCAAGACCGTTTCCAGACCGGGCACCCCGCCCGAGCATTCGCGCCAGCAGCCCCGGCTTCTTGACCGGCTTGGCGGCCACTGCGATCCGCTTTCGCAAGGCCGGCTCGATACGTTTGCGGTCGGCCACGACGACGCGAGTACCGGGGAGCATCGCGTCGGGCTGATCCGGCATCACCACGTCGATCGCCTCATAGAGCCCCAGACCAGTTCGCCGTGCTTCGGCCGCGATCTCGAACATCAACCCCATCACCGCGACCGGATCGAGTTCGGCGTCGACCAGGCGGCGAACCGAGCGATCGAGTCGGCTCTCCAACAATCCCTCGAAGTCGGGCACCAAACGGGCCGGGATAAAGGCGCCGCCCATCATCCCGCGGGAGAGATCAAGGCGGATCGGCATTGCCCTCGCAGCGGCAACGTCTAACCCGGCGTCGATGAAGAGCCGAGCCGGAGGACGCATCAGCATCCCGACTCCGCGATCGATCCGCGCTTCCCATGCCGTCAGGCTCAGACCCGGATGGAAAAAGGTCGGCTGCACCGCCGCCAGCACCTGCCCCAGCCCATACGTGAGCGCATTCGCGCCCGCCTCCTCGCCTGCCGTGGCACGAGCTCGCCCTGCGATCGCCGCCTCACGGAGGCGGTCACGCCATCCACCCTGAAGCGTCGCCGGGAGCTCTCCCGCACCGTTGGCGGTCTCCACGTAGGCGCGGACCACCTCGAGATCGAGCAGATGGATCGACGTCAGCTCCACGGAACATCCAAATCGCGAGGCGACACGCCACGGCTCCACCGAACCTGCCGATTATACGGAGGGTCGATCACCCGCCGCCCTGGAACCAGAGAAGCTAAGCTTGCTGCCAGTGAAATGCCTCGTCGTGAGGCCATCGCTGTTTCGCGGGATGGACGAACGAGTTGTCGCGACCAAAGCTCCCGTCGGTTCGCAATTTGCCATCGCGGACGCACCTGGCGATCTGTCGTCCCCTCCTTACCCGTCGGCGGGACGCGCGCGAGATGGACGACGACACCAGCCTCCGTGGCACCACCATCGCTGTCCATCCGATTCGCTGCGGGATCGGCGATCATCTCTTCCTGGCCAACAGTTGGGCGCTTCCCCTTCCCGATAACTCGTGCGATGGCATCACCTGTCTTGACGTCTTGGAGTACGTCCGCGACGACGAGGCGATGATCTGTGAATTCGCCCGCGTCCTCCAACCGGGAGGCAGGCTTCAGCTTCGCGTGCCGAACGCCGGTCCACTCGCTGGACTGGACTCCTTCAACCTGTACCGTTACCTCGTCGATATCGGCCATCGAGGGAAGAAGCCGGTCGAGACCGACGAGGTTGGCTGGCGACGGCATTACAGCGCGAGCGACCTTACGACGATGCTGGGCCCGCGGTTCCGCATTTGCGCTGCGATCACGCAGCGCGTCGGCATCGCGGAACTGCTCAGGACTGCCTCCCTCGTTCTCTTCCGCTGGGCCCTGAAAACGGACGCTCACGAACGCTCGGTCACCAGGATCATCCGCCTCATCGAACGGCTCGAAGACAGGATCAAGCTCCGGCGCACCGGAGCGGTCCTGACACTCGAAGCAATCCGGCTACCCGAGCCCCCCTGATCCGGCGAACTCCCTCGTGATCAGACAAGAGCGCCCCGGAGCGCCTCGGGCGCCGGCACCGGCACGACAACCGGTTTGACGATGCGGTCGACGAGGGCAGCCTTGCCCGCAACGCCGAGCCGCTGCATGATCAGATCGAAGGAGCGACCCAACTCGGTCATCAGCTGCTGGCGTGTCTCCTCCGGCAAGTCCCACAGCTCGCGCTTGAACGGTCCAAAGCCGCGCTTTCGCGTCGTGTAGTAGAACTGGGCATCGGTCTGGTTTGGCTTCCGTTCGTCGGCGTTGTTCGCGGCCAGATGCGCGTAAATCCGGTCGCGGAGATCGGCGGGGAATGCGGCGCTGTCGTAGAGCTGGTTCTGGAACGCCGTCGCCAGATGGACCTCAATCGCGTTCGCCTCGGCAAACCGGTTGAACGCCTCCTCCGGCAGCGTCGAAGCACCGTGCTGCACCGCCCCACCCAATCCGTATTCTTCCCGCGCCGCCTTCGAGAGGGCTGCAAGCGTCTCGAAGTCAACACTGACCTGCGCGATCGACCCATCCGGTAGCACCACACCACCGTGACTCGTCCCGGTCTGGACGCTGATCTTGCTGATTCCGGTGATGGGCTTACCCATGTCGCCACCGCGCCGCTCCAACTCAGCAAGATAGCCACTCATGAATCCGTGCAGATCCTCGACCGTGCTGTTCCGCCCGCCAACCTCGCCGATCTCGGCACCGACCGAGACCGTGACGCCGGACGGTTCGACCTCACGGATGAACTGTGTCAGCTCCGCCGTGTGGACGTAGTTGCGCTCTTGCTGCTCCTCGATGGTCGGCCGGTCCAGATCGACGATCGTCGAAGCGTCGATGTCGATGTTGTAGTACCCCGCCGCGATCGCCTCGGCCGCCAGATCTTTGATCTTTTGGACCTCCCCCTCGGGGTCCTTGGCGTAGTTCTTCGCGTTGATCTGGTAGTGATCGCCTTGGATGAACACCGGACCCTGGTAGCCGGCCTTGATCGCGCCGGCGAGGACCGAAGAGGCGTACTCGCCGGGTCGCTGCCAGGTGTAGCTCATCTCGGAGCGGGCCAACTCGAAGAGGACGATCTTCGTGTCGTTCTTCATCGCCGCCTGCAGAATTGCCTGCGTCATGTCGTAGGTCAGGCCGCGGACGTTGATCGCCGGCGCCGTGGCGTGGTCGTATTCGCCGCGCCCTGAAGCGATGTAGAGGTCGTGGATCGAGGCGGGAAATGCGCCGAGTTTCGGCGCCGCGGTGCGGATGATCCAGCGCGCGGCATCGCGCAGGTCCCCTTCACCGAACACCGCGGTGTAGACCAGTTGGTCGATGACTTCACGTCGAAACCGGTCGGCGTCGAGGACGTCAAGATCGTCGTCGCCGATTGCGAGGACCCCGTCGAGTCCCGACCGCAGTTCGGACCAATCGGCAAAGGGTGTCCGTGTCATCGTCTGCTCCTCCTCGCACCTCACCGGCCAAAGGACGCCTATGGCAATGATACGAAACGAACAAGACGAAGGGCAGCGGCGCCCGGCGGGCGCCGCTGCCCTTGTCCGACTCGCAACCGTTACTGGACGATCAGCTTCCCGACCATGCCTGCTGGCTTGTGGCCGGGGATTGCGCAGTAGTACTCGTACTCGCCCGGCGCGGCGTTGATCGTCACCGTCCCCGTCTGCCCACCGGTGTACTGACCGGAGTGGACGTTCAGCGCGTCGATGTCGAACGAGTGAACCGTGACACCCTTGTTGACGAGGTTGACCACGACGTCGGTGTTGGCCGGGATCGTGATCTCCTTCGGTGAGAAGGCGATGTCGACCATCTCGACCGTCGGCGCCACTGCCTGGACACCTGAGACGGCCACGGCCGGTGAGGCGACCGGCGAGGCGACCGGCGACGCAGTTGACGTGCCGCCCTCCACGACGTGGAGGGTGCCCACCATGCCGGCCTGTTTGTGACCGGGGATGGCGCAATAGAACTCGTAATCGCCGGCCGGGGCGTTGATCGTGACGGTCGCCGTCGCGCCCGGCGCGACTTCGCCGGAGTGGACGTTGAGGGCGTCGACGTCGAAGGTATGCGGGGCGGCGCCCTTGTTGACCAGGGTGATCGTCACGTCGGTGTTGGCAGGGATGGTGATCTCCTTCGGATCGAAGAAGATGTCGTGCAACTCGACCGTTAGCGCGGTCGTTGTCGCCGCACCGGCGTCGCCACTCACTGCCGGTGAAGCCACCGGAGATGCTGCCTGCGAGGCAGCCTGTGTCGCAACAGGCGAGCTCACGCCGCTCGCTGCCGGCGAAGCAGCAACAGAGGCCTCCGGTGAACCGGCGCTACTGGCTGCCGGCGAGGCCGCAGGTGAGCCACTGGCTGCGGGGCTGGCTGCAGCGGTCGCCCCGCCCTCCGTTGGCGCAACCACTGGAGCATTCGTCGCGGGGATTCGCGTGACGGTAGGCTCCACAGTCTCGTCTTCGCCGCCGCAGGCAGCGAGCACGACCATCGCGAGCAACCCAACGACCGTGAACAATCCGATCCGTTTCAGCATCGACACGACCCTCCGCCATTTCCTGATCGCGCGCTTCTGGCGCACGATCGCACGCACCGGGTACACCACGGCCCATCCGCAGACCCGTCCAACCGCTTGCTGACGTCAGAGGAATGGCGCCGGCCGCCCCGAACCAGCCAGCTCATACCCTACGAATTGTAATCCGTGGAAATCTCGGCGGCTGTCGGGAAAAGTCCGCCTCCGCGACAATACGATCAGACCGGTGCCGATCCCTCGGACAGGCAGTTCATCGAGGACCGACAGGAGAAGGTAGACGATGACGAGTTCCCCGCACACTCCCGCGAACCTGCACCGCGTCCACGTCGGTGCCATCACGCTATCGGTCGCCGAATACGGCTCCTCCGCTCCGCCACTCGTGCTCCTGCACGGCATCGGCTCACGCGGTGTCTCCTGGTGGCCCGTGGTCGACTCCCTCGCCGCACATTTCCGGCTCGTCGTCCCGGATCTGCGCGGTCATGGCGACTCGGACAAACCCGCCTCTGGCTACCTGCCGGATGACTACGCCGCCGATCTTGCCGCCCTGATCGATGTCCTCGAGCTCGAACGTCCCCTGATCCTCGGGCATTCGCTGGGCGGCATCGTCACCATGACGTGGGCAGCACAGCACCCCGACCGGGCCGCCCGCATCGTGCTCGAAGACGTACCCCTGCGCGGCGGAGCGCGGGCCTCCGCCATGTTCGATGAATGGCTCGCCCTTGCCAGCATGACAGTTGAAGATGCCGCCGCCCACTACCGTCGCGAAAACCCCGATTGGACCGTCGAAGATTGCCGGCGGCGTGCCGAGAGCATCACGGCAACCGCTCCCGCCGTCTTTGTCGAGTTGCGCGACCGGGCGGCAGAGGATGCCGTCGCGGACCGGCTCGCGCCGCTCGCCGCGATCCGCTCGCCGGTCTTGCTCGTCCGTGGCGACCTCGAAACCGGCAGCATGGTCGTTCCGAGCGACGCCGAGCGGTTCGCCACGACCGTTCCCAACGCCCGGGTTGCCCACATCCCCGGCGGCACTCATTCACTCCACCGCGATCAGGCGGAGGCGTTTCTTGCCGCCGTCGTGCCCTTCCTCCTCGGCGAGATCTGAGGCGACGGACGTGGAAGCCGCGGGAAATGGGCTCAGTCCTGGAGCAACTCCTCGGCCGTGACGAACGCCAGGTCCATCGCCTGGAGCGTCTCGATGAGCCGCGGCAGCGCTTCCGCGTCGAGTGTGGCCGCACCGACGTGGAGAAGGATGATGTCGCCTGGCGTAGCCGCGTCGCCGCATCTCGCGACGATGTCGTCCACGCTCGCCCCGTTCCAACCAAGCGAGTCGCAGTTGTACATCAGCGTGATCGTGTAGCCGAGCTCCGCGATCTCGGACAGCACGGCCGCGTCATAGTCGCCATACGGCGGCCGGAAGTAGGGCGCCAGTTCGTAGCCGGTGAGATCCCGAACGATCTCCTCGGTGTCGAGCAGCTCCTGTTGCCGGTCCTCAGTCGACAGCACCGCTTCGCCTTCGGAGGTGGAGAAGCCGGTGAACGACCGGTGGCTGTATGTGTGGTTGAAGAGCATGTGCCCCTCGTCCACCATCCGCTCGACGAGGTCGGGGTTCTCCTTCGCCCAGTGACCGGTCAGACCGAAGCTTGCCCGCACGCCAAAGTCCCGCAGCGTATCGAGGATCTCTTCAGCGTAGCCGCGGTCGTCGCCCGCGTCGAACGTCAGCGCCACCTCGCGCCGCCCACTCTCGCTGTGATCGAAGACCCGGCTCAGACCGCTGTCATCGGCCGGCGGTGGAGCCGGTCGCGGCGTCGGGCCCTCCGTCGGCGTGCGCGTCGGTTTCGCGGGTTTCGGAGTCTTGGTTCTGGTCGCGGCTGCCTTCGGCGACGGCGGCCTGGGCGGCTCGGCCGACGCTGACTCCTCAGCAGTCGCGGTCGCGGTGACAACCGGCGGCAACACGGCCGCCTCGGTCGCGTGTGCCGTCGCGGTGGGATTGGAGGCGACGGACGGGGCCCCCGCCGCGCAACCGGCAAGGAGCATCGCACCGACGAGGGTGACGAGACCGCATTTGAACGGCCGAATGAGACGACGGCACCGGCGCGCCCTCATCCACTGAATCCTCACAGGAACCACGCGACAGTACCGCACGCGCTACTCACGCACCACCGGCCGGAGTCACGACAAGCGATGACCCAGACTACCAGATCCCGAGTTCGTCCTTCGCTTCTTCGCTCATCAGCTCCGGCGACCAGGGCGGACTCCAGACGAGCTTGACGTCGACCTCGCCGACACCGGGCAAATCGCGCAACGCGCCCTGAACTTCCTGAACAATTACCGGCCCGAGCGGACAGCCCAACGACGTCAGCGTCATCGTGACGAGGACGTCACCCTGCTCCGAGACGTCGGCATCGTAGACGAGACCAAGATCGACGATGTTGATCCCGATTTCCGGGTCATAAACGGACTTCAACCCCTCGCGCACGTCGTCGCGACCAAAGGTCACTGCCATCTGATTTGCTCCAATGGGGAGACACTGCCCGGCTCACTCGATCAGGCAGCATCCGCGAACGTTCTTTCCTAGAGCCAAGTGTACTCCGCTACGGTCACCACTTCACTTGCGGAAGGCGATCACCCTGGAGAGCCGTCGCCGCCAGATGAATAGCGCCACGCCGACCACGAGTGCCGCGACGACGACGTACTCAAAGTACGACACATAGTGATCGACTTCTTCCCAGCGATCTCCAAGCGCCCAGCCAAGTCCGATCAGCACGCCATTCCAAACCGTGCTCCCGGCCGCGGTGTAGGCAACAAACCGCCCGAGAGGCATCCGCCGAATCCCGGCCGGGACCGAGACGATCGATCGGATGACCGGGACGAGCCGGCCAACGAAGACCGCTGTGGAACCATAACGGTCGAACCACCCGTTGGCGCGGTCGAGATCGCGCGTGCTGACCCCTAGGATCCGCCCATATCGCTCGACCAATCGGCGAAGTCGGAGTTCCCCAAGCCAGGCACCAATTCCGTAGAGCACCAGCGCGCCAGCGACCGAGCCGATCGTCGCGGCCACGACGACCGCCGGCAGCCAGAAATCCCCCCGGCCGGCCATGAAGCCGGCGAGCGGTAAAATGAGCTCCGAAGGAATCGGGGGAAAGACATTCTCTAAAGCAACGAGGCCGGCGACGCCCGCGTATCCGAGCGATTCGATGATGTCCGTGACCCGCTCGGTCAGGCCGCCAAAGAGTGCGGGCACCGGCGCAACAAGCATGACGCAACCTCCACGATAACCGGCGTGGCTCAGACGAGCGACTCCAACCGTGACGTTCTATCACGCATCCGCCCGGACGGGCCAGGAGGCGCGCAGATCATACCGGGTCAAACGCCGAAGGGGCGCTGCGGTGAGCGCCCCTCCTTCGATCTACCCACGCCCCGCGTTCTCACTTGGGCTTTAGCGCAAAAGAACGGGCTGGGCGTCAATCCGAACCCGGAAGAGGGCATACGGCTTCTCGCGGCGATCGCGCCCGCCGTGGAAGCGCGCCTGGCGGTGGAGTTGGTTCGCCGTGACGTAGAGGTAGCCGTCGGTCGCGACCGATAACGTGTCCGGCCAGAGCAAGCGTGGGTCGTGCGCGACAGTCTCCCACCTGCCGTCGGGCCGCCGGCGCATCACCGCGTCGTGCTCGTAGTTTGTGGCGTAGACGTTGCCCGCGGCGTCCGATTCGAGACCGTCCGCGCCGCCACCTTTGTCCCCTTCGTCCACCACCGTCGCCGCGACGGCCACGTCGTCGAGTGATCGGTCGATCAATGCATCGGTCGCCACGCTGTAGAGCCGCCGGCTCCCCAGTGGACAATAGTAGAGGCGTGCTCCGTCTGAGCTGATCGCAATGCCATCCGAACCCATTGCCGACCCGGGC
>JAXDKI010000367.1:0-4884 GCA_034667245.1 Thermomicrobiales bacterium | reverse complement strand
GCATCTTCACACCCTCGCTGGAGCTGCCCTTCGCGGGACACCCGACCCTCGGGACGTGCCACGCCTGGCTCTCGGCCGGCGGCACGCCGAAGCAGGGCGACCTCGTCGTCCAGGAGTGCGCCGCCGGTCTGATCCCGGTTCGGCGGGTTGCCGACGGGCTCGCGTTCGCCGCACCCCCGTTGATTCGGTCCGGAGCGGTCGAGGAATCGCTCGTGCGGCAGATCGCGTCGGTGCTGGACATCGACCGTGCCGAGATCGTGGACGCGGAGTGGGTCGACAACGGACCGGGCTGGGTGGCGGTGATGCTCGCAACCGCCGATGCGGTTCTCGCGCTCCGACCGCGCACCGTCGACCTCGATCTCGGCGTCGTCGGGCCGTATCCTCCGGGCTCGCCGGAGGCAATCGAGGTGCGGGCCTTCTTCCCCAAGGATGGCTCGACGGTCGAGGATCCGGTGACCGGGAGCCTGAACGCCTCGCTCGCGCAGTGGCTCCTCCGCACCGGCCGGGCGAGCGCGCCCTACGTCGCCAGCCAGGGGACGGTACTCGGCCGCTCCGGCCGCGTCCACATCTCCCGCGACCCCGACGGCACCATCTGGGTTGGGGGCGGCACGGTGACGTGCATCAGCGGGCACGTCGAGCTGTAGGCGCGCGCATCGTTGGCTTGGTCCTGGGCAGCGCGGAGTGGCACCCTCCCGACCATGCCCCACCGACGTTGACCTCCTCGCCTCATCGCCCGCACCCGGCATGGCTTCGTTGTCCGATATCGACCCACCGGGAACCGTTTCCACGACCCAAGCGGCGACCTCCACCTGCACGTAGCGCCGAATGTCTCCTGGGACCGCCCGATGGTCACGACGATCACCGGCCACGCGGCCGTCTAGGCAGGGTGCGAGGACGACGCGAACGTCTCAAGCGATAATCTCGGACCTTGGCTCGCGCGGCGCCGGCGCCGCCTGGACGAAGAAGAAACAAAAGGGGAGGACTGTGGACACGCACGAGCGGCCCGAGGATCGCGTTCGCACCGCGTCGCGGCCGAGCGACCTCAAGATCACCGACCTGCGCACGGCGACGGTCGGCTGGGATAACTGGCACTTCACGCTCGTCCGCATCGACACCAACCAGGGGTTGAGCGGCTACGGGGAGGTACGCGACCTCGCCGGCAAGACCTACGCCCTGATGCTGAAGCGCCAGTTGCTCGGGGAGAATCCCTGCAACCTGGACAAACTCTTCCGCAAGATCAAGCAGTTCGGGCACCACGGGCGGCAGGGGGGCGGCGTCTGCGGCGTCGAGATGGCGCTGATGGACCTGGCCGGCAAGGCGTACGGCGTGCCCGCCTACGCGCTCGTCGGCGGCAAGTTCCGCGATCGCATCCGCATGTACTGCGACACCCCCAACGAGCCGACCGGTGCGGAGATGGGACGCGAGCTGCGCAAGAAGATCGATCAGGGCTTCACGATGCTGAAGATGGACGTGGGCGTCCAGCCGCTGATCGGCGTCGAGGGTGCCCTGAGTTGGCCGCAGGGAATGCTTCCGGGCGACTCCGAGGACAAGGTCGAGGAGCTGTACAACACGACCGAGGTGATGCACCCCTTCACCCACGTCCGCCTCACCCCGAAGGGGATCGACCTCATCTGCGAGTACGTCGCCGAGGTCCGCGCGGTCGTCGGCGACAAGGTCCCCATTGCCGCCGACCACTTCGGCCACATCGGGATCGACGACTGCCTCCGCCTCGGCCAGGCGCTCGAGCCCTTCAACCTCGCCTGGCTGGAGGATTTAGTGCCCTGGCAGTTCACCGACAAGTGGGTGCAGTTGGAGCGGGCGCTCAACACCCCCGTCTGCACCGGCGAGGATATCTACCTGCTCGACGGCTTCAAGCCGCTGCTGGAGGCGCGCGCCGTCAACATCATCCACCCGGACCTCGCCACCAGCGGCGGGATCATGGAGACGAAGAAGATCGGCGACTACGCGCAGGAGTACGGCATCAGCATGGCGCTGCACATGGCCGGCACGCCCGTCAGCACCATGGCGAGCGTCCACTGCGCCGCCGCGACCCAGAACTTCATCGCCCTGGAGCACCACTTCAACAGCGTCTCCTACTGGGGCGACTTCATCGGCGGCGTGCCGAAGCCGATCATCCAGAACGGCTACATCTCGGTGCCCGAGGGTCCGGGCCTCGGCTTCGAGCTGAACCTCGACGTGGTGCAGGAGCACCTCGTCCCCTGGGACCGCGGCTTCTTCGCGCCGACCCCCGAATGGGACGACGTGCGAACCCGCGACCGCCTCTGGTCGTAAGCCGGAACCCGCGGTGCTCGCCCCGAGTTAGGGCCGAGCACCGCGGGGAGCACCGGCCGCGCGGCGAATTGAATGGCCCGACCTGCGGCATCATCGGCCCCCTGTCATTCCAAGCGACGTCGAGGAATCTCCCGGAGCGGAGCGGAGGCGCCGGACTCTCCGACCCCATTTCCACGAATCGCAGAGAGATTCTTCGACAGGCTCGGGATGCGGAGATGACATGATCACTGCCACGCCCGACTGCACACGTGTAGCATGTCGTGGCGAGGGATGGGGACGGGTTTCTCGGGGGGGTACTGGTCGCCGCTTCGGCGGCGCTCATTCGTGCGCGAGGAGGGCCGTGCGATGATCCGACGGCGCCTGCTTATTTCACAACGCGAAACCTGAGCTCGGTCCTGACGCCCGACTCCCTGACGTTGATGCGTTCCAGCCGAATCGGTTCGGTCGGCCAGCGCTCGAACAGCCTGAGCCCGTCGCCGAGGAGGATGGGCATGATGTCGATCTGGAGTTCATCGATCAGGCCGGCGCGGAGCAGTTGCCGGCCGGTGTCCACCCCGCCGACCACGGTGACGTCCTTGTCGCCGGCCGCCGCGCGCGCCTGGCGTATCGCGCTCTCCACGCCGTCGGTGACGAAGGTGAAGTCGCGGCCCCGCGCGGGCCTCTCCGGCGGGTGGTGGGTCAGCACGAAGATCGGCACCCGGAACTCGTAATCGGACCAGTCCCCTCCCTCCGCCATGTCGTACGAACGGCGGCCCATGACCACGGCGCCGGTTGACCCCATGATCTCTTTGGCCGTTTCCGTATGCCGCCACTCACGCAGGTCCGGGTAAAGGATGCTCGCGTCGCCTTGCGGGTCGGCGACGAAGCCATCCAACGACGTGGTCATGCCAAAGCACACCTTGCCCATCGGCATACCTCCATGTGGTCCTTGATTTTACAGTGCTTCGGGCGGCTCGGCGGCTCGGCCGGGGCCGAGTGGAGGCGACCTGATTCCCAACACGCAGGGCGGTACCTGGATTGCCACTGATCCCAAGCAGCACGTGACGCCCTCCGCCGCGGCCAACGCCGCTCCCGAGCCCCTGACCCCGCTCTTCACCAACACCGCCTGTCGGCCTCACCGACTCTGCGGGAGAGCCGGCATGTCGTGGTGGGGCGCGGGTCTGTTTCTCCCAGGGCCGGTCGGCAAACCGGACGGCGGGGGTTGACGGCCGGTCCGGTCCCTGTACCATGTCCGCATCTCGGCCGGGCTGATTTCGCGGATGGGAGGCACGATGACGAGCACACACACGGTCACCGTCGAGACGATGGAGCGGGTGCTGGCCGCCTTCAACCGCCACGACCTCGACGCGATCATGGCCTGCTTCGCCGAGGACGCGGTGCTGGAGCTGCCGCGCGGGGCGGACCCGTGGGGGACCCGCCTCGTCGGCAAGGCCGCGGTGCGGGAGGGGTTGGCCGGGCGCTTCGCGGGCATCCCCGACGTCCACTACGGGGAGGACCGGCACTGGGTCTGCGGGGACCGGGGCGTCTCGGAGTGGCTGCTGACCGGGACCACGACGGCGGGCGAGCGCCTCGCGGTGCGCGGGTGCGACCTCTGGGAGTTCCGCAACGGCCTGATCGTGCGCAAGGACTCGTACTGGAAGATCGTCGGCTAGATCGCCCTGCTCAACAGTTGCCCGGGCTGGGAGCAGGATTGGGGACGCACGGCGCGACCGGCTAGGTGTTCTGCAGCAGGTAGTCCCACACGCCGAGATCCACTTCCGGCAGGTCGGGCACGCCCAGGCGTTCCAAGATATGCAGCACTTCGGTGCGGTGCTCCGTATTGTGCTCGACGACCATGAGGATCGTGCCGCCGAACGACTTGCGGACGGCGTAGTGGTCGACGAAGGTCTCTCCCAGGCGCTGCTCGTCGCGCACCCGGCGCGCCACGCTCGCGAAGGCCGCGTAGGAGCGCTCGTGGTGGTCGCTCAGCGCGGCCGGCGAGCGGTCGTCCGGCTGGGCATCGGCCGAATACCCGCCATCGGCCGGTTGCCCGGCCAGGAACGCGGTCCAGAACGGGACGTTGAAGATCATGTGCCCGAACGTCGCCCGCACCGTCCGGTGCCCGATGTCGAACTCCCGATCCAGCTGCGCGTCGGTCAGGCCGCCGCTCGCCTCCAGGAGCCGCGCCGTAGCCCAGTGGTCGTGATCCAACAGGAGATCGAGCAGGTCCATCCGACTCCCTCCGCGACGACGAGATGCTCAGGATCGGGAAGTGTAGCGCGACGACGAGAGACCGCCGCCCAGGGCTGCGGCGCGATCAGCGGCGCTTTCTTGCGGATGAGGGGCAAGGGTGGGTTGGTCGTCAGGAGGTCAGATCCGTCCTCGGTCAGCAGGGAGGAGGCAGAGGCGTCGATGAGGCGAGGGTTGTGGGTGGTGAAGGGAAGGCCGGGCAGAGGTCTGGCTGCAAGAGGTTCCAGTTCGACCACGCGCTCGGCCCTCAACTCCTCTTGGCAGCCCTCCGAGGTCAAGTCAATCCATTTGTTACACTCACGTTGCACAAGGCGCCCGCCTGTGGACGATGATACCGCTTCTAAATCTGGTTCCTGAACGATC
>JAXDKI010000366.1:0-6011 GCA_034667245.1 Thermomicrobiales bacterium | reverse complement strand
GACGCCGCGATGTGCCGCTGGCCATGAGCTTGGCGATTCGGTCAAATCGGTCCTGGACCATGTCCGTCATCTCCCCATTTCGGCGCCGACCGCTCGTCGGGTCGGCGACACAGCGTGACCACCCGTGATCCGGGGAGCTCGCACAGCAGGGTGGGGTTGAGAGGCCGAGGGGGCGGGGCGTCGTCAGACGCACGGTGTCCCCGTTTGCCTCGTCGTGCGATTGGTGCGTGGGGGACCATGGCAGCGGACACGCACGGCGGTCTCCATGACTCGCCGGACGCTTCGCGGGAATCATTACCTATTATAAGCGTCCACCCATAAAAACAGTCAAACCGTATATACAGTTGGATTTTGCAGGATACGCCGGGATGTGCACGCCTTTGGCGTCGACCGATCGCGGTTATCTCTCACGCGTACTGCGTAAACGGGGACGAACGCGAGGCCGCCGGCCGGTCGTGGGGCCGAATCTTCCCTACGTAGGAGGCTCCGTGCCTCGGTAATGGGCGGCGGCGCGAAGGCGAATCGGCATCGGCAGTGCTATCGTGGCGGCGGCACCGGTCGGCCGTTGGCGCCCCGGCCCCAGCTACGCGGAAGCGCCGCTTTGTGCGGAAACGGCAATGCCTCCCAAAATGAGCAGGCGGCGTTGTTGCCGATGCGCGTGGTGTGAGGCCACCACGGTCGCAGCCGGAACGAGCCAGGAGGGGAGTGGCGAGCTGTGGGTGCTCGACGTCCGGGACCGCCGATCCTGCCGGTGGGAGCGAGTAACGGGCGGGGAAGCGGCGCGGGTTGCTCCTTCGCCGGTGCGGCCGGCGCAGTTTGGAGCCGTACAGAAACAAGAGCGGCCGGAGGAATTTCGCCTCCGGCCGCCATTTTCGCCATGGTTAAGCCGTTGTTGATGGCGAGGGCGCATGGGAGTCGAACCCACCGGCGCCGGGATCGCCGACGCCCGCACGGTTTTGAAGACCGGGGAAGCCACCGGGCCCCTTCCGCCCCCAAGGTTCTGCCCGTGATTCACGGGCGATCGAGTGTAGCACAGGGAAAGAGCTTATCCGACGAGGACGTAGTCCCTTGCTTGCTCATCAAGCGGGGGGCGTGATTCAGCGCGTGGTCACGAGGACCGGGTGCTTGCGATGAGGCGCAGGAGCTCCGCGCCGTAGCGTTCGACCCGGGCGGGGCCGAAACCTGGGACTGAGGCGAGCATGGCGGTGTTTGTTGGGCGGGTGACAGCGAGGTTGCGGAGCATGCTGTTGTGGGCGATGACGTAGGGTGGCACGGCTTCGACCGACGCCTTCTCTCGACGCCAGGCCGAGAGCCGATCGAGCAGGATCTGGTCTGCTTCGCCTAGGTCTCCGTCTTCGACGGATGGCATGGACGCCTTGGCGGCGGAATGAGTGGATGTAGACAGCTTTGGCGACTGGGCAAAGGATGCAAGGTCGTCGAGCGTCGCTTCGGTGCCGCGCTGGGTGAGGGTGATCAGCTTGAACTCGTGGTCGAGGTCGCGGTCGAGATAGCCCTCGGCGACGAGGCGGTCGATGAGCCCTTCGACTTTGCTCCGGGTGAGACCGGCGAGGGCGCCGAAGGCAGGCGAACGGTCGGCGCGGACGCGACTTTCGACCGAACCGGTCAGCAGCTTCGCCAGTCCTGTCTTCCCCATCGGGAATGGCAGCGTGCGGACGCCTTCGAGGACGGCGAGGGCGTCCTGGGCGGTGATGGTCGTTCGAGCGGGCGATGGTTCGACGGACGCCTGCACAGTTCGCCGTCCTACTTGGCTCGTGGCAGCCGCACAGGCGTCGCACGACGTACCGCATGGATCGAGTTGTTCGCCCAGGTGCGCGGCGATCGCGACGTGGCGGCATCGGCTGCCGCGCACGTAGGCCATGACCTGGCGGATGCGCCGCTCGGCGTCGCTCTTCGCACGGTCCAGGATCGTGGTCAGGGTGGACGTGGCGGAGCCGGTGACCGGGAGGAGTTGCAGGCAGACCCCGCGGGAACCCTCGCGGACGGAGAGCTCCGGCCGGCTGACGAGCAGGCGGTCGAGCTCGACGGGTGTCAAACCGGTTGCGGCGCAGGCCTCGGCGGTGCGGATGATCGACGCCCGCTCTCTCGCCTCGGGACCGAGCCAGCGCAGCACGCGCTCCCAGGCGGCCTCGTCGACATCGTCCAGATCCGGTTCGACGTCGTCGGCTGACGATAAACGCCAGCGGAGGTCGTACGATGCCGGGGCGTCCGGATGACGGATGACGAGACCGGCCTGGTCGAGGATACCAAGGGCGATCCTTGGATCAATTTCGTCTTCCTGGTCCGACGATACGGACGGCAGGAGGGCGTCCCGACCGATGATCGCCCAGTCGCCGCTGGCAGATCGTTTGATCATGGCGTAGACGCGTCGCAGCGCTTCTAGATCGATCTCGTCGCGACGGGCCAGGCGCTTCAGATTCGACTCGTCGGTCGGCGAGGCAAGGAGGACGCAGCGCGCCGGCTGGCCATCGCGTCCGGCGCGGCCGGATTCCTGGGCGTAGGCTTCGAGCGAGGCCGGTGGGTTGAGGTGGACGATGAACCGCACGTCGGCCTTGTCGACGCCCATGCCGAAGGCGACGGTCGCGACGACGACGCGGACCTGGCCGCGCATGAACCGATCCTGGTTTTGGGCGCGGACGTCGGGCGCGAGACCGGCGTGGTACGGAATAGCGGCAACCCGATTGTCGCGGAGCAGTGCGGCGATCGAATCGGCATCTTTGCGCGAACCGACGTAGACGATGCCGTCGCCTTGCTCTCGCCGGCAGATCTCGATCACCTTGGCGACCTTACGTTCGCGGTTGTCGAGTTGGTGGACTTCGTAGTGGAGATTCGGCCGGAAGACGCTGATGCGAAGTCGCTCAAGGTCCCGACGGAGTCCGGTGGCGACTTGTGTCGCCATCGTGGGGGTCGCCGTGGCGGTAATCGCGAGGACGGTCGGGTCGCCGAGCTCTGGGAGCGCCTTCGGGATAAAGAGATAGTCGGGTCGGAAGTCGTGGCCCCACATGCTGATGCAGTGTGCTTCGTCGATCACGACGAGCGACGTTCCGGCGGCGCGGAGGGCGCGGAGGAAGGCATGGTCGCGCAGCCGCTCCGGTGCTACGTAGACGAGCTTCAAGCGTCCTTCGCGGAGGTCGGCCAGACGGGCACGGAGCTCTTCCGGCGAGAGGGTGCTATTGATCAGGGCCGTGCGCTCCCTGACAGGAGTCGGCAGCGACTCGACCTGGTCCTTCATGAGCGCGATCAGTGGCGAGATGACGAGCGTCGTGCCGTCGCGCAGCATGGCGGGGAGCTGGAAGGTCAGCGATTTGCCGGCACCAGTTGGCATGATCGCGAGGGTGTCGCGGTCGGCCATCACCTTGGCGATGACCGCCGCCTGACCGGGGCGGAGCGCGTGATGGCCGAAGTCGCGGCGGAGTGTCTCGATCACCCGAGGATCGAGCTCGACAGTCGGCTCGGCCGCGTTCCAGGCAACTGCGGCCGGAGCGGGAGCGGGCGGCTCGTCGGCCAATGGTGCTGCCGCCTCGATTCTGGGCGACGCTGGTGGAGGCGGCGGCGATTGACTGATGAGGCTCTCGCTTGAATGCGGCTCAGGCGGCGCGTCTGGCAGCGCGGCGAGCACCTCCGCGACGAGCGCCTCGGTTCGGACTTGTTCGATCGACGCTGCGCGGCTGCGCAATTCCTCCGCTTGCTCGGCCCGACCGAGGGCCGCGGCAATGTCTGCCGCGGCCAGACATTGCCCTGCGGTCACGTGTTCGTCCGCAGCAGAGACTGCGCGGCGGAGGAACGCGGCTGCCGCCTCCTGGTCACTTTCGTCGACGGCGAGGCGGGCGAGGGAGAGGAGGGCGCCGGCGTTGTCAGGGCGCGCGTCGACGGCGCCAAGGTAGTAACTCCGGGCGGTCTCGAAGTCGCCAAGTGCACGGGCCACGTCCGCTGCGAGTGTGGAGACGGTAACCAGGTCCGGGTTGGCGCGGGACAACTCTTCGCTCAGGCGCTCGGCGACTTCCAACTCTCCGGTTTCGAGGTGAAAGCGCGCCAGAGCTACCTGGGCCGTCGGCGAGGGAGCGCGTCGTGCCCGCTCCTCGAGCAAGTGACGAGCGTCGCCATGACTGCCCATCGCGAAGGCGAGCCGGGCGCGTTCTTCCAGCAGCCGTATCGACTCGCCGCCACGGCGCTCGGCGGCGTCGAGGACGCGCGCGGCAACATCGAAGGCGCCGACAGCTCGGTAGTACGCTGCCAACTGCCATTGCAGTTTGGCTGGCAGCATCGCAAGGGAGTCGTCGCCGAGGTCTCGCAGCCGTCGGTCAACCGACGCCGGCGGTTTGCCGGCTGGCGCGAGGACCCGTGATTGGGTTGGGTGGTGTTGCGTTGGCGCCAGAACCGGCATCGTGAGCGCTCCCAGGGGATAGAACTTCTGTTCCATTCAGTATAGGGGTATCAATACCCCGAACGAAAGATGTGTCGCGGAGTCACCATGGCACGGTGCACGTCGACTCCGTCGCACGGCGGGATGCGGGACCACATTGTGAGGCATAGGCCGGTCGTGTCACCATTGTTGCTGTGCGAACGTTGAGGGGTGGGCGATGCAGATGATGAGCGAAGGGATGCGGGAACGTCTGCGGTGGTCCGGTTGTGGACTGATCGCCGGTCTCGTGCTTGGGTTGATCCTTGGTTGGATGTTCCACGGAATCATTGGCGCCGTCTTTAAGGTTGGAATAGTTCTCCTCTTCGTGCTTCCGTTCGTCGCCGCGGTCATCTTCTGGATGTCGAGTCGTCGTGGTGGTCGCGGTAGTGAAACGAGCAGCGTCCAGGAGGCGAGTTGGCGGGACCTCGGTGGACGGGGCAGAAACCAACCCTGAAACGGTGTAGGCGCCGGCTGATTTGGACCGGTGTTCGCGCGGCATCGGCCAGCCATTCGCGCATTTCTTCGTTTCGACTGAGCCGTGGCGTTGGGGGCGATATACGGGCAGGAAAGACATTCTCCTCATAGACATTCGGTGAATACCAATTCTCACTAGACATTTGCCCTCTGTAAAGACTCAATGACATAGCGCCTTTGCTTGTGCAGTTCGCTCGTGGCATTAGCCATGCAAGGAGCCTTTCGTCCACGGCTGGTGGACAGATGTGCGCTCGTCACGACGACCACCGGTGCCCCGCGAAGCCGTTCCCGACTTGCGTTTCGGCCAGGAAGCAAGGCAGATGGCTGCATCGACGTAGTGGTCATGTCGCGAGTGGCCGCACCTGACTAGCAGATCCTCGACCGGATGGTCCCAGTAGGGAGCCCGCGAGAGGGTGTTGTATGCGCGGAGAGCTTGCCATGGTTTTTCAGGAAGAGCTTCTACTCGCGGACGAGGTGGTCGGCAGACTGGAGGGGGTCGCCCTCTTCGACGGGGCGATGCCGACCGGCGTGACGGTCTCCCACCAGGGTCGGATTTTCGTCAACTACCCGAAATGGGGTGACTCCGTGCCGTTCAGTGTCGCCGAGCTCCGCGATCGGCGGGAAGTGCCGTACCCAAGTGCGGAGCTCAACAAGGCCCGTGCGCGGGACGATGCCGAACACCTGGTGTCAGTCCAGAGCGTCGTCGTCGATCCGATCGACCGTCTCTGGATTCTCGACACCGGCAGCCCGCTGTTCCAGCCGACGCAGTATGGCGGACCGAAACTCGTCTGCGTCGATCTGGCGACCGACCAGGTCGTGCAGACGATCTTGTTCCCGCAGGATGTCGCGTTACCGACCACCTACCTGAACGACGTTCGGTTCGACCTTCGACGCGGCGACGCGGGTGCGGCATTCATCACAGACTCGTCTCAACAGGGGCCGAACGGGATCATCGTGGTCGATTTGGCCACGGGCGAGAGCTGGCGGCGGTTGCACGATCACCCGTCGACCAAGGCCGAAGATCTGAAGGATTTTCTCCCTACCGTGGAGGGACGCCCGTTCCTGGAAGAGCAGCCGGATGGGACGACCAAGCCCGGGTCGGCAATGGGTTCGGATG
>JAXDKI010000365.1:0-7476 GCA_034667245.1 Thermomicrobiales bacterium | reverse complement strand
CAACTTGGCGACCGACACAAGTCCCCTGGCGACCAGCCTCGGTTTCAAGGCCTTGCTCGGCGTCGCGGCGATCGGTCTCGCGCTCGTCACGGCTCATCTGGCGCGGCGTCTCACCGGCGATCCGCGCAAGGGGGTCGTCGCTTTCGTGCTCGTGGCCTGGTCGCCAATCGTGCTGTACGAGTCGGCGGCCACCGCGCACCTTGACCCACTGCTGATGCTCGTCGCGCTCGGTGGTCTCGTGCTGGTGACCTCGCCGAAACCGGGGAGGATCCGAGGCGGACTCCTCCTGATCGCCCTTTCCGCCCTCTTCAAACCGGTCACCCTACCGCTCCTCGGATTGGCCGCCCTGGTCCGACTCGCCCGGCGTGGCGAACCCTTCAAGGCCATCGCCCGGCGTTGGGTCCTGGACGTTGCGGTCGTGCTCGCATTGGCAGTCGTGGCATTCGCCCCGTACTGGGGGGGCGGTCGTCTGCCCGGTGCGATGCTGGACAACCAGCGGACTCTCTACGTCGAGAAACCGTTGCGTTCCAACCCGTTCTGGATCTGGCTGGCTCCTCGCCTCGGGTTTTCCGGGGGGTGGCTACCAGAGGATGGCGCAAAGATCGCCCAGGGTGCCGCGATCCTCTTTGTCGCCGGAGCGGTTTTCTGGTTGGTTCGCCGGGAAGTATTGCTGCGACAGCGGCCGGCGCTCCCCGATCCGTCGCCGACGATGCTCCTGCGCTGGCAACTCCAATCGTGGGCGGTCGTGATGGTCGCACTCGCCTACCTCCCACCGAATGCGCACTCCTGGTACATGATCTGGGCGCTCCCTCTGATGACATTGCTCTGGGTCGACCGCGCCCGCCTGGGACGGGACCGGCCCCCGGTCACCGCCCGCGTCAACGGCCACACCGTCGAAGCGGGTCTCGCCGAACGGCACATCCCCTGGCCGATCGTCGTCTACTTTGCCTGGTCGTTCGTCAGCTTCTTTGTCTACCACACGTGGGCGCGGGGATAGAGCGCTTTCCAGTAGGTGTACTGGAGGCGTGACCAGGCGCATGCTCGTCATTCCAATCACAACCTATCGCGATACCCGCACCGAGCCGGTATGCTTCCGGTATGGTGGATGTGCGCCTGAATGGTGCCAGATGAGTGCAGTATCGACGCTGCGGTGAAGGGTGGGAGAGTAGACGATGAAGCTCGCGACGCGGATGGGACGACTCGGCACGGAGACCGCCTTCGAGGTCCTGGTCCGAGCTCGTGCCTTGGAGGCGCAGGGACGCGATGTCGTCCACCTCGAGATCGGTGAGCCTGACTTCGACACGCCGGAAAATGTCATCGAGGCGGGCTGCCACGCCCTCAAAACCGGCTGGACACACTACGGCGCGTCGGCCGGACAGCCGGAGCTCCGGCAGGCGATTGCCGACTACCTCAACCGCTCGCGGGGAACGAGCTTTGGCGCCGACCAGATCGTCGTCACACCCGGCGGCAAGCCAATCATGTTTTTCGTCATTCTGGCTTTGCTCGAAGCGGGCGACGAGGCGATCTACCCGAACCCCGGCTTCCCCATCTACGAGTCGATGATCAACTTCACCGGGGCAACAGCCGTCCCGGCGCCCCTCCGCGAGGAGAAGGAGTTCGCCCTCGACGTCGAGGAACTGGCCTCGCTCATCACTCCGCGCACGAAGCTGCTGATCCTGAACAGCCCCGGCAATCCCACCGGCGGCGTCCTCAATCGTGAGGAGATTGCGGCGATCGCCGACCTTGCCGTGCGGCATGATCTGACCGTATTGGCCGACGAGATCTACGCCGAGATCCTCTACGAGGGCGAGCACGTCTCGATCGCCACGATGCCCGGCATGGCGGAGCGAACGATCATCCTCGACGGCTTCTCCAAAACCTACGCGATGACCGGCTGGCGCCTCGGCTACGGCGCGATGCCCGCCGAGTTTGCCGGCGTTATCTCCAAACTGATGGTCAACAGCGTCTCTTGCACCTCGATGGCCGTCCAACGCGCCGGGCTCGAAGCACTCACCGGTCCCCAGGACGAGGTCCGGTCGATGGTCGCCGCCTTCCGCCGCCGTCGCGACCTGATCGTGGACGGCCTGAATGCCATCCCCGGCCTCTCCTGCCTGAGTCCGAAGGGCGCCTTTTACGTCTTTCCCAACATCAGTCGTACCGGACTGACGAGCAAAGCGTTCGCCGATCACCTGCTCAACGAGCACGGCGTCGCCGCCCTCGCTGGGACCGCCTTCGGGAAGCACGGCGAGGGCTATCTCCGACTCTCCTACGCCAACTCGGAAGAGAATCTGCGCAAAGCCTTGGAGCGAATCGAAGCGGCCGTCCGCACCACCGCTGCCGTCGCGGTCTGACCAATACAGCGGCATGGGCGAGCACCACCGGACGCGGTACCTCGACGCCGCGTCCGGTGGCCGTCCCTGCGCCTGTGGCTGCCGGGACTCGTGCCCCTCGTCACCCGTGAATGCTTGGAGCTACTGCAGCTCTTTGAAGTAGAAAACCGTTGCCTCGAGCGTGCCAGCCGCCGAACGTGCCCACTTGGGGATACGCCCGGCCTCGACCCAGCCGAGCGCGCGGTAGACGTCGTTCGAGGGATCGCCCTCCCGCGTGTCGAGGTGCAAGAGCGTTCGCCGCTCTCGATGTGCGACCTCCTCGATTGCGGTCATCAGCTTCCGCCCGATCCCCTGCCTTTGACAATCTGGATGGACCAGTACCTTGTTGACCTCGGCCCGGTGACGGCCGTTCGCGCGCATCGCCAACTCGAGCTGCGCGGTGCCGACGATGCGTCCGTCCCGCTCCGCAACGAGGAGGATCACTCCCGGTTTCAGCACCCCACGCCAATAGTGGTCTGCCTCGTCGCGTCGTAAGGGTGGCAAGAATCCGACCGAGGCGCCCCGCGCCACGACGGCGATCAGGATCTCGGCGAGTTGATCCAACGCGACGTGGTCGATGTTGTGCACCTCGCGTACTGTCACCGCCGCTGACATATGCACACCCAGACCGCCCTTGCTCCTCCAGTCTCTGCCTTCCAAAGGGGCAATCCCGACAGAGAGGCCGCGATGATTTACCGGGAGGACACGCTACGCGCTGCCGCACTGTCGATTGCTACGGCTATGACGAGGATGGTCCCCGTCGCCACTGGCTGCCAAAAGGGGGAGACGCCGAACAGGTTGAGCGCGTTCGAGACGACGCCAAGGAGAAAAACCCCGACGATCGTATTGGGAATCGTTCCCTGGCCACCGCTCAGCGACGCGCCGCCGACGATGACCGCGGCGATCGCCGTCAGTTCATAGCCGAGCGCTCCGGCGGGCTGTCCCGTCGCCGTCTGTCCCACCAGGATGATGCCGGCCACCGCGGCGCAGACACCGGTGATCGCGTAGACGAGAAGCCGCACGCGCCGGACATTGATTCCCATCTCACGCGCCGCGAGGGCATTCCCGCCGATCGCGTAGACATAATGTCCGAATCTTGTCTGGCCGAGCAGCACGATCAGAACCAGCGCGATCGACAGGAAGATCCAGAACGGGTTGGGGATGCCGAGGGTCTTGCCGAGGCCCACCTCGGTGAAGCCGAACGGCACGCCGAAGAGGGGCGTCGCATTCGTCCAGACGTAGATCAGACCTCGCAGCACCGTCATCGTGCCGAGGGTCGAGACGAACGGATTGACCCCGACGTGGGCGATGAGCACCCCATTCAGCAGCCCGACCGCGAGTCCGACACCCACCGCGCCCAGGAGCCCGAGGACGACATCCTGACCCGAGAAGACCGAGTCACCGCTGACGCCGATCATGATCTTCGCCGCCACGACGCTGGCCGCCGCCGCCACGGCGCCGACCGAGAGGTCGAACCCGCCGAGCACGATGGCGAAGGTCATTGCGCAGGCCATAATCCCGATCACCGCGTTCTGGCGTAGCAGGTTGATCGCGTTCGCCTCGGTCCGGAACTGCGGCGAGGCGATGCACATCGCCACGACCAACGCGACAAAGACGGCGGCGATGCCGTAGCGCCGCGCCACCTGCGACAGGTTCGTCCGCTCCACGACAGGCGAGGATGCTGCCGCCGCGCTGACGCTCACGCCACGTTCTCCCTGCCGGTCGCTGCCGCGGCGCCGGTGATTAGGCTGACGATCTCGTCCGGCGTCGTCTGCGCCCGGCGACGCATCCCGATCAGTCGCCCCCGCCGCAGCACCCAGATCGAATCGGCCAGCCGAAAGACTTGGTCAAGGTTGTGGCTGATGATCAGGAGGGCGAACCCGCGCTCCTTCAGACCGAGAATGACCTCCTCGACCGCCCGAGTCTCGCCGATCCCGAGGGCGGCCGTCGGTTCGTCCATGATGATCAGCTTCGAACCCCACGCCGCGGCCCGCGCGATCGCGATCGCCTGTCGCTGTCCACCGGACAGCGCGGCGACGGGTGCATTGATCGGCGGCACGTTCATCCGGAATCGTTCGAGCATCTGCCGCGCTTCGCGGGCCATGCCGCGTTTGTCGAGCAGACCAAGACCGCTGGTGCGCTCCCTCCCGAGAAAGATGTTCGACCAGACCGTCATGTTGCCGGCGAGCGCGAGGTCCTGGTAAACGGTCTCGATCCCGGCCGCCCGGGCCTCCGCCGGCGAGGCGAAGCTCATTGGCTGACCGTCGAACTCGATTGTCCCCGTATCCGCTCGTAGGACGGCGCTCAAGATCTTGATCAGCGTCGACTTGCCCGCCCCGTTGTCCCCGACCAGACCGGCAATCTCGCCAGCCGCCACCTCGATTCCGACGTCTTCCAACGCAACGACCGCTCCGAACCGCTTGCTGATGCCGGTCGCCCGCAGCACCGGCGCGACCGGCGAGCTATCCACGGGCAATCTCCCGCAGAGCAGCTCGTTTCCGCCCACCCTGCGCCTCGTCTTCGAGGAAATCGGTCCAGTGGTAGAACACGAGTCCGTCGGCTCCTGCATCAAGCGCCGTCGTCGCCGCCAGGACGAGCTCATCGGCGGAGATGCTCCTCGACCGACCCCGCCCCTCGTGCATGCCATCGGTGTAGAGTGGGGCGACCTGCAACGTACAGACAACCTCGCGGTCTGCCGGGAGTTGTCGCCTTGCATCGGTCACGACCGTCTTGATCCAATCAGCAGGACGCGCCAGAATCTGGAGATACGTCATCAATTCGAACCGGTCGACCCGCTTTGCCAGCAGTGAGAGATCCTGCGCGGCAATCTCACGCCTCACGTTCATCCCATCGAAGTCGGACGCGGGAAACGGCAAGGTGTTGAGCATGCTCCGCAGGCCTCGCCGATCCGCCCCAACCCCCTCCGCAATCCGCTCGATCACCTCCAGCACCCGGCGGCACCGCCACCGCGTCCACGCCTCCCCGTGCTCCGTCAGGATCTTCGTCGCCTGAACAGGAACGCCGCCGTCCGGGAGGACGATCCCTTCGTCGGCGGCGAAGCGCAGCCGACACCGGTCACAAAAGCAGAAGCGGTCGGCATTCGAGATGCGATAGCGGGGAATCCAGTTCTCCCAGAAGCCCGGAAAACGCGTGAACTGGAGGAAGAGGCCGTCCGGCGTGAGTTCGTCCACGACGCGGCGAAGCCGGTCGATTTTCCATGCCAGGTACCCGTCGTGCGTCGGGCAGATGCCAACATACCAGTCGAAGCCACGATCGGGCTCGCCGTCCGCGTTGACCGGCCGTGCGTCGGGAAAGATCGCCAGCGCATCCGGCGCGAAAAACGTTGCGGTCGTCTGCTCGACCCCGAGTCCTGCTCGACGGAGCGCGTCGATCCAGGCAGCATCCTCGTACGATTGAATACGCTCGGCGTAACGCGCGAGATACCCCGCCTGATCGACACCCGAACTTGGCAGCGGGTCGATCCGGTTCTGCGTCAGCACCAGATCGACCCCGTCCTCCCGCAACGCCGCGGCCGCCTCGTCGTAGTCCATCCCGAAGGTCGTAAACCACTGCAGGTCGTAGACCTTCATCGCGATGCGAGCCATTAGCCGCTAGCTGCTTGCCGCGAGGGGTCCCCTACGAGCGCGTCCCGCCGACGCCGATGGTCGACAGTTGGGGAGACACCGGTCATGTGATGGGCACTCCTACCGGCTAGCGGCTAGCGGCTCGATTAGCACCCCCACGCCGGCGGAGTCGCCTCTGCGTTCTCCTGGGTGATGATCGGCAGTGGGAGGTAGTTCGGCTTGGGGATCTCGCTGTCGCGGCCGTTGAAGTAGAGCCAGGCCATGTGCATCGCTTCGAATGCCTGCGGATACGGATTCTGATTGATCGTCCCGGTCACGTAGCCGTCCATGATCGCTTGACGCACGTCTGCCGGGTAGTCGCCCAGGATGAACTTGACCTCTTCGCGGCCGTTCTTGCGGGCGAAATCGGCGGCAGAGACCCCCTCCGGTCCCTGCAACACGATCACGTCGAGCTCTCCCTTGGGGAAGCGGGTGAGCAAGTCCTGGGTGACCGCCAGTGCCTTCGCGCTGTCGAAGTCATCCGTCACCCGCCCGACGATTTCGTACTGCGGGTACTGAGCGAGGACCTCTTCGAAACCCCGGCCGCGCATGATCTGCGGCGAGGTGCCGGTGATACCTTGCACGTAGCCGATCTTGGCCGGATTGTCCCCGAAGATGTCGTGGAGCAGCGTTGCCTGGAGGCGGCCAAACTCGACATCGTCCGCACCGACGTATGTGACCACCTCGGCATTTCCGCTCTCGAACCCTGCGCGGTTGTTGACCTCGATCACGGGGATGCCGGCTTCGTTCGCCTGCTTGATCCCCGGAATGATCCCCTCGCCGGAGGGAGTCAGTAGGATCAGATCGAACTTCTGGGCGACGAAGTCCTGGAGGTTGGCGACCTCTTTCGAGAGATCACCGCCGCCCCCGTCGCGTAGCTCGTATTCAAATCCAAACCGATTCGCCCCGTCGGCGAGACCGGTCTTGAAGTTGGCGTAGAAGGGCACCGCCAGATAGGCGACCGAGACGCCGATCCTCTTCCCGCTCGCCGGCTCCGGCGTTCCCATCGCGTCCGCCGAGGGCGTCGCCGCCGGTGGGCAGCTCACATCCTGCGCCGACACTCGCCCGTGTGGACCAAGGACCGCGCCAAGTCCTGCAAGCGCCGGGACGCCGAGACCCAGCGCTCCCGCGCGCTTCAGCAACCGTCGCCGGTTGAGGATCACGTCCGTCACGTCCCCTGATTGAAAGTTTTCGATCTCACGCCGATCTCGCCGCACCATCGTACGCCGCTCCTCTCGATGCCCAAACATCGTCGAATCTCGTCCGGTTATGTTCCTCATGGGGCTCACGCACTTGTTTCGTGAATGCCACGGCACTCTAGCACCGGGTCGTAACACGGTCAACAGATTCCACCGCGTCGGATCGGCGGAGGTTGATGGACTGCCGAAGGGAGACCTTTGGTGAGGAAGGTGGATGTTTCCCGTGCTCGAATACGTGCAGCGGGGCGCACGGCATGGGCCCCGCTGCTCGTATTCTCACTTGGC
>JAXDKI010000364.1:0-15451 GCA_034667245.1 Thermomicrobiales bacterium | reverse complement strand
TCAGGGACGCTCGCCGAAGTAGTCGGTGCCAGGACGGACATACCGCCGCGCAACCTCGTCGTTGACCTCCAGCCCGATGCCGGGTTTGTCGGTGAGGACGACGTGGCCGTTCCGGATCACCGGCTGGTCTTGCAGCGTCAGTTCGTCCCAACCGGGGTAGTCGAGCCAGTGCCACTCCAGGACCAGGAAGTTGAGGATCGAGGCGCAAACGTGAGCAGAGGCCATCGTCCCGAGCGGACCGCAGACGTTGTGGGGTGCCAGCGGGACGTAGAAGACTTCGGCCAGATTGGCGATCTTGCGGCATTCGGATAAGCCGCCGCACTTCGGGATGTCCGGCATGATGTAGTCGACGGCTTGCTGCTCCAGGAGGTCGCGGAAGCCCCAGCGCAGATACAGATTCTCACCGGCGCAGAGCGGGACCGGCGAGACGCGCTTCACCTCGCGCATCGCCGCGACGTTCTCCGGCGGCACCGGCTCCTCCAGCCAGAGCAGCCGGAATGGCTCCATAGCGCGCGCAACGGCGATGCCGCTGGCGATGTCGTACCGGCCGTGCATGTCGATGGCGAGGTCGACCTTCGGACCGACTGCCTCCCGCACGGCGGCAACCCGCTCCACCATCCAGTCGAGCTCCGCGTTCGAGGCGTGCCAGTTCCAGCGGTCGGTGCGGAAACCGGCTCGCGTCTCGTCAACATCGAACTTGATCGCGTCGAATCCGAGCGCGACGGCTTCCTTCGCGCGCCGGGCATAGGCGTCCGGAGCGAAGTCGTCCCCGGCGTGGCAATCGCAGTACAGACGGATGGTGTCGCGGAACTTGCCGCCGAGGAGGCGGTAGACCGGCACCCCGAGTGCCTTGCCGGCTAAATCCCAGAGCGCGATCTCGATTCCGGTCATCGCGGTGACGGTCGCGCCGGCCATTGCCCCGTCGAAGAGCCGGGCCCGGCGCATCTGCTCGAAGAGTCGATCGACGTCGAGCGGGTCCTCGCCGAGGATGTACTGCTTCAGCGCGTGCACCATCGCGGGGCAGCCCTCGCCGCCGTGGATGCATTCGCCGTTGCCGATCAGCCCCTCGTCCGTATAGATGCGGACGTAGGTGGAGTAGCCGTGGCCCTTGATCTCGGCGGTCCGGATGTCGGTGATCTTCACTCAGCGCTCTCCTCACCCCTTGGGCGTCAGCGGCCGGAAGTGGGCGGAATGGTGGATTCCGGCTTCACCTCCCGCCCGGTCTCACTCGTATACTCGGCCGCCTTTTCCGGAGTGGGCGGGTAGTAGTCGTGGACAGAGCCACCCGCCGAGATCTTGGCGCGGATCCACGCCTCGAGGAGCTCCTTCGGCGGTCCGGTCGCCGCGATCACCTCCGCTAGGTCGAGCGGCATTGCCAGGACGCCCTCGTCGTCGGCGAGGATGACGTCGCCCGGCAGGACCTGGACGCCGGCCATATTCACCGGCCGGTCGTAGTCGACGGCGATGAGATCGCGACCGCTCGGGGCAGGATGGGTCGTCGCAGTGAAGACCGGCAGGCCAACTTCGTTCAGATAGGGCTCGTCGCGGACGGCCCCGTTGATCACGGCGGCCACGGTGCCACGCGCCAGCAGCCGCGCCGCCAGGATGTCGCCGATAATCCCCGCCGTCGGCACCCCGAGCGCGTCGACGCAAAAGACGTCGCCGGCTTCGATCGACTCGATCAGCGTAATCTCCGCCGACTGCCGCCGGGCGGCCGGGTCCGGCGCCCCCTCCGGTCCCCGGCGCATCAAGTAGCGGCAGGTTCGCGCCCGCCCGACGATCCGCCGGCCAAGACCGAGCGTTTGGAGCGGCCGCAACCCCACCATGTACGTGTTGCGCCAGCCGAAACGGAGTAGGAGTTGATTGGCCGAGGCCGTGCTGACGCGCGCGAGGTCGTCGCGAATGGCGTTGAGCCGTGCATCCTCGGTGGCTCCCCAAGACAGACCGGACATTCTGCCTCCTCCTTACGCACCGACCTGAAGCGTTTCAGGCTGCCCGACCCACCGTCGACGGCGGACCACAAACGACCTCAGACTGTCAACAGATCCGCGATATCCTGCCAGACAGCGTCTAGTTCGCGGCGGTCAAAGTCGTCGAGGACCAGGCCGGCCCGGCCGCGGAGGGTGGCGTGCTCGATCACGCCGCGGCGGACCAGGACCTCCTTGTACAGCGCGACGCCGTACCGCGCTTCCAGGTTGAGGAGCGGCAATAGACGGTTGAACAACCGTCGAGCGTCAACCTCGTCACCCCGGTCCAGTGCATTCCAGATCGTGGCGTGAACGTCAGTCACCTGACATGCCGGCATGGTGCCGCAGGCGCCGCGGCGGAATTCATCGAGCAGATACCGACCGCCGATGCCGCCCATGATCCCCAAGCAGGCATCTCCGGCACGCGCCAACACCGCCGTCATCAGGTGGCTGGCGTCGAGTGTCTCCTCTTTTAGGTAGGAGACGGCGGGGATCTCCAAAAGGAGGCGAACCAGGAGGTCGACGCTCATCGGGGTGCCCGCCGGGCCGGACCAATTCTGGACGAAGACCGGCAGGCCGTTCGCCGCTTCAGCGACCGCTCGGTAAAAGGCGACGATCGCCTCCGGATCGGCGAGGCGTACCCCATATGGCGGCATCGCAATCACCGAGTCGGCGCCGAGTTCGCGCGCCCCGCTCGTGTAGAGCACCGAGGCTTGCTGGCTGACGCCGGAGACGCCGATCACCACCGGTACCCGATTCGCCGTGGTCTCGACGACGATTTGGCTGACGCGTCGCCGCTCTTCGTCGGTTAACGCCGGTCCCTCGCTCGCGTTCACCGGGGCAACGATCCCGTGTGCCCCCGCCCGCACACACCAGTCGATCTCGCGCCTCAGCGAGGCTTCGTCCAACTCGCCACGTTGATCGAAAGGCGTGACCGGGATGGTGAAAACTCCCCGCAAGGTCTGTCCCACGACGATTCGTCCTCCTCCATCGCCACCGTACACGCGTGCTGCAGGATTCGAGGTGATGGAGCTAGCGACATACGATTGGACACCGAAGTTCGAACCGACGTGCAATCGGCCTGCTTGCTCCCGAGTATCATGATCGCATGTGCCAGCGACCGGGGCAGGGTCCGCGCTGATGACTGGTACCGACCCAACGAGCCGAATGATCAGAGCAGGCAGATGACCGTAACCCAATCGCTTGCCGACACCGCAGACCGCTCGACGAACGTCGCGGCCGTCGCCGAGTTGCACGAGCGGCTTGCCTCAGCCGCAGCCGGTGGCGGCGAAGCCGCACAGGCGAAGCAACGGGCGCGGGGCAAGTTGCCGGTGAGAGAGAGGATCGAGCGGGTTCTCGACCCGGCGTCGCCGTTCCTGGAGCTCTCGCCGCTCGCGGCGGAGGGGATGTACGACGGAGCAAGTCCTGGTGCGGGGATCGTGACCGGGATCGGGCGGATCGGCGGTCGCGAGGTTGTCGTCGTCGCCAACGATCCGACCGTCAAGGGCGGCACCTACTTCCCAATGACGGTCAAGAAGCACCTGCGGGCGCAGGAGATCGCCCTTGCCAACCGGCTGCCCTGTCTCTACCTCGTCGATTCCGGTGGCGCCTTCCTGCCGCTCCAGAGCGAGGTCTTTCCGGACAAGGACCACTTCGGACGAATCTTCCGTAACCAGGCCGTGCTTTCAGCGCACGGCGTACGCCAAGTCGCGGTCGTGCTCGGGTCATGTACCGCCGGCGGCGCCTACGTGCCCGCCATGTGCGACGAGGCAGTGATCGTGCGCGGGGCCGGAACGATCTTTCTGGCTGGTCCACCCCTCGTCAAGGCAGCCACTGGGGAGGAGGTCTCGGCCGAGGAACTCGGCGGGGCCGACGTTCACGGCCGGATCAGCGGGGTCGTCGATTACGTCGCGGAGGATGAAACGGAGGCGCTCGCGCTGGGTCGCGACTTGATGAGCGCGCCACGTCCGGCGCCACCCCCAATTCCCTGGCAGCGGGAGACGATCCGCGAGCCCGAGGAGGACCCGGAAGACCTCTTGTCGCTCGTGCCCACGGACCCGCGTCATCCGTACGACGTGCGGGGCGTGCTACGACGGGTGCTCGACGGGAGCAAGCTGCGGGAGTTCAAGGCGGACTATGGGCAGACCCTCGTTTGCGCCTTCGGGCATCTCTACGGGATTCCCGTTGGGGTAATCGCGAACAACGGCATCCTCTTCCCCGAATCGGCACGAAAGGGGGCGCACTTCGTCATGCTCTGCGCCCAGCAGCGGATTCCCCTCCTCTTCTTCCAGAACATCACCGGCTTCATCGTCGGTCGCAAGTACGAGCACGAGGGCGTGGCAAGGGACGGCGCCAAGATGGTCGCCGCCGTCGCCGTTGCCCAGGTCCCGAAGATCACGGTGATGATCGGCGCCAGCTACGGCGCCGGCAACTACGCGATGTGTGGCCGCGCCTACGACCCGCGCTTCGTCTTCTCCTGGCCATCCCACCGGATCGCGGTGATGGGGGGAGAGCAGGCCGCCGGAGTCCTAACCGACATCAGACGACAAAGCGCAACAGCGCGGGGCGTGGAACTCGACGAAAATGCGCTCGCAGCCATCCGCCAGGAGGTCGAGGCACGCTACGCCGAAGAAGCGAGCCCCTACTACGCGACGGCCCGCCTCTGGGACGACGGCATCATCGATCCACGGCAAACGCGTCAGGTCGTCGGACTCGCGCTTGCGACGACGCTGAACGCGCCGATTCCAGCGACGGAGTACGGAGTGTTGCGGGTGTGAATCTCGGTACCAGTCCAGCAGGTGACTTGCAGCCCTCACCCCCGGCCCCACTCCCGATTGCGGGAGAGGGGAGCGCGATAGGGAAGGGCATCGCGAAAATGCTGCTCTTGGACAACAGGCGGAACGCACGTCCCGGCGTCCCTACCAGGTACGCGCCGACAGAGACGCTCCCCTCTCCCGCGATAGGGAGTGGGGCCGGGGGTGAGGGCCGTTGGAGGAACTGAGCATCACCCAGGACGGACCGGTCCGCCGCATCACATTGACGCGCGCGGCACGGCGCAACGCACTCTCGCGATCCCTGGTCGCGGCGCTGCACGACGCTTTTGCCGACATTGCGGAGGGGGCGGAGACAAGGGTCGTCATCCTCGCCGGAGATGGTCCTGCGTTCTGCGCGGGCGGGGACATCGCCGAATTCGTCGACGCGGCCGCCGATGGGCAAGCACAGGACGACGCCGAGCACCTCGCGGACCTGCTCGCGACAATCGCGGCGTGCCCGGTGCCAGTCGTGGCGCGGGTGCATGGGGCGGCATTCGGTGGCGGCGTTGGGCTGGTCTGCGTGGCCGACATCGCGATTGCGGCAGAGGGAACGCGGTTCTCGCTGAGCGAGGCCCGTTTGGGGTTGGTGCCGGCGGTAATCTCGCCGTATGTGATCGCAGCGCTCGGGTCACGGGAGGCGACGGCGAGGATGCTGCTCGCGGCACCCTTCGGCGTGGACGAGGCCCTGCGCTGCGGCCTCGTTCACCGCGTGGTTCCGCCTGACGAACTCGACGCGGCGATCGAGGCCGTTGTCGCCGACCTGCTACGTGGTGCGCCCGGTGCACTGGCGACGATCAAGCGCATTCCGTCGATGCTGAGCGGTCTCGATGCCGATGCCGCGCGGGCCGCAACCGCCGGACTCCTGGCGGAGCGCTTGGCGAGCGACGAGGCGCAGGAAGGATTGCGCGCGTTCCTCGAGAAGCGGTCGCCTTCATGGGTGCCGGAGGAGACAGAGCCGCAGTGAGCGCCCTTGCCGGCCAACGGGTGGCGATCGCGAACCGGGGTGAGATCGCCGTGCGGATCGCGGCGACGTGCCGGCGGTTGGGCGCCGTGCCGATCGTGCTGCTCGGCGAACCGGACCTGGAGGGGTACGCGGCACGGCAGGTTGGGCGGGTCGAGATCGTCGGCCCCGCCGGTTCGGAGCTTGAGGTCGAGCAGGTCGTATCGGCGGCGCGGCGGGCAAAGGCCGCGTTTCTCCATCCGGGCTACGGCTTCCTCAGCGAACGGGCGGCGCTTGCCGAGGCGTGCGCGGAGGCGGGCATCCGGTTCGTTGGGCCGACTGCGGCCACGCTTCGGCTCTGCGGCGACAAGCTGGCGACGCGCGCGGCTGCCGTCGGCGCGGGCGCGCCAGTTCTGCCGGCGAGTCCCCCCCTCGGTGAAGACCCTGCCACATGGTTAGAGGCGGCGAAAGAGGTCGGCTACCCGCTTCTCGTCAAGCCGGCGGAGGCGGGCGGCGGGCGCGGGCTTCGGCGAGTAACCGACGAGGCGGTGCTGGTCGAGGCGGTTGCAGCGTCGCGGCGGGAGAGCGCGTCTTCGGGTGCGGGAGAGACCGTCTACCTCGAGCGGGAGCTGATCGAGCCACGACACGTCGAGGTTCAGGTCGTCGCCGACGGTGCGCGGGTGCTCGCGCTCGGCGATCGTGACTGCTCGTTGCAGCGGCGGCATCAGAAGGTGATCGAGGAGGCACCGGCGCCGAACATCGCCGAAGAGACACGCCAGGCACTCCACAACCATGCCTGCCGGATTGCGGAGGCGGTGGAGTTGCGCGGAATCGCCACCTGCGAATTCCTGCTCGGCAGCGACGGAACGATTGCCTTCCTCGAAGTCAATCCGCGCATCCAGGTCGAGCATCCGGTCACCGAAATGGTCACCGGTGTCGATCTCGTCGAATGGCAACTCCTCATCGCCGCCGGCGCCTCGTTGCCTGTCGAGCACGCGCCTCGCCCCCGCGGTCATGCGATCGAAGCGCGGGTCTACGCCGAAGACCCGTGGCACGGATTCTTCCCGGCAGCGGGGACGCTGATGGCGGCGAGTTGGCCGGTCGGCCCCAATGTCCGCGTCGACGCCGGGTATGCGTCGGGCGACGTCGTTCCCTCAACCTATGACGCAATGCTGGCAAAAGTGATCACCCGCGATGCCGACCGAGCGTCTGCCGTTGCTGCGCTCTGCCTCGCGCTACGCGAGACAGTGGTCGCAGGCGTACCCACCAACCTACCCTGGCTCATCAGTCTCCTCAGCGACGATGCAGTCCAGACCGGACATGCGACGACACGAACGGCTGGAGACATCGCTCCGACCCAGCCCGAGCGCACGATGGCACTCCTGGCAGCGACCGCACAGACGCTCGATCGCTCTCGCTCCGCGACCGCGGACCCCTGGTCCGCCATCGGCCCATTCCGGCTCTCAGGCGCCGCGACGCTGACCTTCCACGGCGAAGACTGGGAGGAGCGGGTGACCGTCGACCGCGCGGGAAGTGCCTGGCAGGCGACTATCGGCATGGAGGCTCTCTCCCTCCGTTGGTGGCGCGATTCGGCGGGAATCTGGACGATTGCCGCCGGCGAGCGCGTCGCCCGGTTCGCCGTCATTGAGCGTGGTGATGCGCTGGAGATCGGTGGGAATGGCGGACGCTGGCTGGTCCGGCCTGGCCCGCGTCCAACGGCCGGTGCCGTCCGGCAGCAGCGCGCCAGTGACGGCCGGGTTCGCGCGCCACTTCCCGGCAAAGTCTTGCGCATCTATGTCGAGGCAGGCGACCGCGTGGAGTCCGGGCAGCCCGTCGTCGCGCTCAGCGCCATGAAGATGGAGCTCGTCTGCGAGGCGCCTTCGGCGGGGTTTGTGGAGACTCTGTCCTGCGCGCTCGACCAGATCGTTGCGGCCGACGACGTGCTCGCGACGATCCGGGTCGAGGCCGAATCCCAGCCTACAGAACCGGGGCCTTCGTCGACATCGTGACGATGATCAACCGATGTCACCGAGCACTGCGCGGATGAACGATTCCTTGCCCAGGTTGTAGTCGTTGCCGTCCGTCGCGCCAGCGGCGAGGACGGCCCGTTTGCGAGCGACGTACTCCTCAACCAGCGCCGGGTCGGCACACAGGGCGTCACGAAAGCGGCGCTGCTCGTCGTCCTCCGGTGAGTCGGCGGCGATGACGTGGACGTGGAGCCGGAAGGTCTCCCCATCGTGCTTCAGCGTCCCGATCCGCACCGGTCGCTCTTCCGGGAACGCGCCGGGTCGGTCATGTCGCTGAAAGCCCAGCCCGTCGAGCGCATCCCGCGCCGCTGCGAGGCTCCCCGCCGGGTAGAGAAACATCAGATCGACGACTCCCTTCCCCGCGCAGCCCGGTACTGCCGTGCTGCCGACGTGCTCGATCTGTGCGTCCGGCATCCGTCCTCGGATCAGGCCGATGACCCGGCGCGCCACCTCGGGAAATCGTGCGTCGTAGGTTCGGAAGGCAGCGGCAGGGTCCTCGTAGCGGATGTAGAGATACCGTCCGATTGGCCCGTTGTCGCCTGCGCCTGGCATTGCGATCATCTCTTTGTCGGACCGAGGGTTACGGTCCGGCCCCGACCGCCTCCCACCAACTCGACCTACCCAACCGGCTCCGGTGTCGGCTCAGGCTCAGCGCGGAAGTTGTAGACGCGGATCGTCACATCCGGGTCGTCATCACCGATCGTGATCCGGTACCCATCCTCAGCGGAGCCGCGAACGATCTCAGATGGCCTGATGAAAAAGGAGTCATATCCCCTCGGGAAGCGCGTCTCGGTCAGTTCGTAGGTGCCGTAGGGCAGATCGGACCAGCGGAAGCGCTGCTGGCTCAGACGCGCGGCATCGCCGATCGTCAGTGGTTCTTCAAGCTCATCGCCCGCGACCCGGAAGTTGAAGTCTCGTGTGATCACGTCGCAGGCGTCTGGATCGAGGTCGTCGGCAGTCATGCCCGTGGGACAGGCGAAGACGCGAATCGTCAGGGAACCGGTTGGCTCCGGGGTCGGCGTCGCGGTCGCGGTCGCAGTCGCGGTTGGCGTCGGTGTCTCCGTCGGTGTCGGCGTTGGGGTCGGAGTCGCCGTGTTGGTTGGGGTCGCGGTCGGCGTGAAGGTTGCCGTTGCCGTGGGGGTCGCCGTCGCGGTCGGCGTGTTCGTCGCCGTCGGCGTCGGAGTCGGATCGGGCGTCGTCTTGCGGAGGTCGAGTGGAACCGCGAAGGTGTTGCGTTCGCGTTCGTCGTCCGGGAGGAGCTCATAGACCACGAGCGCACCGCGGCTCGGGGCGTCGAGGGTGTAGGGAATGCTGATGTTGAAGGTGCGCCGCTCGTCGCCACGCCCACGCACGGCCAACTCGTCCTCGGCGAGAACCCGATTCTCGCGATCGACGAGGCGATAAAAGAGCGTCCCCTCGGGCGCCTCGGCGCTGCCGCGCACCTGAATCGGCGTCGTTACGACCGACCACGCCGCCGGCGTCTCGACGAAGACGCGCGGCAGCAGCGTCGGATAGTCGCCCCGAGTGGCGGCTCCCTCGATCCGCTCGCCAGCCCCGTTCAAGGCGGCCACCGCCCTGCCGTTGATGATGAATTCCACCTGCCGGATGGCGGGAAATTGGGTCAACGTGAAGACGACCTGAGCCATCCGCGTCGCCTGGACCACTTCATCGCCCGAACGGAACTCGCGCGACAGCGAAACCGTCGCCGTCCTCGACCCCGAGTCGAGCTCGACCGGATCGGTCCGGGTGGTCCGCTGCCGGAGGCCGCTACGGAATCCCGCGGCGGCCTCCGTATCCAGCGGTCCGCTGAGGAGGTCATCCAGCGTGGCGTCGAAGATCGAGCCACTGGTGAGAACTTCGGTCCGCTGGACCGGAGAGAGCACGCCGTTCCGCAGCAGGTAGACGACCGCCGGCACGCCGGCCACCGCCTCCGGCGTACCCTCCGCGGCCGGCGTCGCCGCGGTCCCGGTGACCGAGCGCTGTCCGCCAAACGACGGCGCGATCAAGAGCAGCGCCACCACGATGGCACCGACCGGAAGCAGTGATCGCTGTCGTCGCATCTTGAGGTTCCCTCTCGTGAATCGAGGACGGCACTCCCGTGACTCGCGGCGAGAGGGAGATGGTGGCAACAGTCGCCAAAGAGTGCCAAGGCGATCGTCGTTCGCACCGCAATGGTAGCGTGTGACCGCCGGTTACATCGACAGGACGGATCCGCCGAAACGATCCGGGACTCGTTTTGCGAGTCGCGGTCTGCGCTCGACAACGTTCTCTCGGCATTAGCCCCACAGCGCCGAAGGCATCGTACTCACCGAAAGGGCCGGCACCGAGAGGCGCCGGCCCAGCCTATTGGCCGCTCTGTACAGATGCTGATTTGACCTCGCTGCTCGTCGCTACCTTTCGTTGCCGCCGCTGCCCACCGCTTCCGCTTT
Organism: Thermomicrobiales bacterium; assembly: GCA_034667245.1. Lineage (GTDB taxonomy): Bacteria > Chloroflexota > Chloroflexia > Thermomicrobiales > UBA6265 > DATBFX01. The sequence continues at coordinate 5,275 of JAXDKI010000364.1, read as the reverse complement.
CGTCACACTCAAATGCAACGCCCCGTCCTCGTAGCGCTCGACCAAGGCCATCGGCACCGTGTACGTCGTGATCACCAGAAGCCCTTCCTCGACAGATAGCACGTAGTAGTCGGCGCCTTTGACCGAACCCAGTTTCTCCCCATCGACGTCGTAGACCGGTGTTCCCAGGGGGATACTCCAACTCGCTTCGTTAGCCAGGGCTGCTACCATCCAGTCTCACCTCCCCACCAGAAGCTGCGATGGCGACGGCCGTGACGCTCGTCTTGCGGTCGCCCGTCGCCGGCGTTCGTCGCGACGCACTGCCCCGCGGTTCCCGGCTGGCTCAATGCAGCGTGTTCTCGGCCAGGATTGGCAGGCGTACATAGTCAAACATGCAGAGAGGGTGCCACGACGTCTGATGGGTCCGGTAGACGCCGTCACAGTCCGGCAGCGCCCGTTCAGCGGTTGCGAGACGCGAGATCGGAGAGCCACCAGACGCGATCGAGGAGGGCAGCCTCTTCCGCCCCGGTCATCGGACGGGGTTGGTTGTAGTCCTCGATCTCAATCCCGTGGAAGCGGAGTCCGACGATCGTCTTGCCGCGCAGTGACACCTCCAGGATGAGTCCTTGCCGGGTCTGGATGCTCTGCATCTGATCCGCCACCAGGCTACCGAGCGAGTAGACGATCGGCCGTCCCTTGTAGGTCTCCATCCCGCCGACGACACGGGGGTGTGTCGCGACGACAAGCGAGGCTCCGGCGTCGATCGCGGCATGGGCGGCCTCGACTGCCCAGTCAGGCGTCGTTTCCTGACCCTCGACGCCGATGTGGAGATACGGGATGACGACGTCCGCCTCCTTGGCGGCGGCGCGAATGTCCGCCCGGAGTTGACTGAGAACCAGAGGATTGGTGCCCGGACTATCCGCGGTTGCCGCATCGTCGTCGCCAATGACACCCGGCAGGGAGCCGTCCGCGTTCGCGCTGATGCCATTTACCGCCAGGATCGCGATCTTGACCCCATCCACTTCGACGATGAGGGGTGCCCTCGCCTCCGTGAGATTCGCTCCAGCCCCCAGCGGAGCGATCCCTGCCTGCTTCAAGGCGGCTATGGTATCGGCCAGTCCCCGCGGGCCGGAAGAACGCGCGTGGTCGTTGGCGAGCGAGACAGCGTCGATCCCGGCGAGCTTCAAGCCGTCCGTCAACGTCGGTGCGGCGGCAAACGGGGTCGCAAAACCTGATCCGGCAGGCGTAGCGGCCCCCGAGAGGACGCCTTCGAGGTTCGCGACGGTCAAATCGTAAGTTTCAAGATCGGACGCGATCTCGGTGAATGAGTGGGTGACGTCGTCGGCAGTGCCGAGTCGCTGATTCGGGTTGCGACCGGGAACGATGTCGCCGGCAAACCCGAGCCTGGCAACCGCCAGCGCGGGCTGCGGCAGACCGAGCGTCGCGAGCGCCGCGTCGAGTGCCGGCTTCAGGTCTTGCGACTGGTCGGAGCGGACGCCGACGTAGAGCCGCTCGCCAAATGAGTAGCCGAGAACGTTCCCTTCACCTCGGACCGGGTCGATGCCGTCGACGGCGAGGACGTTGACGCGGAAGTCGACGAGGTCGAACGGTACGAGGGCGACACCACCCGGATGGTCGGCCAGGCCAGCGACCAGGGCTTCGTAGTCCTTGTAGGTGGCGACCGGTTTCGTCCCCTCGCGCGCATAGCCCCGGAGTGCGAGGGGTTCGACGGCGAGTGTTGGCTCCGCGCCGACGTCGCGCCAGTTCGTGACGGTGCCGCGGAGGAGTTGGTCCGCCTGATCGCGCCCGACCCCGCCGAGCGGCAACCGCGGCGACGTGACGAGCGCCAGGGGCGCGATCGCCACTACTTGTCCGACGAACGCGGGTGCTGGATCGGCCGCCCCGACGATGATGGACGCCTCGTCTGTCCGATCGTTGCCGACCACTTCGATCTCGCGACCGGGGAGATGGGCGGCGAGGGCATCGCTCAATCGCGCCCCGAGGTCGCTGCTCTTCAACCCACCGGCCTCGCCCTTACCAACAGCAAGGAGGAGCCTGGGCACTGCAGTCGCGGCTTCACCCGCCGGCGCTCGAGTCGGAGCCGATGGCTCTCCGGTCGTGCCCGTTGCGGTCTGGCGGCTTGCGGCGGGAGTACGTGCTTGTGCAGCCGCTGGTGTACCGGCGCGAGGACTCGATTGCCGCGTGCCGGCACCGGGCGTGCCCAGCGAGCCGGGCAATCCGGCGACTCCGGGTGCCGTCGGCCTCGCCGAATCCAAGCCGCCGATGACGTCGAACCAGACGAGAGCAACGGCCCCGGCGACAAGCAGGAGGCCAACCATGGCGGGGAGGAGAATCCGAGCGCCGCGACCCAGGCGAGATGGCGGGCGATCCGGCAGGTCGGCGCTCTCGGCCAGTTCCTCGTCGGACGGTTCCCAGCCACGCTCGAACCCGGGCGATGGGGCCGGACCAAGACCAAGACTCGACCAAGGCGGGAGATGGCCGCCTGTGCCGGGGCCCGACACCGGTTCGCCGGAAGGGGCTCGCGGGTCGCGGCGTTCGGCTTGTGGGTCGGGCCAGTGTCCCGGTCGACGTTCCACGCGATCACCTCGCTTCAAGCGTCGCGGGGCAACGGGGACAAGTTGCGGGCACGCCGGATCCAGCGTTCTGGCTCCTGCGCCCTTTCACGGTCAAGGATACCCAATCGCGTCTCTCCCCACGACTGCTGATACGCGCCCACGGGGAGTGAGGTTTCACGCAGCGCACTGCAGGCCGATCGTTCTTCGCTGGAGCCGGGGCAATGGGATTTTATCCGATGGGAAGTTGGTGACCTTCTCCACAATGTCCTCGGCAACGGGCTGCGACCCTTGGTCGGCCCTTCCGGCAAATGAGAGCTGTCGACGAGCAGACGCGGGACGAACCGCACTGGCGTGATGAGAAATCGACGCCGACGCCCGCGAGTAGGCCAGGTCCGCGTCAAGCGAGTGCCGGGGGTAGTAGCCGGGATTGCGCGGTGGCGGCATGGGAACCGTGTGCGCCCTTGGATTGTATGAGGAGGAAGACGCTGTTCGAAGGCAGCGCGGTCGGCGAGTCATCCACAGGAGGCTGACATGATCAGACCATCGCTCATTCGATTTGCCGCCGTTGCGGTCGTCGCACTTTCGATGTCTGGGCCCGCGCTCGCCGGCGGAGGCGGCAATCCGGCCGTCGAGTTGGCTGCGCCGCCACCGGTCGAGATCCGGATCGGTGAGGAGGTTAGCGTCGGGTTTATGGTCCTCTCGCACGGATCGCCGTACGACGACGTGCAGCCCTACCTCTCCGCGCTCCACAAGGAGACGACGGAGAGCTTCCGGGTCGACGCGCAGAAAGACGGGGCGCCGGGCCGCTTCAAAGTGACGACGAGCTTCCACGAGGTTGGCACCTGGTTCTGGGAAATCGTGCTTGGGAACTGGGGATCCACCACCTTGCCACCGTTGACGGTCCTGACGGCCACGGGCGAGCCGGCCCAAGCCGCGTCACTCGCCGCCATGACGTCAGAGGTCGCACTGCCCGCGTCAATCCACCGCGGCGCCTGTGACGGACTCGGCGAGATCGCGTATCCGCTCGAGGATCTGGGTGCGGCCGCGAAAGACAGCGGTCCGGTTGCGACCCAGCCGGTCGGTTCGGCACGCGCGATGCCTGCAAAGATGAGCGTGACGACCCTCGACGTGAGCCTGGCTGAGATCGCCGCTGGCGAATACGCGGTCGCCGTCGCCCTGCCGGGTGCCACGGGGTCGGGCACGCTCCTTGCCTGCGGCGAGATCGGGGGTGTGATCGCTGGTGGTGTGCTCCCGTTCGGATTGCACGGCGTGAACGGGTCGGGGTACGCCGGGGTCGCGGTCCTGGAGGTCGCCGGCGATCGCACAACCGTCACGACCTACCTGACAGCCGACCTCGCCGCCCAGCCCGAGGCTGCGGTCGCGGGCAAGTCGGTCACCGTCGAGATCGCGGGGTTCGCCTTTGCGCCGGCGACGATCGAGATCGCGACCGGCGACACGGTCACCTGGACGAACAAGGACACCGTACCGCATACGGTCTCCTTCGCCGACATGACGATCGCCGACTCCGGCGTGCTCGACCCGGGCGAGACGTTCAGCCACACGTTCGACACGTCCGGCACCTACACCTACCAGTGCAACCCGCATCCCAACATGACCGGCACCGTCGTCGTGACGTAGTCGTCGCGATCCCCCCGGTCCATAGCCGCTCAACTTCGCCTTGTCTGAGGAGACACGGCGTCATGTCTCGCGTCTCCTCAACGCTCTGCTTACTTGGCGGCTTACTTGTATTTCATATCTTGAGCAAGTAACACGGAATCATCGCAAATCTAACGTATGAGGATGTGGCATCATTGACGCCTGACACAATAATGGGGCTACGTAGGAGACCACACCATGGAGAATGATGATCTCTGGGAGGTGCCGATTCACGGCCGACTCGGTGTGCTGGCCGATGATGGCGAGCGCGCTCAGTGTCACCTCTGCGGCGACTATTTCGGCAACCTCGGCGGGCACGTTACACAGGTCCATGGCGTCTCTCCCGCCGAGTACAAGGAGCGTTTCGAGCTGAAGGCGAGCACCGGTCTCCACGGTCCCGCCCTCAAGGAGCTGCGCCGGCAGCAAGCGGCCGCGCGTGTTGGGACGACCGGGTTCGCCAACTTCCAGACCGCGGCAGAACGGGCACAAGCGGCCATCTCGCCCGAGGTGCGGGGCGCTTGGTCGCGCGGACGACGGGCGCGTCTGGAGGAGCGACTCGATCCCGCCCGCCGCGCCGCCAACGAGGCCAACCTCGACAAGGCGAACGCCGAGCTGCAGGCCCGCCGCGCCGCAGGGACTCACCGCGAGGCCGGATTCGGCAACCGCGATCCGAAGGAGATCTCCGCCCTCGGTCACGCCCGCATCGCCGAGCTGCGGACCGATCCCGCCTGGCGTGCCGAGTTCGCGCGCAAGGTGTCGATCGCGCGCGGCGGACGCCTGCACGTGACCTGCGTCGTCTGCGGCAAGGAGTTCGCGGAGCCATGGTCGAAAAAGACTCGCAAAACCTGCGGCCCCGACTGCCGCCGCGAACTCTCGCGCCGGACGGCGCAGGAGCGACGGGACCAGGTCAAGAGCAGCCCCTTCGGCCCGGCGCTACGGACGCACCGGCTAGCCGCTGGTCTTTCGCAGGTCCGACTCGCGGCACTGGCCGACATCTCGATGTCGTACGTCAGCCTGATCGAGCGGGGGAAGCACCGGCCGGCGGACGAGATCGTGGCGCGCTT
>JAXDKI010000363.1:0-7650 GCA_034667245.1 Thermomicrobiales bacterium | reverse complement strand
AGGATGTAATGACCGCTTTGCCGGAGCTCCTCGCGGTAGTCGAGAACCTCGTCGACGATGGCGTCGTACTCCTTCTCAGGTAGTGCATCGACCTTCGCCTCCTCCTGGTACACCAGACACAGATACTTCATCGTCGCCTCCGCTCCTCGTGGAATGGCCTCCACACGAGGTAGTCGAACGGAGAAGCCGCGAATCGACAACGGTTGTTGAGAACGCGAATAGACTGCCGTCGCGGCGCCTGTTCAATCGGTAACCCGGTGGTTGCTCCAGCCCTGGCGTGCTCATTCCGGCGCGGTCGCCGCTATTTTCTCCCCCGATCATCTGGCCATTGCATTAATCTGTCGTGCTCTTGCCAGGACGAGGGATAGGCGACCACACCCGCTACCGGCACCCGGCCGTACCGGCGTCCGCGGTCGGGCTGGATGGCAGACCGGGCGACGACGCCCACCCCTACCAGGAAAAGGACGTGCGGGAGGCGATCAAGAAAGTGCACGACGCCGGATACTGACCGGCGCGCGGCGAGAAGGAGGCGGGCATGCTTGAATCGCCGTTCACCCCGAAGGAGCTTGCGGAGGCCAGCCGCTACCGGATCGTCATCCAGTGGTCGGACGAGGACGGGCTGTTCCTGGTTTCGCTGCCCGAGTTCGGCGGCATCCGCAGTCATGGGCGGACGATCGCGGAGGCGGCCGAGCGAGGCGTCGAGTTGGCCGCCGAATGGATCGACAGCCTGCGGCGGTCGGGCGAGCCCGTCCCGGCGCCGGCCCCGTTGGCGGTCGCGTCGTGACCGCTCTTCCGGCACCGGATTAGGAAGCCCGCCCGCGCCGACATCGGCGCGGGCGGGCTTCATCGTCGCTCTTTGATCGTCACGGTGGGTTCAGCGAAGCGATCGAACCCCTCAGCTGCCCCAATTTCTATCCCCGCGGACAACGTCCCGCGGGCGCTAAGCCCTTGGCAAGTCAGCTAGCTCGACGACCGGCCGGACTTCGACCGTACCCCAGCGCGCACCGGGGATCCGCGCGGCGACGTCGATCGCCTCCTCGAGATCCTTGGCGTCGATCAGGAAGTAGCCCCCGAGCTGTTCGCGCGTCTCGGCGAACGGACCATCGGTCGCGAGTCGTTTCCCCTGGCGTACCCGGACGCTGGTCGCCGCCGCCGTCGGTTGCAGCGGGGCGGTGGCGAGGAATTGCCCCGCTGCATTGAGCTGGTGCGCGAGTTCCGTCGACTCCTGGTAACAGTGCTCGCGCTCCGACTCGGACAGGGCCCGCTCGTCCCCATAGATCAGCAGCATGAATCGCATGGGTCTGCCTCAATCATTGCCGGACTAGCCGCCGGCCATAGCCCCGATGACCAGGAAAGGCTCGGCTCCCTTTGCGACCGCCTCGGGGAGCGGGGCGTCCGGCGACTCGTGCGACAGATCCTGCTCGCAGGCAAAGAATCGCACCAACGGTCGGCGCCGCTGCGTCGAGTTGTCACGGATCGTCCCGCGCAGCATCGGATAGGTGGCCTCGAGGGCGTCGAGGATCGCGCGCTGGGTGGCGGGACCCTCAACCTGGATCTCCACCACTTTGTCGACGCGGGCTAACGTCCGCAGATGTGCCGGGAGCATGACACGGATCATGGCAGCACCTGTACCTCTACCGACACGACCGCCGGAAGATCGCGGACGATGGGGGCCCAGCTGTCTCCGGCGTCGGCGGATGCGTAGACCTGCCCGCCCGTCGTCCCGAAGTAGACGCCGCACGAATCGAGCGAGTCGACGGCCATGGCGTCGCGCAAGACGTTGACGTAGCAGTCGCTTTGCGGCAGTCCATTCGTGAGGGCTTCCCACTCGTTGCCGCCCGTCCGGCTGCGGTAGACGCGCAGCTTGCCATCGGGCGGGAAATGCTCGGAGTCACTCTTGATCGGGACGACGTAGATGGTCTCCGGCTCGTGCGCGTGAACGGCGATCGGGAACCCGAAGTCGCTTGGCAAGTTGCCGCTGACCTCGTGCCACATCTCGCCGGCATCGTCGCTGCGCATCACGTCCCAGTGCTTCTGCATGAAGAGCACGTCGGGACGCGACGGGTGCATCGCGATGCTGTGGACGCAGTGCCCGACGTCGGCATCCGGGTCGGGAAGCTCGTACTCCGACCGCAAACCGCGGTTCACCGGCCGCCACGTCGTGCCGCCGTCGTCGGTCCGGAACGCGCCCGCGGCGGAAATCGCGATAAAGATCCTGTTCGGATCGTTCGGATCGAGGAGGATCGTGTGCAGGCACATCCCACCAGCACCTGGCTGCCAGAGGTTCCCCTTGGCCTCCCGTAGCCCGGAGAGTTCCTGCCAGGTCTTTCCGCCGTCCGTCGAACGGAACAACGCCGCGTCTTCCACCCCGGCGTAGACGGTATCGGGATCGGTCAGCGACGGTTCGAGATGCCAGACGCGCTTGAACTCCCACGGGTGCTGCGTGCCGTCGTACCACATGTGCGTACCGGGGACGCCGTTGTACGCGAAATCGTTGCCGACCTGCTCCCACGTCTGCCCGCCGTCGTCCGAGCGCTGCATGATCTGACCGAACCAACCGCTGGACTGCGACGCAAAGATCCGGTTGGGGTCAACCGCTGAGCCCTTGAGGTGGTAGACCTCCCAGCCCGCGAAGTGGGGGCCACTGACGTCCCATTGCTCGCGCTTGCCGTCCGAGGTCAAGATGAACGCGCCCTTGCGCGTGCCAACGAGGACTCGTACTCCGCTCATCCCTATCTCCTTCTTGCGTTTCCAGAGATGCTCGCGGGAAAGCATCGCACCCAATCGGTAGCGGTCGCCGCGGTCAGTGCCGCCAAGGTTACGGTCATCTCACTCCATCTTCGGTCAATGTACGTACAGGGCGACCATCTGTACTATAGCACGGCCGTTCGCGAAGTTGTAAAGGGAATGCGGGGGGCAATTCGACACGACGCATGACTTGGAGGCCGTCGGCCAGATTGCCGTGCCGATCAATCAGCTGCCGGCATGGGTGCATCGAGGAACGCCGGGATCATCGAGAGCAGCCAATCGGCACGGTCGATGAGTCCGACGTGCGTCGTCGCCGGAAGCACCGCGAGCTGGGATCGCGGCAAACCGGCGAGATCGCCCATCACGCCGCCGCCGAGCAGCCGGAACATCTCGACCGCGTGCTCGGGGCGGGTCCCGTCGGAATCGCCGATGATGACGAAGGCGGGCGCCGCGATGGCACGGATGTCCTCCGGCGGCCAGTCCTGGAGCTCCAGGTCGAGGCGCTTCACTTTGGCAACCAGCGTGGAAAAGTCGTCCGGGTTCGGGGCAACTCGGTGGTAGGCCTCCAGCCACGGGGACCCTGCGAAGAGGCCGGGCGTGATGGACTCGATCGCCACGAACGCTTCGGGGTACATGCCGCTGCTGTTGAAGGTGGCCGAGGCGACGACGAGTTTGCGCACCAAGTCTCGATGCCGGATGGCGACCTGCAGGGCGATCCCGCCACCCATGCTGTAGCCGACGACGTCGGCCTGCTCGATCCCGAGGTGGCGCAGCAGGGCGGCCGTGTCGTCCGCCATCTGCTCGTAGGTCAACGGTCGATCGATGTCCCCCGTGTGCCCGTGTGCCTGCTGCTCCACGGCGATCACCTGTCGCGTCTCGGCCAGACCCGACAGAATCGTGCCGAACCCGTCGATCGTCATGAAGGCACCGTGGAGCAGAACCAGCGGGCGGCCGGTGCCGTGGATCTCGTAGTACATGTTGAGACCGTTGACCGGTGCGTATCCCGTCTGAGGGGCAGCGTTTGCCATCCTGATTCCTTCCGACGTTGCTGTCGCCGTGTTGAGCCCCGCGCGAATGTGGGGGTGGACCCACGGCTACCCGTTGATCAGGAAGAACTCGTTGCCGTCGAGGTCGTAGAACCAGGCCGCCCTTGCTCCCCAGGGCATGTCGGCGACGGGCTCCTTGAACTTCACGCCGCGCTGGGTCAGAGTCTCGTAGGTGGCGTCGATGTCGGGGGCGATCAGCGAGATGCCGGTGTTCTTACTCGGGGTGTTGTCGCTGCCGAACCAACTCGTGTGACCGAGAACGAGCTGCGTCGTCGCACCCGGAGGAACGACCGACAGCAAGCGCATCTCTGGACCCATCGGGTTGTCCAGCGCCTTCTCCCAACCGAGGGTGTTGACGTAGAAATCGAGCGCCGCGTCCTGATCGGCGACCGCGATCGTTGCCGAGTGAATGTGCGAAATCATTCCCAACTCCCTTTGGATTTCGTACCGGGCTTCTGGACGGCCTCGACAGGCCGCGCCCCAACGCTGCTGTCACGCCCAACCGCCGCGACATGGGATAGTCGTTCGGCCAACCTCGAAATCGACAACCGCCCGACCGATCGTGACAGATCAACATCCGTCGAGGTAAGTAGCGGCGTGCCGGACTACGACCTCGTGGCAATCTGCTCGCGCAGACGCTCCTCTGCCTCCCTGAGCTCCGGCGTGAACTCGGCACCGAAGTCCTCCGCCTCGAATACCTGGCGAATCTCGATCTCGGACTCTGCACCGGTGGGGTTGGGGCACCGCTTGGCCCACTCGATCGCCTCTTCCAGCGAATTCACCTGCCAGATCCAGAACCCGGCGATCAGCTCGTTCGTCTCGATGAAGGGCCCGTGGACCACGGTCCGCTTCTCGCCCGAGAACTTGACGCGCGCGCCCTTCGAGCTCGGTTGGAGCCCTTCGCCGGCGAGCATCACGCCGGCGTTCACGAGTTCTTCGTTGTACTTTCCCATCTCGGTCAGGAGCCGTTCATCGGGCATGACGCCCGCCTCCGTCGTCTTGTCGGCCTTGATCAGGATCATGAATCGCATCGCCGTGGTTCCTTTCTTGGATTGCAGCCGGGCGTCCGCACGAACTCGACCGGCTGCACCCTGGCTTCCCTGTCACGCCAAACTGCTGTGACATGAGATAGTCGTTCGGCGGACCCCCAAATCGACAACGACCGTCGCGAATCAGAAAAGTTCGCGTTCGCGGTTTCAGTCCACGAGGTCGCTCAGTCGTCGCTCGAGAAAACGTCGCTCCGGCTCCAGTCGCGTCAGGCCGAGTGCCCGCTCGTAAGAGACCCGGGCTTCGGTCGTTCTTCCCAATCGCCGGCACAGCTCCGCCCGTGCCGAGTGGGCGAGGTGGTAATCCGCCAGCTCGCCGCGCGCGAGGATGCCGTCGATGAGGGCGAGACCTGCCGCAGGGCCTTCGTGCATCGCTACCGCCACGGCGCGGTTCAACTCGACCACCGGCGACGGCTCCAGCCGGGCCAGCGCGTCGTACAACCCGACAATCTGGGCCCAGTCCGTCGCGGCGGGGTTGGGCGCCTGGGCGTGGACCGCCGCGATCGCGGCCTGGAGGGTGTACGGGCCGAACCGGCGCGACAGCAGCGACCGTTCCACCAGCGTCGTCCCTTCCGCGATCTGATCCCTGTTCCAGAGCGAACGGTCCTGGTCCTCCAGCAGCACGAGGTCGCCGGAGGGCGAGGTACGCGCCTCACGGCGCGATTCGTGGACCAGCATCAACGCCAGCAGCCCCACCGCTTCCGGTTCGGGAAGCAGCGCGATCAGCAGCCGCGCCAGGCGGATCGCCTCGCCCGAGAGATCGGGCCGCGTCAGCGACTCGCCCGACGAGGCGGAATACCCCTCGGTGAAGACCAGGTAGATCACCTGGAGCACGGCGTCCAACCGGTCGGGCAACTCGGCCGGCGACGGCACCTGATACGGAATGCCCGCGTCGCGGATCTTCGCCTTGGCGCGCACGATGCGCTGGGCCAGCGTCGGCGGAGTAGTCAGGAAGGCGCGGGAGATTTCCTCGGTCGTGAGACCGCAGACTTCCCGCAGCGTCAGCGCGACGCGGGCTTCCGGCGAGAGGGCAGGATGGCAGCAGGTGAAAATCAACCGCAGCCGGTCGTCCTCGATCCCCTCATCGTCCAGGCCAAACTCGGCGTCGACATCGGTGTCGAGTTGCTCGGCGAGAACGGCCAGCGATTTGTCGAATCGGGCGCGCCGCCGCATGCCGTCAATCGCCTTGAAACGGCCGGTCGAAACGAGCCACGCCCGGGGATTGTCGGGCACGCCATCCCTCGTCCATTGCTCGACCGCTGCCGCGAAGGCGTCGTGTAGCGCGTCCTCGGCGAGGTCGAAATCGCCGAGCAGACGGATGAGGGTGGCGAAGACGCGACGTGACTCGGAGCGGTAGACGTCGTCTACCATCAGGCGCATCTCTGCGGCCGCGTCGTTCATCGGCGTCGGCTCCTCGATCTGAAACCGCTTGAGATGACTCCTCGTCATCCGGCGGCTCGCGGGTTCCTCCGGCGATAGGCCGGCGTCCACGTGCGGACCCAGCCCCGTGGAGACCTCGTGCGTCTGTCGTTGGGCGACCATCTCGTCACCTCCCGAATCGTTGAGCGGATCGTGCCTTCGCCCTCGCCGCCTCTTCCTCCCGATCCTTCGGTGCCGCGGTCGATTCGAGCGAGACGAGAAGGCGACTCGAGATCCTGGCGATGTCCTCGACTGCCGAGGTGAAGGCGGCCTCGTTCTCCCTGGATGGTTTGTTGAAGCCGCTGATCTTCCTGACAAACTGCAGCGATGCGGCCCGGATCTCTTCCTCGGTGGCCGGCGGTTCAAAGTTGAAAAGAGTCCTGATGTTTCTACACATCACGCTGTGCCTCCAGCCCGGGTACGCGGCCATAGAGAAACACCTACCCGAGGTAAGCAGAGAGACGCTCGGCCCTTTCCCTGCTTGGTTTAGAGCGCTTCGCGGGCGCGTTGGTCGAGGATGAACGCGGGATCGAAGGAGATCTTCTTGAGCGTCGGGGCCTTGGCATCGAGCACCCGCCAGACCGGCGCGACCTCCTCGATCGGTGTGCCGCTGGTGACGGGACGCGCGATCTCGACGCCAAGCTTTCGAGCCAGTGCGGCACGCAGCTCCATCTGCGTCATCGCCCGTCCCTTCGGAATGGTCCGGATAATGGCATCCACGGCACCACCGTTCGGGAAGAGCATCAGTTGGCCGGCCCGCACGTTTCTTCTCCCCTCCGCCACCGGACTGATCTCAGCATCCTGTGGCACGTCGCGCTTCTCGGCCCACGTCGTCTGCAGTGTCATGGAGACCTCCTTCGCGGACGCCGGAAGTGGGACGGACGGTGGCGCGCAGTATACTCCCTTTTGCGTGAACGTATAGGACAGGTGTTCGTTTGGCCTGATGGGTGATGGAACGAGCGTGCTTCCCGCCGGCGCAACCGTTCCCGAGGCGACACAGCGCGCCTGGGAAGCGATCGAAGGGTATGTCGCGGTCCTGATCGCGGGTACCGAGCCCGAGAGGTCGAGCGCTGGTCATCGATCGGCGAGGACCTGGAGAAGGCGATCGGCGCCAACCTCAAGCGCGTCGGGCGTTTGCGCGAGGCGCTCCGCGCGGGTCGCATCCTCGGCGCTGGGCTCGACGTCTTCGAGCGCGAGCCGCCGCCGCCCGATCATCCCCTGTTCACCTTACCCAACGTCGTCGTGACGCCGCACATCGCCGCGAGAACGGTCGATGCGCTGCGGACCAAGATGGATGCCTGCTTCGCCAACATGCGGCGCGTCGCCGCGGGTGCGGAGCCGGTCGATCGAATCGCGTAGAGGAGTCGCTTGTGGCCACGTCGACGATAGGA
>JAXDKI010000362.1:0-5356 GCA_034667245.1 Thermomicrobiales bacterium | reverse complement strand
GTCGCCGGCTCTTCCATAAGGGACATCGTCTGAGCGCGGCCGACCTCGACGCGGTGGCGTCGTTGCCCGCACCGATCCATGTTGTCCGGCTCGATCCAGGGGAGGTTCACGAGGACGAGGCGGGGCGAAGACTGGCCGCCGCGGTGGCGGGTCCCGGGGTGGTGACGCGGGGGCCGGTCCAGAGTCGGGTCAATCTCGTGGCCGGCGAGAAGGGGCTGCTCCGGGTCGATGGGCCGACCGTGATCGCGCTCAATCGGCTGCCGGGGATCGCGGTCTTTACCTTGCCGGACCGGTTGCCGGTCCTCCCCGGCAAGATCCTCTGCGGTGCGAAGATCACTCCCGTCGCGATCGACGAGGAGATATTGGCGGAGGCGGAGGCGATCGCCGGGCGGCGACCGGTCGTGCAGGTGAAGCCGTTTCTGCCGCTCGCGGTCGGTGTCGTCACGACCGAGGGGATGACGGAGAAGACGCGCGAACGTTTCCGGGAGACGGTCCGGAAGAAGATCGCCTGGTACGGCGGGGAGGTGCTCGGGTTCGCCGATCTGCCGAACGACGAGAGCGAGGTTGCCGACGCGATCGAGCGGTTCGTGGATGAGGGGGCGGGTCTCGTGTTGACCGGCGGCGGCAACACGATCGATCCGCTCGATGCCGCGCTGCAGGCACTGCCGCGGATTGGCGGCGAGATCGTCAAGTTCGGGGCGCCGGCGCATCCCGGCAGCATGTTCTGGCTTGCCTACCGGGGGGAGACGCCGATTTTCAACCTGGCCTCCTGCTCGATGTATTCGAAGGCGACGGTGGCCGACCTCGTGTTGCCCTGGATCATGGCCGGGGAGCGGGTCGGGCTCGACGACATGGCCGCGCTCGGGTTCGGCGGTCTCCTCGACCGCGACATGGGATATCGCTTTCCGCCGTACGAAGCGGAGGCCGCGAACGAGGCGGACGAGGAGGAATAGTCGGGCGGGATCGGGCCCGGGTCAGACGTAGCGTCGCGTGAGCCAAACGGCGAGGGCGGCCAGGGCGAGCCAGACGAGGACGATCGCCGCTGCGGCGAGGCGGTTCGCGGGGGCGCGTGGTCGGTCCGGGTCGTTCGCCTGGGCGCGGGCGTCGGCGAGGACGGCGGGTGGGATGAGGCGGATGGCAAGGGCGATGCCGAGCGGGAGCAGGACGAGGTCGTCGAGGTAGCCGAGGATGGGGATCGGGTCCGGGATGAGGTCGAGCGGGCTGAAGGCGTAGCCGACGACGCAGGCGGCGACGACCTTGGCGTACCAAGGCGTGCGGGGATCGCGGTAGGCCAGGGAGAGGGCGATGAGCTCGGTCTTCAGGCGGCGGACGCGGGTTGTCCAGGTGTCGAGACGTGTCATGGCGAGTGGCGAGTGGCGAGTCGCGAGTGACGAGTGACGAGTGGCAAGCCGCGAGGACGCGGACGCGTGCGGGCATCATAGCCGGTCGGGTTGGGTGCTGCCGGATTGCGGGTACGAGCGGACGGCCGGGGCGGCGCCGGGTGAGGGCGCTGTGCACGGGGCAACGCGTCGCTGTTGAGGGAACGACCCTCACCCCCGGCCGCTACGCAGGAGAGGGGTGGGTCTTGATGGGCATGGGGAAGAGGGAGGGCGACGGCCGGCACGGCGGTCGGGGTGGGGACCGCTGCCCGCGGGGCAACGCATCCGCTCGCCGACGGGTGCTGGGTGGTAGGGAGAGGGTGGGAACGCATCCGTCGGGGTCGGGGTAACCGAGCGACCTGGTCGGGGCCGATTCAACACCTGCCCAGGCCCCCACCGTCCAGAGGGATCCGCTTGGGGACAGAATGCGACCATATGTTCTATTTGTCAAGAGCTTCGGACGAGGAATTGGGAATTTGGAAGGAGAGGGTGTGTTGTGACAGTGCGGTTGGGCGCGGCACGACGCACTCCTGCGGCACGGGAGGCCCACGGCGGGGTGTGGTGACGCTTTGACCGGCACTCTTTTGATTGGTGGACCGCAGATTGGGAGCGGGTTACTAACCGCCTACTCCGGATGCGCGTAGACGATGTCTCCGTCGTTCCACTCTGGATCGGCCACCATCAAGGCGCGATATCGCTCGTAGCGCGCGGCCTGCTCGGGACTGTTGGCGTTGGCTTGATACGCCTCCTTGCTCTCGAACCCGACCACGAGCATGACCTCCTCGGGGTTGGCGTCCAGCCGGTAGACGTATTCGAAGACGATGCCGGCGATCTTCGGCGTGTCCTCGCGGCTCAGTCGCGCCAATTCTGCTTCGGCACCCGGTTTGAGGCGCATGCGTGCGACGGTTCCGTACATGGGTGTCCTCCTCCTGGATGGATGCGTGGTCGGCAACGTTGCCGTGTTTGGCCATTGTCTCAGAAGGTTTGCGCGTCGTGCGGGGAAGGCGGGACAGCACGCCTCGCCACGACATGCTGGCTCTCCCGCACTCGGGTGATCGGGAGGTCGCGTCCAAAGAGATGCCTGGGAGGTGGGGTCGGTCAGTCTGCCCGAAGCATCCGCGTGCGCAGCAGGTCCGCGAACGCCGCGGGTTTGCCGGTGGCGCTTGACAGAACCAGACCCCGGCGTAGACTGATTGGGCATCCGGCGCCGGGGCACGAGCGCGAAGCGAGGAGGTCCGCGATGAGCGTCGCCACCAAGCGGTCGGCCGATCCGCAGGCAGCCCGGGTCGCCCGCGCCATGCGGGCGCGCGCGGAAGACGCCCCCCAGGCGGCGCGGGTCGCCAAGCCGGGGATTGTCGCCATCGCGCGCGCGCTGGCCAGCGGGACCGGGGCCGGCGAGGCCGGCCTCCGGCGGTTCGCCGCCTCCCAGCAGCACCAGACGCTCCTGACCCTGCAACGGACTCGCGGCAACACCGCCGTCCAGCGGTTGCTGCATCGTGCGCCGGAGGATGGGAAAGATGCCGGCTGCCCGGCGGGGACGGCCTGGAATGCCGGCAAGCGGATCACGCCGAGCTTTCCCCTCGACAAGCCCCCCGCGAAGCGATCCAATTCGGACCCCAGCACGCAACATTCCGACCCGCCGACGATGACCGGGGGAGCAGCGGTCGACTGCAAGGGGAAGGTCTGGCGGTATCAGCTCCAGACCGTGGAGTCGAAGGGCAAGATCCAGATCGTCTACTTTACCGAGAGCCGCTACCCGGCGCCGACCCCGGCGGACGACAGCGGCGCGCTCTCGAACGTCACCAGGGGCAACTGGAAGACGATCGACGACGACCTGAACCGCAACAAAGCGGGCATCCCCGACTTCTGGTCGGCGTATCGGGCGGAAGACCTGCACGAAGACTATCACTGGAAGGTCGAGTGGCAGGGTGAGATGAAGAAGGAGTTGGTCAAGGCGGAGGACGAGATCGCCAGGCTGAGTGTGGGATTCGGCAAGGCCGCGACGGCGAGCGACGCCGAGACGGAACTGGCCCCGAAGGCGAAGAAGGCGTTCGAGGATGCGATGAAGCGCGCCCGCACCGCGTACAACGCCCTGGGGGACGATCCGGGCGATCCGCCGTTCCAGGCCCAGGTCCCGGCCGTCGAAGCCCTGCGCAAGCGCGTGCAGGAACATGCCACGAAGAAGGGCTGGTGAGGAACGCCGGGAGCGATCGACACGGAGTGCGGGTCGGGGTGAGTGATGCCTGAAGGTGGTCGTCCCATGCGTTACTTGGTCGCGGTGACGGAGACCCATCCGCTTTCGATCCACTTCAGCCTGCACAATCCGCCGGGGAGTGACGAGGCGATCTACGTGCCCAAACCCTTGGGACCGCTGGGGGCCTTCGTGCGCGTCGCCGTCGAGGATGCCGACGGCGACGTGGTCTATCGAACAGTCATTCCGAAGATCCGGTTGAAGCTCGATCCCAACAAAGCCGAGAGCTATCTGGTGCTTGAACCCGGATACACGCACGGCGTCGTCCTGACCGTCGAGGGCCTGCGGCTCGAACCCGGCGACTACCGGCTCCGCGTCGAGTACTCCAATCTGCCGTACCGAGGATTCGCGGGGCATCCGCTCGGCGAGCTGGCCCACGACGTGACGTTGCCGTTGCGTGTCGACTGACCCCTCGGTCGCGACGGCGCCCTCACCGTTCCCCGTTCACTCCTGAACCCGGCACGGGATAGGCGGCGATTGTCCATCCCGCCTGCACGAGAATTGGGCGATCTTCACCGATGTGCCCGACGGTGCAACGGCTTAGACTCCTCGCGTCTTTAACCGATCGTCGGCAGACAAGGAGCGTGGTGCCATGGCTCTCCGATCCGTCGTTCGCGTCGCCCTTGTGCTCGCCGTCGTGGGCGTCCCCGTGTTCTCGGCCACGGTGGCCGCCGCCGCGCAGACCGCCATCGCGCCGGCCCCGCGCGAGCAAAAGCGCCTGGGCAAGCAGAGCGTGCTCCGGGCGGGCCTGAAGGGGATCTCTTCGCTGCAAGACGCAAGCGGCGGCTTCCTCCCGTCCCCGGACAACCCCGTCGATCCCAGGGCAACCGCCGACGTCGTCAGCATGATGATCTCGCTGCGCAACGCCGGCGTCGAGGTCGAGCTGGACGCGGCGGTCGCCTACGTCCAGCAAACCGACCCGGTCACCTGGGTCGAATCGCAGGGGGTCACCTTGACCGACAGCGAGGTCGCCAAGATCGTCATGGCGCTCGTCGGCGCCGGCGCCGATCCCCGCGACGTCGGCGGGAACGATCTGGTCGCGCGGATCGCCGACAGTTGGGACGACGAGGCCGGCATCTATGGGAGTGCCCTATGGGAGAGCCCCTTCGTGGTGACGGCGCTCACGGTCGCCGATGAGCCGATCGAAGACCAAGCGATCGAGACCATCGCGGCGGCGCAGCTCGGCGACGGATCCTGGTCCTCCTCGGGCGCTACGGGGCCGGGATCGGGCGATGCCTGGACGACCGCTTGGATCGTTCAGGCGCTGGTCGCCCGTCGGCCGGGGCGATGACGCGATGGTCGACGACGCCGTCGCCTTTTTCCGCACGGGTCAGGGCGACGATGGGGCGTTCGGGAGCTCGCCCGGGTCGCCGCCCGACGCGTCCACGACCGGACTCGTCATCTCGGCGCTGATCGCGGCAGGGGAGAACCCGAAGGCGACGCAGTGGGGCGACGCGGTGTCCGGTCTGCTCGCGTTCCAGAACGAGAGCGGCGCGTTCCGGCGCACCGATGGGCTTCGCGAGGACGACTTCACGAGCACGATCTCGGCGCTGGTCGCACTCGCCGGCGCCTACTTGCCGGTTCTGCCGACGGCGTGATTGCTTCACGGGTGCGACGCGGCTCCATCGAGGGATGCCCGACTCGCCCGCTGATCCAGGCCGTCGGGCCCGCGTCGCGGCATCCAAGCCACCCCGGGAGCCCCGAAGCCGGAGGATCGGCGCGATGC
>JAXDKI010000361.1:0-13084 GCA_034667245.1 Thermomicrobiales bacterium | reverse complement strand
TGGCCGGCGCGGTCGCCCTGTTCCGCGCCGCCAACCCCGGCGCCAGCCCGGCCACGGTCCGCGACTGGCTCCTCGCCAACGCACGACCGCAGACATCCTCGTACGGATTCACCGGCGGCCGAAGCGGGGAACCGGTGCTGGACGCGGGGCCGACCACGATCGTCGCCTCCATCGGCGTGGGTGTTGGCACGGCCACGCCGACCCGAACCACGATTCCCACACTCACTCCGACCCGTACCTCGACGCCGACCTTTACCCCCACCCCGACCTCGACGCCGACCAAAACGCCGACCCGAACGCCCACCCCGACTGCCACCGCGACGCCGACCGCAACCGCTACCGCAACCCGGACGGCAAGTCCTACCGCGACCTCAACGGTGGTTCCGGCCGCGACCTCCACACCGACGCGCACGTCGACGCCGACGAGAACGCCAACCCCCACATCGACCGCGACCCGGACGCCAACCCGGACACCAACGGCGACTCAGGCGCCGACTCGCACCCCAACCCTCACCCCTACGGCGACCCGGACTCCGACCAAAACGCCGACCAGAACGCCGACGCCAGCGGCCGGTCAACCGCTGAAGATCGTCGCCAGTGGGCGCACGACTCCCTCGAACAGCTCCGTCTACGCCTATGACAACAAGCCGGCGACCGATTGGCACACCACTGCTTCGACTCCTCCGACCTCTGCCTACGTCTACTTCGACCTCGGCAGCAGTAAGGCGATCGGCGCCATCAAGTGGATGTTTGCGCGGACCGGTTCGGCCGATTCCTGGAAGATCCAGGTCTCGGCGAACCGGTCGACCTGGACGACCATCGCGACGAAGGGCAACGCGAAGTCGGCTAAAACCTGGCAGACGTTCACCTGGCGCGGGTCGGCGCGCTACGTCCGCTTCTTCTTCAACAATCCGAACAAGGACAAGGTGCTCGGCTACGTCGCCGAGGTGCAGATCCTCGGCGCGGCAGCGAGCGGCCAGGCGGCGGGAGCATCGTCGCTCGAGGACGAGCCGGCCGCGATGCCGCGGCGAAGGACGCCCGCCGCCGAGGCGACGCGCACACCAAAGCCGACCCGGACGCCGAGACCGACCAGGACGCCACGGCCGACGAGGACTCCGATCGCCACGCCGGAGCCGACGGCCACGACGGAGCAGGCTCTTGCCGATGGCTCCGTGGAGGGCGAGACAACCGAGCTATCGACCGAGGAGAGTGCGACCGAGGTATCGATGCCGGCCGAGGCCGGACCCTACCGGATCGAGCGGACCGCGCGCAGCGGCAACTCGTCGAGCGGCAAAGACGCGATCGACGGCGACCCTTTCACCGCCTGGATCACGACGACGGCCTCCCCGCCGCGGAGCGCCTACGTCCTCTTCGACCTGGGGGAGAGGAAACCGATCGGCACGATCGCCTGGCTCTTCGCGGAGAGCGGCTTCGCGGCGGGGCTGAGGATCGAGGTCTCCGCCGACCGCGCGACCTGGACGACGATTGCGGAGCCCGGCAACGCGCCGGCCGGAGAATGGCAGGCTTTCGACTACGGCGGGTCGGCGCGCTACGTCCGGTTCTTCTTCCGGAACCCCGACCGGACCCCACGGCTCGGCTCCCTCGCCGCGGTCGTGATCTCGGGATAGTAGCAACGACGAATGCGCTGCCTCGCTGCATCATGTTTCGTCATGATCCGAAGGCGATTCGGCTGGAGGCGAGCAGCTGACGACAGGCCACCGTCCGATGCTCCCGACGCCGATTGAACTCCCCGATGGGTGCCGTTGCTTGGCCGTTGCGGAACCAGGCGATCCACGACGGGTAACTTATGCTGCGTGTGACCTTGAACCCGTCGACGCTGCGGCGTCGACGATCCACTCGGGCGTCAACTCGACGGCGACCGGCACGCCGTCTTCCGTCTCGTAGGTGTAGAAGCGACCGTCGTCGCCGAGGAGGAGCAGTCGGGTCGGATCGGCGCGGTGCTCGCCGACGACCGCGAAGACTGCCGGTACAGAGGAGAGAAACGCGTCAACGCCAGACGAAACTGGGAGGGCGGTACCCATAGCGACCTTTCGTAACAACGAGACGATAGGTCAGTGACCGCGACATGCTGATCGAGGGATATCGCAATGATGCGATCGACATACGGTGAGCGCAGATCGCGTGCCAACACCTTCGGTAAGGGAGTTGTGCCCCGTCGTCCATAGGTACTGGTGAGTTGGTCCGGGTGAGCAGAGGAATCGGTCGCGCCGTCAGATGCTGTACGTTGCCGCTCCCGCGTGCGGCCACTCCGACTCGACGACTCGCGGCGCCTCCGCCCCGACCTCCGCCGCGACCGGGTGTCCCGCCGTCCGCCACGCCTCGGTCCCGCCCCGCACGCTGAAAACGCGGTCGAACCCGGCTTGGAGCAGGAACTGCGCCGCCCGTAGCGAGCGGTATCCACCCTGGCAGACCGTCAGCAGCGGTGAATCGCGCGGGAGCTCGCCGAGGCGCGTCGCCAGATCCGCCTGAGGGAGGTTGATCGCCCCCGGCACGTGACCCGCCGCAAACTCCTCCGGCTCCCGGACGTCGAGGACCACCGCGTCCGCGGGGCGCCCCACCAGTTCGTCGAGACTGACCTCCGGGACGTGCGGCGCGGTCGTCAGCATCGCCCAGGCGTCGTCACGCAGACCGCGGTTCGTCGCCTCGATCGCGGTCATGTTCAACGGCCGCGCCGGCACACCGTCGCTCAGGATCGTGACGAACGGGTCACGGTCGAGTCGCGCCAGTGGGTTGTAGAGCCGCTCGAAGCCGATGGTCGTGCTCGGCCGGCCGCACATTCCCTTGCCGCACGGTCCCTCGAAGTGTCCCGGAAAGACCGCGACCCAATCCGGCAAACGCAGCAGCCGGCTCAGACTCTCGTACTGCGCCCGCGGGTCGCCGCCACCGAAGTCGGGCCGCCCGACGTCGCCGACGAGGAGCGAGTCACCGGTCAAGACCATCGACGGTTCGGGGCTGCGGACCGGATTGACGACGAGAACCGAGATCAGCTCCGGCCGGTGTCCCGGTGTATGGAAAATCCGTAACCTGAGCTGCCCGAGTGGCAGCTCCTCCCCGTCGTGGAGCCCGCGAAACGGGTAGCCGAGCCGCGCCGAGTCGTGTAGACAGAGCTCCGCGCCGTGCTTGGCCACCAGTTGACGCGCCCCGGAGACGTGGTCGGCGTGGACATGGGTGTCGATCACATAGCGGAGTTGGAAGTCGCGCTCGGCCAGCAGCGCCTCGTACGGCTCGATCGTCACCGCCGGATCGACGATCGCCGCCTCGTGCGACTGCCGCGACGCGATCAGGTAAGAGGCACAGCCGCACCGCTCGTCGAGCATCTGCTTGAAGTACATCGTGCACGTCTCCAGATTGAAGATAGGCATGCCGGCGGCGCATGACCGAAGCGCAGCCCCACGTTTGAGGTGTGTGCGCGGTCAATAATACCGGACCGGTCATTGGAGAGAAGGGATCGCAGAATACATTGACAGACCGGTTGCCTCGGCTACCATAATCGGCATAGCGAGGAGAGGGACTCGCTCCCCAGTTCATGCCAGTCGTCCTACATCTCCTGTCTCAAGATCCTACTGATGAAGGAGGTCCCAGTGAGCACGACCGGTCGCCGAGCCAACGGTCACGTGCGAGCCCGGTGGCTCGTGATCGTCGCCTTGCTGGGCTTCCTCCCGATCGTGCCGACCACGGCGAGCACCGTAGCGGCACAACCCGCCACGCCGCCGACCATCCGCGGAACACTTGTCCCTGCGGAACTCCCCGCCATGATGCTCACCCCGGCCGATCTGGAAGCCGCCGGTCTGCCCGGTGCCGGCGTGGGTGGCGGGCAGACGGTCACGAGCTTGGCCGACGCACTGGCCAGCCAGACGTATGCCGCCAGCCGCGGCCTGCTCCGCCTTTCCACTGAGCCGGACAGTGAGCGCATCCTGACCGATGCCGGCTGGCAGCGGTTCCACGAGCGCCGGCTCGGCACGTCGAGCGCCGAGAACCCCTCCTTCTTCGCCGTCGAGGCGGACAGTGGACTGGAGCGGTTCGCCACCGCACAGGGTGCAGCGGACGCCTTCGCCTTCTACACCGATCCCCAAGTCGCCCTACGGATGAGCCCGATTGAAAACCTGCCCGTGGACAACCCGCCCGCCATCGGCGAGGAGGCCGCACTCTGGCAGCTCCGGGGCAGGACGTCCGACACGAGAGAGGTCTATCGGGGCCTGAGCCTTTGGTTCCGGACGGACAACTTCATCGCCTCCGTCGCCGTCCTCGACTACGAGGGAGCCGAGTTACCGTCGCAGCAATTGGTCGAGGCGTTAGGCGAACGCCTCCTCGCCCGCATCGAGGAGGTCCAGCGGCACGGCGGGCCCGGTTTGGGGGACCGTATCCTGCGGCTTGGCGGCGAGACCGTGACGATCGCCCAGGACCACTACCGGATCATGGACGATGAGGTGCTGCCGTTGCTCGGCGGGACCGCCCAGGGCCTTGCCGAGCGGGTGCAGCTCCGTGACCGATACGACGTGACCGACGACTACTACGTCTTCTCGGAGGTCGCCTCGGGTGGTTCGGGATCGAGCGACAACCGAACTTTTTCGGTGCTCCTCATCCGCTTCGCCGATGCCACAGGCGCGGGGGGATACCTCGCCGGGTTCCCCGATCGCCTACGTGACTCCGACTTTGAGGAGATCGCATTTCCGTCCGACGCCCCCGCGCTCGGCGACGAGTCGCTGGCCGCCACCTACTCGGCCGTCGGACGTCAATACGTCGACGTTCTGACGCGAGTAGACCGACAGGTCTTCCGTCTGCGCATTGGCAGCCCCGAGCTGATGGATTGGTCGACGGTGGAGACCCTGGCGACCGAGCAGATCGCCTGCCTGCAGGACGGCGCCTGCCTGGACGCGATCGATCCGCCGGCCGAACTCCTCGCCTCGGTGCCGCGGACGAGCTAGCCTGCCGGCACGCCATCTATTCGTGCCGCAACCAAACCCGCATCGCGCCGGCCTCGCGATTGGCCCAGGCGTAATACGGGATGGCCATAAGCGATACGGGATGCGCGTTCGAGGACTCCTCGGTCAGGGGATCGACGGATCGGTAAAGGTCATCGCCCCACTCGATCGCTGACCGCTCTTCCCTACCGGACGCTGTCATAACCACCACCCCACCAAGGAACGACGGCCGTTCTTCGGTGGCAAACGAGACGCCGCGGGAGAGGACGATGCCGTCCAGATCGACGCCCGGATGGTCGACCTGCTCGACGCAGTAGACGAGCGGGCCGCGCGCCACCGCCCAGCGCCCCGCGTTCTCGACGACGCGCGGGTGGGGCTCGATCAGCCGCGCCGGCATCGGGAGGCGCAGCCGGACGACGTCGCCGGCGAGCCACGTCCGCTGGAGACGCACGTAGCTCCCCGGCCGCACCTCGGCGCGCACCGGTTCGCCGTTGACCTCGACCGCCGCACCGGTCTCGCACCAAGCGGGCAGGCGGACGGACAGCGCGAACTCGCCCTCCCCGTCGACTTCCAACGCGACGTCGCCGTCCCAGGGATAGCGGGTCCGCTGGCGGAGGCGGACGGTGCGACCGTCGGGGAGCGAGATGTCGGCCGTCCCCTGGGCGTAGAGATGGACCTGGATCCCGTCGTCGGAGACCGTGGAGAAGTAGCCGGCGACCGAGGCGAGCGTGCGGGCGACATTCGGCGGGCAGCAGGCGCACGCGAACCAGGGCCGGCGACGGTGCCGGCCCTCGTCGGCGAGCGGGTTGACGTAGAAGTAGGACCGGCCGTCGAGGGCGAGGCCGGGGAGGAAGGCGTTGTAGAGCGTCCACTCCAGCAGGTCGGCGTACTGCGCCTCGCCGGTGAGGAGGAGCATCCGCCAGTTCCACATCGCGCTGCCGATCGCGGCGCACGTCTCCGTGTAGGCGCGGGCGTTCGGCAGCTCGTAGTCGTCGCCGAAGGCCTCGCCCTCGTGGCGGGCGCCGAGCCCGCCGGTGACGTACATCCGGCGCCTCGTCGTGTTCTGCCACAGGCGCTCGAGGGTGGCCAGGAGCGCCGGGTCGCCGGTTTCGGCGTAGACGTCGGCCGCCCCCGCGTTCAGGTAGAGGATGCGGACGGCGTGCCCGACCATCGCGTCGAACCCGCGGAACGGTCGGTGGTCCTGGTGGTACTCGTCGCCGCCGACCAGGCCCCGACCGCGCACGTCGAGGAAGTAGCGGGCCTGGTCGAGGTACCGCCGGTCGCCCGTCTCCCGCGCCAGCTCGACCATCGCCATCTCGATCTCCGGGTGCCCGTCGGTCCCCGGTTGCTTGCCCGCCTCGGCCGGACCGAGGACGTCGCAGATGTGGTCGGCGAAGCGGCGCGCGACGTCGAGCAGGCTGGTCTTGCCGGTGGCACGGCGGTGCGCCACCGCCGCCTGGATGAGGTGCCCGGCGCAGTAGAGCTCGTGGGTCCGGGTGAGCTCGGTCCAGCGTTGTCCGGCGTCGCCGGCGGTGTAGAAGGTGTCGAGGTAGCCGTCCGGCTGCTGCGCGTCGGCCACCTCCCGGATGACGTCGTCGACCCGCCGCCCGAGACCCGGGTCGGGATCGGTCGCCAGCGCCCAGGAGGCGGCTTCCAGCCACTTGTAGACGTCGGAATCGTCGAAGGAGAGCCCCTCGAACCGGCCCTCCTCTTTGCCGGCGCCCCGGCGGAAGTTGGCGAGCCGCCCCGTCCGCTCCAGCAGGTCGAGCTGGGCCGGGATCGAGACCTCGCGGTTGGCGCGAATCCGCGGCGCCCAGAACGTATCCTCCAGACGCACCGCGCTGACGGGGAGCGGTCGATACAGCGCGTGGGGGCTGCGGCTCGTGTCCACCACAACCGACGACGCCCGATTGACTACCGACATGAGCGATTCCCTCCGATTCATGAGTAACGAGTAACGAGTAACGAGTGACACGTGGCAAGTGACACGTGGCAAGTGACGGTTCTTACCTGCCACTTGCCACGTGTCACTTGCCACTCTCGTTATCCCTTCATTCCGGTCAAGACGACGCCGCGAACGAAGTAGCGTTGGAGCAAGAAGAAGAGGGCGACGACGGGCACGATCACGACAGTCGAGGCCGCCATCAGCAGGTGCCAGTCCGTTGAGAACAGCCCACGGAAGGGCGCCAGACCGAGCGCGACGGTGAATTTTTCCGGCGACGAGAGAAAGATCAGCGGCTCCAGGTAGTTGTTCCAATTGTCGAGGAAGGTGAAGATCAGGACGACCGCCAGTGCAGAGCGACTCAGCGGCATCCCGATCGTGCTCCCGGTCGAATTGATCGAGGCCCAGCGAGGAACGCTGGGCCTTCCGCGATGCGCTCGGAGCGATGGTGACACAAATAGGGAGGTATGGATGACCGAATCGACGGACCGATTCCAAATCAGGTGTCTACCCGCTGACTACGATGAGCTGGCCCCCGAAACGTCCGATATCCGCGTGCCTGCCCGGACGGCGCGCGGCAGCACGGCCCACGGGACGCTGCCACCGGGTGCGGTCGCGCTGGCGATCGTCCACCGGACGGTCGACGAGATTTGGTACGTCCTCAGCGGGCGCGCCGAGATCTGGCGCAAGCAGGGAGAGCACGAAGAGGTCGTCGAGACCGGACCCGGTACCTCGCTGACGATCCCGCTCGGTACGCACTTCCAGTTCCGCACCGTCGGCGACGAGCCCTTCCGCTTCGTGATGTTCACGATGCCGCCCTGGCCCGGCGACGACGAAGCGATGCGCGTGCCAGACTACTGGCCGGTTACCCGGTCCAGTTAGCGCGCACAGGCATCACCGACCCACCCGCGGCTAAGCCGCCGGCGGACGACGCGGCACTCGCGACGGCGTTATGGCTTCGCGGCTGGGGTGCTTCCGCGATTGAACAGGCTGCGGATCTTCTGCCACCAACGGCTGAGCATGGGAACTCCCTTTCGCTCCAGAACCGACCCGACTATCCCCTGAGACGGACGACACTTACGCTACACCAATTGTGTTCGGCAAACAAGACCCGTCTGGCAGCGGAGCATCACCTCGGAGCGCTGCCCCTCTTGATCAGCGTGTCACTCGCGCTCCGAGTGGCGTGCCGCTATCGCTTACGGGCCACGAGCACACCATCCCGCGTCGGAACGATCGTCACGTCGAACGCAGGGTCGCCGTACACCAACTCGTTATGGCGCCGAATCACCTCCGTCCATTCGGGACGGCGATCCTCGGGATCGTCTTCGGCGACGCGCCCCGACCAGAGGACGTTGTCGCAGATATAGAGTCCGCCGGGCCGGATCCGGTCGCGTGCCAGCTCCCACGCCTCCGGGTAATCGGCCTTGTCGATGTCGCAGTAGACGACGTCGAATTCGCCCGGTGTCTGCCGGAGCACCTCCTGCGCCCAACCGACGTGGTAGTCGATCCGTTCCCACCGACCGACCCGCCGGAGAAACTCCTCCGCCAGGTCGCGATTCGCGGCGTCGCCGTCGGTGCAGATCACCCGGCCACCGGGACCGACCGCTCGGGAGAACCAGTAGGCCGAGTACCCGAACCCGCTCCCCATCTCGAACACGGTCCGTGCGCCGATGGCACCGGCCAGCAGCTCCAGCAGCTCGCCGACGAGCCTGCCGACGATGGGGAACGCTCGCTCCTTCGCCAGTGCCTCCATCTCGATCAGCACCGGCTCATCGTGCCGGCCGGCCAGCCGACGCATGTACTGCTCGACGCGGGGATCGACGGGGTCAAACGTCATGGGTCGCCTCTCTTCAGATAGGAATCAACAAGGCGAGTCGGGGCGCATCCATCGCGGGATACTGTGAGGGGTGGTGACGTGAATCAGCCGAGTTTCGCGACGATGCCCTGCATCTCGTCCGCGGTGAACGCCCGCAACGTCTCGGTCCGAATGTTTCCCGACGAGCCCAGGCGGAGCGCGATCACGGTCATCGTTTCGTCGTTGTCGACCTCGAGTCGCGCCGCCACGTCGTAGCGTCCCTGGGTCCAGAAGATCCCGTGCACCTGACCGCCCGCCTGTTGCACGAGTTGCTGGAATTGCTGGCCCCGTTGGACGGTGTCCTTGACCTGACGAATTCCCTGATCGGTCCAATTCCCCAACAGGATGTACTGCGGCATGGGAGTGTCCTTTCTGCAACGTCGCCCGAAAGGAGAGATCGGAATCAGGATGCGCCCCACTCGCCGCTGCCATCCTGGGCACGACTGCGGACGTTGTCAAGAGGGCGGTTGGCGTCCGTTGCCGCTACAGGAGGCGAAGACCAAGGTCAAATCGGGTCATGCTGAAGCGCGGGATCAACCGATCGAGTTGCGTCTTGACGTAGCCCTCCCCTCGATGATCGGGGTTGGGGACAAGGGCGGTGAGGAGATCGGCCACGGCGCCCAGGTAGTGTTTGGCCAGCGACTTCGCAGGCGAATCAACGACCACGGATTGCGCCAGGTAGGAGGGCATGAGCGGTGTCTCCTCGCTTGCCATTGCCTCCACGACCGTCACCAACTCCTCCGGAAAGCGGAGGAAGGTCGTCGTCGCCAGGGCGAACAAACCGTCGGGTTCATCCATCGCCGCCCGCGCCCGGGCCCGCTCCGCCTCTCCCCTGCCCCCTGGTCCCAGGTAGGAATAGGGGTTGAGGACCACGAGCGCTTCGTCTCGCCCATCTCCGCTCCGCAGCCACGAGATCGTCGTCAGGTAGTCGCCCAGCGCGCTTAGCTGCGTGCCGTTGTCGTTGCGCGGTGTCAGGTTGACGAAGGCGGAGCGCGCGAAGATGGCAGGCAACTCGACGTCGCGGCGAGCCGGCGACCACGGGTCGTCCGCGAAGAGGTCCTCTGCCAGGTCGATGCGCCCCTCCGACGCGGCGCCGTAGCCGCCGTCCGGTGCCCGCCACGACGCCCGGACCGTGACGACCGTCCCCGCGCCGAATGGCGCGAAGCGGGTCGCTTCCGCGGCGATCGCATCGCGCACCTCTCCGGTCATCGGGACCTCAGTCAGGATGCGCGTTCCCAACTGCCGCGGGGTCACATCGATTGCTGTCGGCGAGGCGGTCGGGGCACTCAGGGGCAGCGCCGCGACGGTCGTCGGCGCGGCGAACTCGACGAAGACCGAGCGGGCCATCGCTACCCCGACCAAGCCGAGGGCGCCTGACGCTCCGAGCAGGATCGCGTCGCGCCGTGAATAGCGGCGATCCCCCTTCTGCGTCCAATCATCTCCGCGGTGAGTCGTGACCGCGGCGCGTCGATTCCGTTCCATGACTGTGCTCCCTCTCGTTGCGCCGGCTATACCAAGTAGGCGCTGGAGGATCCCAATCATGCGCCGATACCCGTCGAAAGACGTCGTGGAGAATACGTATGCCGCTATCTCTTTCGCGCGATACCGGCGTCGATCACTTCCAGCTATCGCGTGCGCTACACCGCGACCGACTCCGACACCGACGAGGAGCACATCGGCGGAAGCTCGCGAGGGGGCGGAACTCCGCGCGGGACCCCGATCCGCACACCACCATCCGGGTGATTGACAGCGCCCGCCCCCGGCTTATGCTGGATTCAATCAAGTGGACTCTTCGTCCAAGCCGGCTCATGTGCGCATGGCGCCGCGGCGGAACTCGGTGAGACCAGACGGCACCGGGAGTTCGGAGGAGCAGACGTGATAGACACCGACCGGTTAGACGATCTCGCCCGGCGCCTCGCTGCCCGCCGGCTCTCCCGCCGCTCCGCCCTCCGCGGTCTCGGCGGCACCGGTCTTGCCGCCGTAGGCGCCCGGCTCCCCCGCTCGGTGGCTGCGCAGGAAGCGACCCCAGCGGTCACTCCTGCGGGATCGCCCAGCGTGCGTCGCGACGCCCGAACCCTCAGCCCGGCGGAGCGTCAGGCCTATGCTGCCGCCATCCTCGCCATCAAGGAGAAGCCCTCAC
Source organism: Thermomicrobiales bacterium (assembly GCA_034667245.1). Classification (GTDB taxonomy): domain Bacteria; phylum Chloroflexota; class Chloroflexia; order Thermomicrobiales; family UBA6265; genus DATBFX01. The sequence goes on along the minus strand of JAXDKI010000361.1, from coordinate 2,204 downwards.
CCTGGGCGATGGGGCTCAGCGTCTACGACACCTTCGTCCTCTGGCACCGCGACGCCTTCAACTGCGACATCAACGCGGCCCACATGGGTCCCGCCTTCCTCCCCTGGCATCGTCAGTTCCTCCTCCTCTTCGAGCAGCAACTGCGCGCGGTCGATCCGACGATCACGCTCCCGTACTGGGACTGGACGGTCGACAACACCCCCGACAGCTATGTCTGGGGCGACGACTTCATGGGCGGCAACGGCGATCCGGCGCAGGGCTACGTCGTCACCACCGGTCCCTTCGCCGTGGGCAAGTGGACGATCAAGGTCTTCGACTACAACGACACCATCCAGAACCCCTCGCTCATCCGCGACTTCGGCGGTGGCAGCATGGCACCGGACCTCCCGACCACCAACGACGTGGAGCAGGCTCTGAGCGTGGCGACCTACGACGCCGCCCCGTGGAACGCGAGCAGCCCGGTCGATCAGAGTTTCCGCAACACCCTCGAAGGTTGGCGCGACTGCGGGCAGGACATCTGCGACCCCCTCGTCGGCATGGGCGTCACCTGCACCGGATCGCACGACCTCCACAATCGCGTCCACCTCTGGGTCTCCGGCGAATTCCAGTTCAGTCATCAGCTGGCCCATGACGGCATGGGGTCGAGCCCCGCGGCCACCCCCGCGGCGACTCCGGCGAGCGGGGAACCTGCTTCGCCCGAAAGCAGCCCCGAGATCTTCGGCACCATGGCCGCCAACTCCTCGCTGAACGATCCGGTGTTCTGGCTTCACCACGCGAACGTCGACCGGCTCTGGAACGAGTGGCTCCACCGCCACGGGCAGACCTACCTCCCCGTCACCGGCGGTCCCTTCGGCCACAACCTGAACGACCCGATGTGGCCCTATCAGCAAATCGGTCTGACCGCCACCCCGGCCATGATGCTCGACAGCCGCGCGCTCGGGTACGTCTACGACACGGACGCGTAGCGGACATAGACGGCGAGCGGCCGACCGCTCATGCGGGCGGCGTCCCGAACCGGAAGGCGGTACGCTATGCCGTCACCGGTAGCCCTTCGTGGAAAACATGTCGATGCCGAGGACGAGCGCCCATGGACCGGGAAGAGACTCCTCTCCACGGTGGGAATCTCAACGTGGTTGTGCGCGTCGGCGATACGGTCCGTCGCAGCCCACGCCCGTGGAGCCCGGCGGTGCAGGGTCTGCTCCGCCACCTGGAGGTGCGGGGATTCGACGGTGCTCCTCGTTTTCTTGGCATCGACGCGCAGGGACGGGAAATCCTGAGTTTCATCCCTGGCGAAGTCGGTAGCTATCCGCTTCCGCCGTACATGTGGTCCGACGCAACACTGGTGGAAGCGGCGCGCCTGCTGCGCCGCTTCCACGACGCGACGGCGGGGTATGTGCCACTGCCGGGCGTGACTTGGCAATTGGTGTACCCAGGCGCAGGTCGACATGAGGTCATCTGCCACAACGATGTCGCGCCGTACAACATGGTCTTCGCCGAGGGTCGGCCGTATGCGCTGATCGACTTCGACACCGCCGGCCCCGGACCACGGATCTGGGACATCGCTTACGCTGTCTACACCTTCGTGCCACTCGCAAGCTTTGCTCCCCGTGTGGACGGCTCGACGGCACCGTATGAGGTGGCCAGTCATGCCGCAGAGCGTGCTCGTCGGCTTAGGTTGTTCTGTCATGCCTATGGCTCGCAGCCCACGGAAGAGCTGCTGCAGACGGTCGAGCGCCGGCTGGATGCCTTGTGCAGCACCGTGATCGAGGGGGCCGCAGCTGGCGATGCCGGTTACCAGCACCTGATCGACACCGGGCACCTCGACCACTACCGTCGCGAGATCGCATTCCTCCAGCGCCACGCCTCGGACTGGAAATCAAGCATCCGGTAGGCGGCCGAGCTCGGCTAAGGTGACTTGTCACTCTATGGGGTCAGCCGGTGTAAGTCCCGCGGGAAGAGGGTCGTCTCCCGGACGTTCTCCGCGCCGACCAGGCGTGCAACCCACCGCTCCAACCCGATCGCGAACCCGCCATGGGGCGGCATCCCGAACTTGAATGCTTCCAGGTAGCCGGCGAACGGCTCGGGGTCGAGACCGCGCGCCGCCAGTGCCGCCAGGTAGTCCCCGTAGCGGTGCAGGCGCTGGCCGCCGGTCACCAGTTCCAGTCCGCGGAAGATGAGGTCGAAACTGTTCGAGTACTCGGGCC
>JAXDKI010000360.1:0-13305 GCA_034667245.1 Thermomicrobiales bacterium | reverse complement strand
TCCTCGAATTGGTGCCCCAAGCGTTCGAGGTCCTCCCGGTTGCCGATGACCTCGACGTGACGCTCCTCCCGTGCCATCACCTTGCCGTAGAAGTAGGTCGAGATGATCTTGATCACGGCGGCGATCGGGACGGCGAGCACGAGCCCGAGAATCCCACCCAGCGCGGTTCCGACCACCACGACGAAGATCACCAGTAACGGGTGGAGATGGATGATCCGGCCGATCACGAGCGGAATCACGAAGGCGTCTTCCAGCTGGCGGAGCACGAAGTACATAATCCCGACGACGATCGCCAGTGTCGCCTGCGTCCAACCGAACGGGGCGGAGCCCTGGAAGAGGGCAACCGCAACCGCCATCGCCCCCGCCGACCAGGGGCCGACGATCGGGATGAGCTCAAGGAAGCCGGTGGCGATCGCGACGGCCAAGGCGTACTTCACGTCCAGAATCGCCAATCCGATGTACGACGCGACCGACATGATCACGACGAGGAGTGCCTGACCCCGGATATACGCACCCAGCGTTGAATTGATGTCGAGCATCAGTCGATCGAATTCGCGGTGGTAGCGTCGATTGAACGCACCGCGGATGGTCTGGACAAAACGTTCCCCGTAGACGATGAAGTAGAACGACGCGACGAGATAGATGAGTAGTTCGATCGCGACCGAGACGGTCCCGAGCACGAGCGGTAGGGCCGCACCACCGATGACGTCGGCAATCTGCTGCCCGAGCTCGCTGAGGCGTTGGTCGACGAAGTCGGCTTCAACCCCGAGTCGTTGGAGGCGACTGAGCTGGTGCTGCTCGATCCAGACCTGAGCGTCGTCGACCGCGTTCGGAATCTGATCCTGGAGTTCCTTCAACTGGTCGATCAGCGGAGGCAGGAAGTTGATCAGAAGAATCGTGATCAGCAGGCCTAGCATCACGTAGAGCCAAGCCGTAATCAGGTGCTTCGGTAGGCGCGTCTTGCGGTGGACCCAGCTGACGAGCGGGTGGAAGATGTAGGCCGTGATGATCGCCCAGGCGAAGGGCTTGAGCGCGTGCGCCGCCTCGAACAAGAGGACGGCTCCGGCGATGAAGCCGATCCAGACCACAACCGAGCGCGCACGCGGTGAGAGTGTCACTTCCATGATGCACAGGCCGCGGGGATGACGCGTCCGCGTAGTCGGGAAAGTCCCGCCATTCGGCACGACGAATTCAAGATAAGGCGATTCTAGCATGGCAAATCGCTCCCCGGAACGTGCCGCCGGAGGGCCCCAGAGCGCCGCCGGTGTCCGGGCCGAGCCTATACTTGGGATGGAGAGCGCATCGCCGCGTGTTGGCGACGACGCCAAAATCGGGAGTGCAGGAGAACCAGGGCGTGACGACGAACTTCCGACTTCCGGGACCAACGCCTTTGCCGCCCGCCGTACTGCAGGCAATGCAGCGGGAGATGATTCCCCATCGCGGAAGCGGGTTGAAGGAGCTCTATGCCTCGATCCTGGCGCGGAGCCAGCAGATCCATCGCACGGACGGCGACGTCTTGCTCTGGCCTGCATCCGGATCGGCCGGTTGGGAGATCGCCGTCGTCAATCTCCTGTCGCCCGGCGATCCGGTCCTTTGCACGGTGATCGGCGACTTCGGCGACCGCTTCGCGAAGGTTGCCGAGGCGTTCCGGCTCGACGTCCGGCGGCTCGATCTTCCGTGGGGCGAGGCAGTCACTCCCGATGTCCTCCGGATCCATCTTGATCGAAATCCCGAGGTCAAAGCTGTCTTCCTGACGCACAACGAAACCTCGACCGGTGTCACCAATCCGCTGCCGGAACTGGCCCAGGTGGTCCGGGATCATGGCGCGCTGATAGTGGTCGACGCCGTCAGTTCCGCGGCGGGGCTGCCACTTCTGATGGACGAGTGGGGACTCGATTTTGTGCTCTCCGGCTCGCAGAAGGCGTGGATGTGTCCGCCCGGACTGACGATCGTCGCGGTCGGACCGCGGGCATGGGAGGCCTATCGGCGATCGACGTTTCCCCGGTTCTTCTGGGATCTCGGCGCGGCGAAAGAGTATGCGTCGAAGGGGATGACGCCGACGACGCCGCCTCTCTCCCTCTTCTACGCCTTCGACGCGGCGCTCGACCTGATCCTCGACGAAGGTTTGGAGCACGTCTGGCGCCGCCACGCCGAACTCGGCGAGCGGACGCGACGTGGGATCGAGGACCTCGGATTGAGGCTGTTCGCCAACGAGGCGGTCGCCTCGAACACGGTGACCGCCGTGGCGATGCCGGACGGTGTGACGGCGAAGCAGATTACCCAGATGATGAAGCGAGACCACGACGTCGTGGTCGCAGGCGGCCAGGGGCACTTGAGCGACAGCATGATCCGAATTGGTCACATGGGCTGGTGCGAGAGGGCGGAGATCGACCACTGTTTGGATGCGCTTTCCGCGGTGCTGGCCGAACTGGGAGTTGCGCAACGGCTTGCCGAAGGGGTTGTTTCGTGACCGCAATTGCAACCCGGCTTCTGGTGGGATGGGGCGGTCGCAGCTTTCCTCGCCCACCGGGCAACGGCGGACGTGCCGAGGATTGGGCCGCAAATTTAGTTGCGCAAGAACCGATGGACCGGTATACTCTGGGCCACAGGCCTCCCGTGCATGTGGGTGATGATTGCATCGGCCCGCGACTAGGGGGGCCACCCGCATGTCTGTTTGGTTTTAAGGAAGGTGTATGGACGGTACGGACGTGAGCGAGCAGAGGGACCTCCCGGTGGCGGGCATGCCCGTGCCAACGCCGGAAGCGGTGCAGGGCGCCATGCCCTCCCTCATGGAGCAATACCTCAACGACCCGAGCCATGACTACAAGACCCTGAAGTATGGGGACGTCATGGATGGGATCATCATGCGCATCGATCGGGACGAACTCCTGGTCGACATCGGCTCGAAGTCCGAGGGCATCGTCCCGGCGAAGGAGTTCTCCAGCCTCTCGGGCGAAGAGAAGCAAGCGTTGGGGATCGGCGAAATCGTCCTCGTCTTCGTCGTCCAGCCCGAAAACCAGGAAGGACACGCGGTCGTCAGTATCGACCGCGCGCGCCAGGAGAAGAGCTGGCGCAAGCTCCAGGAGATCTTCGAGGCGAACGAGGTCATCGAGGCCGAAGTCACCAACTACAACAAGGGTGGCCTCCTGGTGAACCTCGACGGCGTCCGCGGCTTCGTCCCGGCGTCGCAGGTCTCGGAGATCCGCGGTGGCGACGACGCGAGCAAGCAGGCGGACATGGCCCGCCTGATCGGCTCGTCGCTGCCACTCAAGGTCATCGAAATCAACCGCCACCGCAACCGGCTGATCCTCTCGGAGCGCCAGGCGATCCAAGAGCGCCGCGACGTGATGAAGGAGCGGCTGATCGAGGAGCTCAAGGAAGGCGAGGTTCGCAAGGGCCGCGTCTCCTCGATCTGCGACTTCGGCGCGTTCGTCGACATCGGGGGTGCGGACGGACTCGTCCACCTCTCCGAGCTCTCCTGGAGCCGGGTTCGCCACCCAAGCGAGGTGCTGCGGATCGGCCAGGAGATCGACGTCTACGTCCTTGGGATCAACGCCCAAGAGAAGAAGATCGCCCTCTCGATCAAGCGGACCCAGGCCGAGCCCTGGAGCCGCGTGGCGGCCAAGTACGAGGTCGGTCAGCTGGTCCGCGGTAGCGTGACGCAGCTCGCCAACTTCGGTGCCTTCGCCCGGATCGAGGACGGCATCGAAGGGCTGATCCACGTCTCCGAGCTGACCGACGAGCGAATCACGCATCCGAAGCAGGTCGTTCGAGAGGGGCAGGAGTTGATCCTGCGGATCATCCGGATCGACCCGCAGCGGCGCCGGATGGGCCTGAGCCTCCGGCGGGCGCTTGACACGCCGGATGCGGAGCTTGAGGCGGTGCTCGGCGAGGGCGCCACCGAAGAGCGCGACCGGATCGTCCAAACGATCCGTGCCGCCCTCGAGGCGGAAGGCATCGAGATCGGCTCCGGCCGCTCGCGTGGCGACGGCGAGGGCGGGTCACGCGGTGCGGACGAAACCGGCGAAGATGGCGAGACGAGGCAAGCCGCGGAGGCGGGCGGTGATGCCACCGAAACGCCGACGCCTCGCGAGGTGCCCGGTGCCCCGGCACCCGACGGCATTGCCGTCGGAGCGAATACTGTCGAGACTGCAACGCCTGTGGTCGAAACGGTTGGGGGCGGTGGTGGCCGAACGCGCGCTCCGCGGCCCAGCGTCGAGATTCCTAGCGACATCGATGGCGAACCCCTCTCGGCGATCGGCATGGCTTTTGCGATAGCAGGGGCGGACTTCGATCTCGTCAACGGCGGTGATGCCGACGTGAGCGAGACCGTGACTCCGGCGGCTCCGACAGAAGCAACGCAGGCAGGCGCCGAATCGAATGACACGCCCCCGGCCGAGGCGGCACCCGCCGCGGCCGGCGAGGCCGATGAAGGGGTGTCGAGCGATGGCGAGGAGCGAGAGGGGTAAACCCGAATCGATCCTCCCTGTCGATGGTCGCGTTGGCGCGACGATCGGCAAGCGACACGTATGCGAAGACGGCAGGCGCAGCCATGCGCCTGCCGTTGTTGCACTGACATCACAATTGAGCGACGATGCGGCATGATCCCAACCGGCAGTACGTCCGGGGTCTCGCCAAAATCGTATGCTTACGGTAGAAGAGATCAGAGGGGAGCGGCCGTTGTGGCTGTTCCCCAGGGCATCGGGGGAGCCGAGGATGGCCAGCCAGTTCGACAAATTTACGGAACGCGCCCGCAAGGTTCTGACGCTCGCCCAAGAAGAGGCCCAGCGTTTCAACCATAACTACATCGGCACTGAGCACCTGTTGTTGGGTCTCGTCCGCGAGGGCGACGGCGTCGCCGCGCGCGTGCTCGGCAATATGGGTGTGCAACTGCCCAAGGTCCGCTCGGCCGTCGAGTTCATCATTGGGCGCGGCGAAGGAGCGGTGATCGGGGAGATCGGCCTAACGCCGCGTGCTAAGAAGGTGATCGAACTCGCGATCGACGAAGCCCGTCGCCTCAATCACCACTACATCGGTACCGAGCATCTCCTCCTTGGACTCGTCCGCGAGGGCGAGGGAATTGCAGCCGGCGTTCTGGAAAGCCTGGGCGTGAACCTCGAGAAGGTTCGCAGCCAGGTGATGCAAGTCGTTAACCAAAGCTCCGGCTACAGCCAGAGCAAACAGCAGACGAAGACGCCCTACATGGACGCGCTCGGTTTCGATTTGACCGAGGCGGCGCGCCAGAACAAGCTCGGGCCGCTGATCGGTCGTTCGATGGAGATCGATCGCGTCATGCAGATCCTGTCACGGCGGACCAAGAACAACCCGGCGTTGATCGGTGAGCCGGGTGTCGGCAAGACGGCGATCGTCGAGGGATTAGCGCAACGGATCGTCTCCGGCGACGTGCCGGAGCGCTTGCAGAACAAGCGACTGATCGCGCTCGACATCGGTGCCCTCGTTGCGGGTACCAAGTACCGGGGCGAATTTGAGGAGCGGCTGAAGAAGATCGTCAGCGAGGTCAAGGAGACCGGGAGCATCCTCTTCATCGACGAGTTGCATACGCTCGTCGGTGCCGGCGCGGCGGAAGGTGCGGTCGATGCGGCCAACATCTTGAAGCCGGCACTATCGCGGGGTGAGCTGCAGACGATCGGTGCCACGACACTCGACGAGTATCGAAAGTACATCGAGCGCGACGCGGCGCTCGAGCGCCGGTTCCAGCCGATCCAGGTCGAGGAACCCTCCGTCGAGGACACGGTCGCGATCCTGACCGGTGTTCGCCAGCTCTACGAAGACCACCACCGGCTGAAGATTAGCGATGACGCATTGAAGGCGGCCGCGCACCTGGCGGCCCGCTACGTCACGGATCGGTTCATGCCCGACAAGGCGATCGACCTGATTGACGAAGCGGCCTCGCGCGTGCGGATGCATCGATCCTCGGCACCGCCGAGCCTCAAGGAGGCGATGGCGGGGCTGCAGTCGCTCCAGCGCGAGTTGGAAGCGGCGGTCAACGCGCAGGAATTCGAGCTCGCCGTGGATCTGCGCGACCGGGAGCGGAAGCTTCGCGATCGGATCGACAACCAGGAACAGTCGTTGCGTGATGCCAGCGCAGAAGAAGAGCACTACGTCACAGAAGAGGACAACGCGCAGGTGGTGTCGATGTGGACCGGGATCCCGGTCTACCGCATTGCCGGCGAGGAGTCCGAGCGGCTACTCCACATGGAGGAGGCGCTCCACGAGCGGGTCATCGGTCAAGAAGAGGCGATCGAGACGCTGGCAAAGGCGGTCCGCCGCGCGCGCGCAGGGCTCAAGGATCCGCGCCGGCCGATCGGTTCGTTTATCTTCCTCGGTCCGACCGGCATCGGCAAGACGCTTGTGGCCAAGGTCCTGGCCGAATTCATGTTCGGTTCCGAGGAGCACTTGATCAAGATCGACATGTCGGAGTTCATGGAGCGTCACTCCGTGGCACGACTCGTCGGTGCCCCTCCGGGCTACGTCGGCTACGAAGAGGGCGGTCAACTGACGGAGGCCGTGCGCCGAAAGAGCTATTCGGTGATCCTCCTCGACGAGATCGAAAAGGCGCACCCCGAAGCGTTCAACATGCTCCTCCAGATTATGGAGGACGGCAATCTGTCGGATGCCAAGGGTCGCAAGGTCGATTTCCGCAACACCATTATCATCATGACCTCGAACGTTGGAGCGGATCAGATCGCTCGCGACATGACGATGGGCTTCGGCTTCAAGGAAGACCCGGATAAAGCCCAGCGCCGCGAATACGACAAGATGCGCGACAAGGTGATGAACCAGCTCAAGCAGACGTTCCGGCCCGAGTTTCTCAACCGGATCGATGCAACGGTCGTCTTCCACTCGTTGACGGCCGAGCAGATCAGGGAGATCGTCGACCTGGAACTGAAGCGTGTCCGTCGCCAGCTCTCCGAGCAGGAGATCTCCCTGGAGATCACGATGGAGGCGATGGACCTCCTGGCCGAGCGCGGCTACGACCACACCTACGGTGCGCGTCCGTTGCGCCGAATTATCCAGAACCTGATTGAGGATCCGTTGGCGGAAGGACTGCTCAACAGCCGGTTCCATGCCAACTCGACAATCCGTGTCGAAGTTGAAGAGGATCTGCTCAAGCTCGTCCCCGTCGAGGCGCTCGCTGGGGTGGTCTAGCGGTCGTCGGCAACTCAACGAGCGTGTGAGGGGGCGGCCAATGGTCGTCCCCTCGTCGCGTTCCTAGAACGATCTGAAGATGGCCAAAACGAAAACAACTTTCATCTGTCAACAGTGTGGCGCCGCGAGTCCGGCCTACCTCGGACGATGTCCGGGGTGTGGCTCGTGGAACACCATGGTCGAAACGATCGACGACCGGCGCCCAGCGGGTGGCGGCAGGACGACGCGGGCCGCGAACCGGGCGCAGCCCTTGAGCGCGGTCGGGTCGGCGGCGCAGGAGCGCATCGGCGTTCCGATTCAGGAGCTCGACCGTGTGCTCGGCGGCGGTCTGGTACCGGGATCTTTGGTCCTGATCGGGGGCGATCCGGGCATCGGGAAATCGACGCTGGTCCTTCAGGCCGCGGCCTCGCTCGCAACGTCCGGTCGGCCGGTGCTCTACGTCTCCGGCGAGGAATCGGCGCAGCAGATCAAGCTCCGTGCGGACCGGCTCGGCGTCCGTGGGGAAGATCTCCTGGTGTTGGCGGAGACAGATCTCACCGAAGTGCTGAACGCGGCCGACGCACACAATCCCGGTCTCCTCATCGTTGACTCGATCCAAACCGTCTACGTGGACGAAATCTCTTCGGCAGCCGGGAGTGTCTCGCAGGTTCGTGAGTGCACCTCGCGGTTGATGCAATGGGCCAAACCCCGGCAGACGGCGGTGATGATCGTTGGGCACGTCACCAAAGAAGGGACGATTGCCGGGCCCCGTGTCCTGGAGCACATGGTCGACGCCGTGCTCTATCTGGAAGGCGATCGCTACCACCAGTACCGGATCCTCCGCGCCGTCAAGAACCGGTTCGGCTCCACCGATGAGGTGGGAGTCTTCGAAATGGCCGACGCCGGTCTGCGGGAGGTACGCAACCCGTCCGAGGCATTCCTGGAAGAGCGGACGGGGAATGCGGCCGGCTCGACGGTCGCCGTGACGGTCGAGGGGACACGGCCGATCCTGGTCGAGGTGCAGGCGCTGACGACGAGCTCGTCGTTCGGACTGCCGCGCCGGAGCGCGAATGGTTTGGACACGAGCCGGCTGCAGCTCCTGATTGCGGTCCTGCAAAAGCGGGTCGGGATGTCGCTTGGCAGCCAGGATGTCTTCGCGAACGTGGTTGGCGGACTTAAGGTCGTCGAACCCGCGGCCGACCTCGCGATCGCTCTGGCGGTGGCGTCGAGCTTCAAAGAGCGACCGATCGACCCGCGCACGGTTGCCGTCGGCGAGATCGGCCTCTCCGGCGAGTTGCGCTCGGTCAATCAACTCGACCGGCGTCTAAACGAAGCGCGCCGGCTCGGCTTCACTCGCGTGGTCTTACCACCGTTGCGTGGCAAAGTGGGTGCGGTCAGCGCAGACGGGCTGGAGTTGATCCGTGCGGCGTCGGTGGCGGAGGCGATCGACGCCGCGATTGAGTAGGTGGGATTCACGTCCGGCCAGCGAGTGCAAGTAACTCGTTCGCCAACCGCAACGTGGCGTCTCGGCGAGCAATACTCGCTGCACGCTGTCCCATCGTGCAGAGGCGGTCTGGGTCGCGGAGCAGGGATTCCAGATCCGCCCCAAGGCGTTTCGGCGTTGCCTCTTCCTGCGCCATTACGACTGCGCCACCGGCCCCGGCGAGGGCGCGCGCGTTTGCGTCCTGTTCCCCACCGCCGCTGCCTGGAAGCGGAATCAGCAGCCCCGGTTTGCCAAGATACGCGAGTTCCGCAATGGTACCCGCGCCGGCTCGGCCCAGCACAAGCGAGGCGGCAGCGTAGACGTCGGCCAGTTCGTCTCGTACGAACGCGACAGGGCGGTACCTACGCTGCAGCTCGGGCGACAACCTGGCGCGTAGCGTTTCGAGCATTTTGAGGTCGTCGTTCGCCGTCGCGGGTCCAGCCTGGTGGAGGACCTGGCAGAGTTGCAGCAGGTCGGGAAGCAGTGCCGCGACCCGCTGATTCAGCGGGCTGGCACCGCGTGCGCCTCCGGTCACGTAGAGGAGCGGGAGATCGCGCGAGAAGCCGAACCGCGCGAGGCCGCGTGCCGCATCGCCCTGCCGAAGGGAGGAGCGGACCGGATTCCCGGTGACGACGACCCGGCCGTCGAATCCGCTCGCCCGGGCGGCAGACTCCTCGAAGGAGACCGCGAGCACATCGGCGAAGCGGAGGTTGATGCGCGTCGCGAGGCCCAGAATCGCCGTCTGTTCGTGGGTAAGAATCGGCGCAAGACGTGCCCCGGCGACAACCGTCGGCACGCTGACAAAGCCGCCTGTACTGAAGATCACGTCCGGGCGAAAATGTCGGAGAATGCGCCAGGCCTGAGCGGTGCCAACAGGAAGGCGGAGGGCGTCCAAGATCGTCTCGGCGGCAAGATAGCGCCGTAGCTTGCCGGTCTTGATCGCACGAAACGGGATACCGGCTCGCTCCGCCGCAGGACCCTCGACGTCACCACGGCTGCCGATCCATAGCAACTCGAGCGGCAGACCACGCGCGCGAAACTCCTCGACAACGGCGAGTGCGGGGAGCACGTGTCCACCGGTCCCACCACCGGCGATAGCGAGACGTAACGGGGGATGTGCACTCACGTTGACTCTCACATCTCCGACCGGGACTCCCGGCGTCCGTCCTGACCGCTACGACGAGTTGCAGCCGGTATCGGCGTTGTAGCAGCAGTATAGAGCGCCCTGCCGGCATCGGCGGGACGGTGGTTGGTACGGGCTGTGCTACCATCGGGCGCGAGGCGGCAACCCCTTAGCCGCCGGCCTACCGCGCTCCCCGGTTGTCGGATGCCGCCATGGAGCGATGTGACTGTCGCGGAGCGGCAGCCAGGCAAAGGTTGAAGCAGATGGATGCGACGAAGGTTGAATCGATCCGCGCCGCATTGACCAGCCGGCGCGACGAGATCACCACGGAACTGGATCGGCTAGGGCTGGAGATGCAGTGGCTCGGCGCCGACCAAGAGGATGAGCGGGGAAGTCTCGGCAATCACCTGGCCGAGGACGGCACCAACGTGATGGAACAGGAGCGAATCGGCACGGTCGCTGAAGACCTGCGTGACGTGCTCCGGCAGCTCGAAGGGGCGTTGTCTCGCCTGGACGAGGGCACATTCGGTATCTGCCAACGGTGCGGCAAGCCGATTAACGAGGAGCGCCTGGAGGCCTTTCCGTACGTCGAATTCTGTATCGAGTGCCAGTCGTTCCTGGAACGTCAGCGCGCGCTCTACGGTACCGCGCAGCGGGTCGGCTAGACGTTGGGGGAAAAAACGCCACAGACGTTAGGTGAAAGCGCCGGCCGCTGGACTTGGGCGACATTCGGTATTGGCGCGTCGGTGCTCACCGCCGACCAAATCACGAAGTGGCTGGTCGCGGCGAAGTTGGGTCCTGACGAGTTCTCGCACAGGCGCCAGGTTGTGGGAGACGTCGTGGCAATCCACTACGTCGAAAATTCCGGAGTGGCATTTGGGTTGCTTCAGGGTCAAACGATCCTCGTCACGGTGATGGCGATCCTGGTCGTGATCCTCCTGGTCCGCATGTACCGGCGGGTCAGCGAAGTCTCATGGACGATGGCCAGTGGTTGCGGCCTCATCATCGGGGGAGCGATCGGGAATCTGGTGGATCGGGCGCGCCTCGGCTACGTTGTCGACTTCGTCGAGATATCGGCGTGGCCAAAGTTCAACCTTGCGGACAGCGCAATCACCGTTGGGGCGCTGTTGCTGGCCTGGCGGTTCCTGCGTGAGGACGGACGCGAGATGACCGGCGAACGCGGGAGTCCGGATGTACCGGGGAATCTCGTCTTGCTCAAGCACGATGGTGACCGATGAGAGCGGGAAATAGTCACGAGGAGTCTTGGCCGGAACATGACCTTGACGCCGGTGAGGCCGAGGCCGATTACGAGCTGATAGACCTCGATGCGGACGATGCGGACGATGGCTCAGCGGTGGTCGAAGAGACTGTCGAGCTTCGCCCGACCCGTGATGATCTGAACGAGCGACTCGACAAGTACGTCGCGGCTCAGCTGCCCGATCTTAGCCGCGGGCATATCCAGCGGTTGATCGACGACGGGCAGATACTTGTCGACGGCGTCCCGCGCCGGCGCACCTTCAAGGTCACCCCAGGGGAGATCGTGACGGTGCACGTGCCGGCACCGGCCGAGGTCGCCCTCGAACCGGAGCCCATCCCGTTGGAGATTCTTTACGAGGACGAGGACGTTCTTGTCCTCGATAAGCCGGCGGGGATGGTCGTCCACCCGGCGCCAGGCCATCCTCGCGGTACGCTCGTCAATGCGCTCCTCTACCACGCTCCCGGAATCGCCGTCGCGGGTTCGAACCGACCCGGCATTGTCCATCGTCTCGACAAGGACACCTCGGGCTTGATGGTCGTGGCGAAGAGCGATCGAGGGCGCCGCACTCTCGTCGAGCAGTGGAACCGGCATACGGTCGAAAAGGGCTACATCGCGCTGGTTCGCGGCATCGTCGAACCCGACATGGCCACAGTGGACGTACCGATCGGCCGCGATCCCAAGGACCGGCAACGAATGGCGGCGGTCGGAAACGGTCGTCAAGCGCTCTCGCATCTTCGAGTGCGCGAGCGGTTTCCAGAGCCCGGCGCCACTCTCCTTGACGTCGATATCGAGACGGGGAGGACGCACCAGATCCGGGTGCATCTCGCCTTCATCGGACACCCTGTCGTCGGCGACGCGATCTACAACCGGTCTGCTGGTCCATTGGGTGGAAAACAATCGATTGCTCCGCGTCAGTTCCTCCATGCCGCACGCCTGAGCTTTGCGTTGCCCGATGATCGACGCGTTGCCTTTGAGTCGCCGCTGCCCGTCGATCTTCTCGAGACGCTGTCCCACCTCAACGCCACGGAGACCGGGGAGTCTTGGAGGTGACCGACTCCGACGCGGCGCTGATCCAACGCTGGTTCGAAGCAGCTCTTGGCGCGGCGGAGCCCGCCTCGGCGGTCCAACGCGCGCTCAGGTGCGACGGTGAAGCACTGACCGTCGGCGGTCAGCGGATCCCGCTAGGGGGGCGTTTGATCGTCGTCGGTGTCGGCAAAGCGGTGGTCCCGATGGCGTGCGGTGCCGAAGCCGTCTGCGGCGATCAGATCGAGACCGGCTTGGTGATCACCAAGGACGGGCACGCGACGGGTGACCTTCCGAGACGCATTCGAGTGGTGGAGGCTGCTCATCCTATTCCCGACGAGCGTGGCGTCCGGGCAACCCACGAGATGCTTGACCTCCTGGGGGGCATGGGTGACGGGGATGTCGTCTTGGCACTCATCTCGGGCGGAGGTTCAGCTCTCTTGGAGGCGCCCCGGCCGCCTGTGACCTTGGCCGACGTGGCCGAGACGACGAACCTCATGCTGCGTGCCGGAGCGCCGATCCAGGATCTCAACCGGGTCCGGATTCCGCTCAGCCTCGTCAAAGGTGGCGGTCTACGGCGGGCCGCCGGCAAGGCGACGATGGTGACGCTGATCCTCTCCGACGTGCTCGGTAACGACACTCGGATCATCGCGAGCGGCCCGACGGTTCGCGGCGAGGCCTCGGGAACGGACGCGCTTGCGCTGCTCGATCGCTATCGCGTGCGTGATCGGGTGCCTCTGGCCGTGATTCAGGCGTTGGAGACGCATGAAGACGTAGCCCGGCTCTGGGACTTCCCGAATGACGTCGTCGAGATCGTCGCCGACAACGAGACCGCCCTCAAGGCTGTCCGCGAGCGATCAATTGGCGACGGATATCGAGCGGAAATCGTCTGGACCCGCGTTGGCGGTGAGGCGTCGGAGCTCGGACGAGCCTGGGTAGGTTCGTGCCTGGAAAGTGACACCGGCATGGACGTGCTCCTCGGTGGTGGTGAGGCCACGGTGACGGTCCATGGGGATGGGGTCGGTGGCCGAAACACGGAGTTCGCGCTCGCTGCGGCACTCGAGCTCGAACAGCGGAAGGTGTCGGACTGGACGATCGCCAGCGTCGCGACGGACGGTCAAGACGGGCCGACGAATGTCGCCGGAGCGATTGCGGATAGCGGCACATGCGATCGGGCTCGTATCGCCGGCGTCCAACCCGAGAGAACGCTCGCGGACAACGACAGTCTCCGCGTCTTTGACGTCGCGGGTGGTCTCGTCACACCTGGAC
>JAXDKI010000359.1:0-15810 GCA_034667245.1 Thermomicrobiales bacterium | reverse complement strand
AGCGAATTCGGTGAGCCAATGCGAATGGAAATCGCTCTGGACAGGCTGCGGCCGCGCCGGACGGGCGCGGCCGTATGCCGTCACAATGCGCGGTTGGCCCGCGCCAGCACCGCCTCGAACAGCACCTGGCAGCCGGCCTCCGCCTCGCCCGGCTCGATGCTCTCCGCCTCGTTGTGCGAAAGCCCGTCCTTGCACGGCGTGAAGATCATCGCCGTCGGCACGCTGCGCGCCACGTACACCGCGTCGTGCCCGGCGCCGCTGACGAGGCGACGGACCGGATAGCCAGTCGCCCTCACCGCCGCCGCGAGTCTTGCTGTCAGGTTGGGATCGCAGGCAACGGCCCGGTTATCGTTCCGATTCTCGAACGACACGGCAATGCCCCGCTCCCGCGCGATCGCCGTCGCCCGGTCCAACAGCATCGTCACCGCCTCGCGACGAACCGCGTCGGCGGCGTGGCGAACGTCGAGTGTCAGGCGGACGCGACCCGGGACGACGTTGCTCGCACCCGGCTCGGCGGCGAGTTGTCCAACTGTCGCGACCAGGCCTTCGGTCGTCCGCCCGACTTCTTCGACCGCAAGGACGAACTCGGCAGCGGCACAGAGGGCGTCGCGACGGAGCGCCATCGGGACCGTCCCCGCGTGTCCAGCCTCGCCGGTGAAGGTGACCGCGACGCGAGTCTGCCCCGCGATCGCGGCGACCACGCCGACCGGCAGCCCTTCGGCTTCCAGCACCGGTCCCTGCTCGATGTGTGCTTCGACGAATCCGAGATAGCGATCGAGATCGTGTCCCTGGGTGACGATCGCGCTTGGATCGCCCCCGAAGGCACGGATTGCTTCGGCGACCGTCACGCCGTCGGCATCGGTCCGCTCCAACAGGACCGGGTCGAGCGTCCCAGTGAACGCCCAACTACCGAGGTAGGCCGTGTGGAATCGCAACCCCTCCTCGTCGGCAAACGCGACAATTTCGACCGCGCACACCGGGTCTTCGCCCATAGCGCGCAACCGCTCGACGCAGGCGATGCCAACCAGAACGCCAAGAGTGCCGTCGTACTTCCCGGCGTCCCGGACGGTATCCAGGTGACCGCCGATCAGGAGAGGCGGCATGCGAGAAGCGGAAGGCGGGAACGACATCCTCGCCTCCTCGCCGCCGTACCGACCGATCAGATTCCCGATCGCGTCTCGACGAACGGTCATCCCGGCGACGGTCATCCAGCCGGCGACGGCGTCCTGGGCGGCGCGCAGGGTTGGGGTGCCGTAGCGGCGGGTGAGCCGGTCGTCTTCTTCGCTGAAGCGGGCGAGGAGGTCGCACCGCGCCATGACGGTGCGGGCGCGGGGGAGCGCATCGAAGAAGGGCTCAACTGCCACGGTAGGTGCTGTACGCCCAGGGCGAGACGAGGAGCGGGACGTGATAGTGGGCGTCGGGATCGGCGACGGTAAACCGCACCGGGACGCGACCGAGGAAGGGAGGGTCGCCGGTCATCACCGGCTGACGAGCGAAGAAGTCGCCCACGGCGAAGACCAGCTCGTAGGTGCCGGCCGCCAGGGTCTCCCCTTCCAGCAAGGGACCGTCGGTCCGGCCGTCGGCGTTTGTCTGCACGATCCTGAGCGGCACGCGACGCTCACCGGAGTCGTCGAGCCGCCAGAGTTCGATCTCCAGCCCCGCCGCCGGCCGCCCCTGGGCCGTATCGAGCACGTGCGTCGTCAACCGCCCCATAGCCGTCCGTCTGTCCGTCTACGTCCGTCGAACCGTCAGCGTGATCTCCCCGAAGGCCGAGAAGGGATCGCTGTAGACCCGAACGCGGGGGTCTGCGGTCGATTCCCCATAGGGATCCCGGGTCCGATTCTCAGCCCGGAAACTGACCTCGGTGAGTTGAGCGAATCGGTCCAGCAGCCGCAGGCCGAACTCGTGGACGAGGTGCTGGATCGATTCACTGACGAACCGATGAAAAACCGTCCGGATCAGGTCCCGAACCTGCTCGGCCGGGACGTAGCACGCCGGATCGCCGGCAAGCAGATCCGCCACGTCACCGTAGCGCCAGTCGACGTCGAGTGTGATGTAGAGCGGGCGGTCCCGCCGCTCGGGGAGCGTGGTGTAGCCATCGCGGAGGAAGCTCGTGAAGGCGCTGCCGGTCGTCTTCATCAGGCGCATCCCGACCCGGCTGCATTGATGCCCTTTCACGACCGTGTCGTCGCCCTCCATCGCCAGCTCGATCGTCGCGGCGGCGTAGTCAGAATCGACGCGATCGAACAGTACCTCGCTCGGGGCGAACCTGCCTCGCTCATCGGGAACCGGCGCCGCGACGAACGGCAGCTCGCGGCCGTTCAGTCGTAGCGACTGGATCTGCGGATAGGTCGCGAGAAACCCGTGCCCGAGAAAGGAGAGGAACCCTTCCAAGGTCGCGCCATCGTACGCCAACGCCTGCCGCAGAATGAAGTTCTTCATCGAGTCGGTCGCGACCAGCCCCGCGTTGTCGCCGCGCGTGTAGGCCGCGAGGAAATCGCCGCCAAGGACCTCGACGTCGACCTCGAGCGCAAAGAGCGTGTTGCTGCGCCCCACGAAGGGCGACTCAGGAATCGCCCTCACCCCGGTCAACGGCGCCGCGTGCACCCGGTAGACCGGCACGCGCCGCTTCCCGTAACTGATCGCGTAGTCGTAGGTTGGCATCATCGCTCCCGGAGTAAGCAGAGGGCAGCAGGCAGACGGCAGACGGCAGACGGCAGACGGCAGACGGCAGACGGCTGGAGATTATGCTACGTCTGCCTGCTGCCCTCTGCCCTCTGCCTACTCGTCCACCACATCCGCCAGTCGATACCAGCAGATTTTCGCGATCTCGGCAAGGGCGATCGCGATCTCATGCTCTTGGCTGTTACCGAGTCGCGCCGCAAATCCGGCCAAAATGGTGTCCTTGGTGTTCTCACGGGCGCAGATCACGAAGGGGAAACCGAAACGCGATTTGTACGCCTCGTTCTGCGCGCCGAACCGCCCGACCTCCTCTGGCGTCAACCGGCCGGGATCGAGCCCCGCCGCCTGCTGCTCGCCGGTCGACTCGCGCGTCAGCGTCCCAGCCAGCGCGGCGCGACCGACGAGGTCCGGGTGTGCACGGATGAGTGCCCACTGCCGCTCCTCGCCCACCCGCTCGACGACGGCGGTGAGTGCACGATGTAGGTCCTCTCGGCGACCAAACGGACGATTCGCCCAGGCTGCCGCGACAATCCAGGGGGAGTGCTCGAACAGAAATCCGAGGTGCGCGACGAACGCCTCGCGATCCCAGGCGTTGACCTCGGCCATCGTCCAGCGCTCCGTGGCCATCCAATCGTTCCGTTCGCTCGTCCGAAAGTCACCCCAAACCAAGCGGCTCGGCCGGTCCAAGGTGGCATCTTACACCGTGCGCGGGACGATCGATGGAACGCTTAGGGAGGTCCAGACCGTACAGGTCCCGGGACTTTTCGCGGCGGCCGTTTCCGTCTTCCGTCCCACTCAGGGTCATGCGACCGGACGAGCGGACCGGGACTTTCCTCCTCTTGGGCTTTCCCTCTTTCTCCGCCTATGATCGGAGCCGGCGAGAGACGAAGATGGCGCCAGGTCGACCCGAGCGCTGGAGCGGGATCGACCTCCAGGAGGTGGGCGACGTGGAGCCACAACGCGAGGCGCCGAAAGCGCAGACCGAGCACAAGGGCAGGTGGTTCTCACTGCGTTCATGCCGTGACACCACGTCCGGGCAGGCGATCGTCGAGTTCGCGCTGGTGAGCATGGCCTTTTTCATGATCGTCTTCGGGACCATCGACTTCGGCCGCGCCATCTTCATGTATTCGCAGCTCCACAACGCGGTTCGCGAAGGCGCCCGGTACGGGAAGATGTATCCGACGAACACCAGCGACATCAAGAGCAAGGTAACGAGCTACGGCAGCGGTCTCAACATCGCGGCCTCGGACATCACCGTGTCCTGTACCGGCGGCTGCTCCGCCAGTAGTGCTGACGTGACAGTGAAGGCGAGCACCAGTTTCACCGCCATTACGCAGAACTTGCTCGGCATCAAACCGATTACGCTGACCTCGTCGGCGACGGTGCAAGTTGAGTAAGGAGTTGGGGCAACGAATCCTGCTGTTCTCCCTGCTGCCGCATTCCCGCCCCAGGAGGAGGATTCCCTTGCTACTCCGTCGCACCAGTCAGTCGCATGACCGGAACCACGCCAAAGGCAGGCACGGACAAAGCCTCGTCGAGTTCGCGTTCGCGGTGCCGGTGCTCCTGCTCCTGTTGCTCGGCACGATCGATCTCGGCCAAATGTTCTTCGATTACATCCAACTGCGCAACGCCGTACGCGAGGGAGCGAGCTACGGCGCCCACTATCCGACCGACAACAGCGGCATCGAAGCCTGGGTCAAAGGTCACGGGAGCCGACTCACCACCGGCACGACGGTGACCGTGGCCTTGTCGGGCAACTACACCACGGCCGGCGGCACCGGCACGGTGAAGGTAACCGGCAGTCGTACATTTACCCCCATCACGACATCGTTCTTGCAGTCTTACTTCGGCATCAAACCCTTCACGATGCAATCGAGTTCATCGGCCAGAATATTGTCGTGAACGTGGGAAGGGTCACGGCATGCGCGGCCGCACAGGCGTGCCAGATCCGGGGCGTCTCGTGCCCTGCCGCCAACATGTGACTTTGCCCAGATAGTTTGGTTTGGGAGGCGCGACAAGTCAGGCGTTACTTGGACGTTCGGTTAGGCTGGTTAGCGGGGGTACGTGGGCGAGGAGTATGGCCCGTCGGTCCTATTGGCAGGGCCTGAAGCTCCCCCAAGGGTTCGTACCTCCCCGCGGTGCCCATTGGATCGGCCGTGCCTCATCATGGTGACATGGGGTTTCCCCATGCCTTTGTCCCGCACTTTTCTTTCGAGAACTGCACGCACTGATTCGAGGTAGCGCCATGATCCAGAACGACGCCACTCGACGTCATCCGCCCATAGAGGTGGAACAAGGCACCTCCCGTGGCCAGATCATCGTCATGTTCGCGTTTTTCGTGACGGTGATGTTCGGCCTGCTCGGCCTCGCCGTCGATCTCGGGATGGCCTTCGCCGAACGGCGAACCATGCAGAACGCCGCAGACCTCGGCGCTATCGCCGGCGCTCGAGCAATCGTCCGGTACACCACCGCGAATCCGGCGTCGGCATTTGCCGACGTCCAAACTATCGTCTCCGGCAACAGCATGGCGAATGCGCCGACGATCGACTCGTGCGTCTACGTGGACGACAGCAACGCCAACGTCGGCGACTGCACCAGCACCGTACCGGCCTCGGCCACAGGGGTTCGGGTAGCGGTCAGTGAGACGCATCCCACCTACTTCATTCGGGTCATCCCTGGCGCGCCGACCACCGCGACAACGAGCGCGACCGCGACGGCGCACGTGCGCTTGGCCACCAACGTTGGCAGCGACGGGCCGTTCATCGTCTGCGGCATGGGCACTGAACTCGCCAGCGGCGGGTCGGTGTCGATCTTGAGTAACAACTCCACGGTCAACCCATCGGCCGTTGGACAGACCTTCGAAATCCACGGCCCCCAGATCGCACGGTGTGGTCTCTCCAACAGCAGCTTTAAGGGATTGGCCGACCAAGCCTCCAATAGCGGAACAGCGCTCGGCGAGTACTGGACTGCCGACAACGGCGTCAAGGCTGGCCCGACGCGGGTCCGCGTCTCGGGTATCGAGGGGTGCGCGCGGAACGCCGCCGATCCCTACACCTGCGTCCTCCTGTTGCCCGTGGCAACGGACAATCCCGCTCCGGTCAGCAGCAACCCGCGCAAGTTCTACGTCGTCAAGATCCTGGCTTTCCGTGTTGCGAGTTGCGGCAGCAACTGTCACAAAGGGACATTGCTCGACGACTACATCGTCTCCGGCCCGAACACCGGAGGCTGGACCCGCGATAGCGGCGGGGTCGCGGTCGTCAAACTGACGAGTTGATCCCTTCCCTGTCCTTTCGCAGCGGCGGCCGACGCCCCCCAGCGTCGGCCATCGTGATTCTGATGAGCAGCTCGGTCGCCATCGTCCACCGTGTCCGACTCCTTGACGACTGTTCCGGCTGGACACGTCTAACGAGCACGATCGCATCAGGTCGCCGACGAGCTGCCGGGAAACGTTCAGAATCATTGGGCGGGAAGTCGACGACCGCCTCGGACCCTACTCGACGAGGCGTGCTTTGCCCTTGCCGGTCGTCAGACGGGTGATCCCCCAATTACTGCCCGACAACTTGATGGTGCTGGAGACGATCATCCCGCGGTAGGCCAAATTGCCCGAGCCGGAGATATCGACCTGGCCATTGGGTCCATAGAGGACCCCTTCCCAGGTGCCCCCGCTGCCGCTGAGCTTCGCCGCGTCGGGCTGGCTGCTCTCCGCGTAGATCAGCACATCCTTCACGTAGGGCTTGAGGTTGAAGTTGCTGCCCGAGACGTGGACCTTGCCATTCGATCCCTTCGCCACCAGCGTGACGGTGCCGGAGAGGTCCGAGCCGCTCAACTTGATGAGGCCGGTCGCGCAGTAGATCCCCGGCTTGAGTTTCTTGCTGCTCTTCCCGGGTGACTCCCACCACGACCCCTCGTCGCTGCCGATGTCCTTGCCGTCGGCGATGGTGAACGTGCAGGGCAGAAAGTCGGCGGCGGTGAAGCTCACCGGGGGCGTCTTGGTGCCGGTCTTAGTCGGACCGGAGCCGACGGTGTTGCTGCTGCCGCTGATGTGCTTGTCACAAACGTAGGTTGTCGCGCCGGTGATGCTGTTGTCACTGCCGGAGACCTTGATCCCGGAGTTGGAGTGGACCCTACCATCGGCAATCGCAGTACTGCCGCTCCATTGGATCGCTTCCTGATTGTTGGCACCGCACCCGGTCTTCGTCGCGAAGAGGGCGTAGCCCGCCGGGTCGCTGTAGGCGACGGCGCGGGCGGTGATGTTGACGCTGGCGACCCCGAGGACGCGGCCGAAGAAGGTCGGTGCCACCCGCGTGATCGTGACCTCAATCTTGCGATTATCGCCTTTATAGGGCGTCGCGACCGAGACGCCGACCCCGTCGACACCGTTCGTGAAGCCGTTCTTCGTCGCGAAGCTGCGTGCCTTCGCCGGTGCGCCACTCGCGGCGTCGGGGAGGTCGTAGGCGCCCGCCAGCGCGGCGAGGTCGGCGGCGCTCTGGACGTCGCGCTTCTCGGAAAAGACGTAGGCGACGTCGACGCCGAGCGCCACCATCCCGAGCAGCACCGGCAGCATCAGGGCGTAGATGATGACGATCTGGCCCCGCTCGCTCCGTCGCGGTGCGGTGTCGTCGCTCGGCTCGTGCAGGCGGTCCATGGATTACTCCACCATCAATTCCGTCGACCCGGTCAAGGTGAGGGTTGTCTTGCCCCCGAAGAGGGACGTGACCACCGGCGTGAACGCGAAGGTTGCCTTCACCTCGACCCGGTCGCCGACGTCGCGCGCGCGGAAGCCCTTGGTCGTGCCCGAGGATTTGTCGGTGACCTTGATCGTGACATTGCCCGTCGCGACGGTGAGCGGACCGGCCGCGGCAACCACCTTGCTCTTGACCGCGCTCTCGCCGGACGTGTCGGCGAGTACCGCCGTGCGCCCCCCCTCCTGGACGGCGTGGGAGAGCGTCACGTACGACCAGACCAGCCGGCCCCCTTCCAGCAGCCCCATCACCATCACCAGGAAGACCGGGAAGGCGATCGCGAACTCGACGATGGCCTGCCCGCGGGCGCCGTCGCGCCCCCATCCGCGGCGCGCCATCACGCCGGCTCCACGTGAGCGGTCGCGCTGCGACTGATCGTTAGCGGGCCGCCGCCCCAGAACTCGCTGATCAGCGGCACCGGGGACTCGAACTGGTAGCTCACCGTGACCGTCACCTCCGACGACGACCGGGAGACGGCGACGCCGGACGGATCGAGGGGAGACGCCGCGGCGTCGACGGCGGAGATGATCTTCGCCTCGGTCACTGAAGCATCGGTCCCCATCCGGGCGCCGTCCCGCGCCGCATGGGTGACAGTCAGCACCGCGTGAAAAGCGCGACCGAATTCAAGGACGCCGACCGAGGTTAGCAGCAGCATCGCCACGACCAGCGCCAGCTCGACCAGCGCCTGCCCGTCGTGCGCCGAGCCGAGAGCCGGAGTCCCGCGTGGACTCCGGTCCAGGACACGCAGTCGCGGCCGCAACATCGGGTAGACCATGGTTGTCCTCGTCATCCCTTCCAGAGAAGATTTCGAAGAACGCTATTCCGAGGATCGCGAATTCGATGGACGCCCAACCGGTCACTGCCCGACGGCGTGAGCGCTGAGCAAACCTCCTGCCCTGGCGATCCGCCGGTCCGCGTGTCCGCCCCCATCTGTGGCTGCATGTCGCCCACCTCCTGGGAGCCGATCCCGCACCATTGCTCGGGTCGACCTGACGCCATCTTGGGTTTTCGCTGGCTCCGATGATAGGCGGAGAAAGAGGGAAAGCCGGAGGGGCACAAAGTCCCCTCCGGCTAGGCCGGATGCATCATTAGCGTTTAGTACTACCGATCGCGCGGCCGTTGGTACGGGTGCGCGCTACCTGATGAGACGGATGGCCACCGGGCCGCCACGGTCGCGGTTCCAGTACCGCGTTTCGCTTCCGCCACTCACGATGTAGTCGTCGATCATGTGGGCGGCGATACCGTCTCCGTAAACCTCCCTGGAGCTGCCCGCCTCGACGGGGTACTCGTCGCAGTCGACACGATCATGCGACTGCCCTCTGATTTCGGTGTGCCCGGCGCGCCTACTTCGTCAGCCGCTCAACGGTGACTCAGTCGCATCTGCCAACCCCAACCCTCACGAGGACACTCCACGATGAGAGAGAATTAATGAGAAAACTCTCACCGTTGCCACCATCCTACCGAGCGGACAGGCACCGACCGATCCCCAATCAGTCACAACTGGGGGTGAGAGGTATGTGTGACTGAAGTGTCCCTCGGGGGGAAATTCGTCCTATTGCCTGGATCGCACGTGACCCGGCGCGAACAGCATGTACCGTCTACCGGGCCAGCAGGCTTAAGCTGGATTCGAAGGCGCCTCGAAGCGGTAGCCAACACCGCGGACCGCCGCGATGAGCGACGGCTCGCCGGGCCGGTCGAGCTTGGCCCGGAGATAACGGACATAGACGTCGACGACGTTGGACTCCCCCTCGAAGTCATGCTCCCAGACGTCGGTGAGAATCTGTTGGCGCGGGAGAAGACGCCCCTGATTGCGGACAAAATACTCGAGGAGGGCGAATTCGCGGCGAGAGAGCGTGACCGGCTGGTCGCCGCGCCAGACCCGATGGGAGAGGAGGTCAACGCGCAGGTCGCCGCAGACCATCGACGACTCGGGCTGCCGATCGGTGCGACGCCTGAGAGCCCGGATGCGGGCGAGCAGTTCCTCAAGGAGGAACGGTTTGGTAATGTAGTCGTCGGCCCCACCGTCGAGGGCGCTGACCTTGCTGTCGAGGTCGTCGCGGGCAGTGAGCATCACCACAGGCAGATTGCTGTCGAGGCGGCGGATTCCGGCCAACACCTGATGGCCATCCTGTCCGGGCAACAGGATATCGAGCAAAATCAGATCGAGCGGCTCGGTCCGGACGACGAGGAGTCCATCCTCCCCAGTCGTCGCAACCAGCACGTGGTGACCATGGGCCGTCAGCCCGCGCTTGACCATGCGCGCTACTGCCGGTTCGTCCTCGATCAGCAAGACCCTCATGGTGCGCAGCATACCAGCAGTGCGGAGCCGGGAGCCGCGAGGACGGGGACAGGCGTCGTGGCGAGGCGAGAGCGAGGCAGAGAAGCGTGAATCGGAGTGCCCATCCCACCGACAGCGGGCGTCGTCCGTGGCGCCTCGTCGGAGCGTTAATCGCCGGCCTGATCCTCACCATCGCGGCGGCCGGCGTCGTCGCCATTGTCGTCAACGAGCGGGTGAGGAACGTTACGCAGCGAGCACTGCTGTACGACGTGGAGATCGAGGACGAAGGGGACGACATCCGGGTCGCCGTGCTCGATCTCAGACACCACCACCGCGACATCGAGCTCAAAGGCACCACCGAGGCGAGCCTGACGGACTTCGACCGGGCCTATGCCGACCTTCTCGAGGAGATCCGCGAGTTCGAGCGCATCGGGGTTACCGACCCGAGGGTGCCACAGGCGGCACGCCTCCGCGAGCTCGCCGAGCGCTACTACGCCGAATTCCGGCCGGACGCCGTGCTCTTTGCCGCCGAGCCGGACGCGTTCCGGCAGGCGAGTGCCGAAGGGCTACGGCAACTTGACGCGCTGGACGACGCGGCCGACCAGATCGACGGACTCGGCGAGCAACTCACACAGGGCTCGCTCACCGAGATCGACGACGCCGTCACGACCGGACGGTTCACCCTGATCGCGCTCCTCGGGGCGGTCGCCCTGGTGGCCGCCGTCCTGACGATCGCCGCCGGGCGCGTCTTCGCCCGGCTGCAGGTCTCCTATGCGCGGGAACAGGCGACGGCGCAGGAACTGGCCCGCTCCCTGCGGACGAAGACCGACTTCATCAGCGACGCCTCGCACGAGTTGCGCACACCGTTGACGGTCATCCTGGGCAACGCGGATATCGGACTCGGGACGGAGGAACAACGAATCCAGCAGGAAATGCTCGCCGAAATCAAGACCGAAACCATTCGCATGAGCAAGCTGGTCGATGACCTGCTCTTCCTGGCCCGGTCCGACGCCGGCATGCCTCCGCTGGAGAAGGAGTTGGTCCCGGCGCGGTGGTTGGTCACCCGGCTGGCCAAACCCGCCACGGTTCTGGCACAGCAGCGCGCCTCCTGCCTGACGGTCGAGCCGGGCGGTCAGGGCTACCTGGAGGTCGATCCGCCACGCATCGAGCAAGCCGTGCTGATCCTCGTCGACAACGCTTCCAAGCACGCGCCGCCAGGAACGTGCGTCACGTTGACGTCGCGGGTGCAGGGCGATGACCTGACGATCGAAGTCGCCGATGAGGGCCCGGGTATCCCATCTGAGGAGCTACCACTCATCTTCGATCGCTTCTATCAGGTCGGCACCCGCCGCGCGCGGAAGAAGGACGGCAGCGGCCTCGGCCTGTCGATCGCCAAAACGATCGTCGAGGCGCACGACGGCTCCATAGGGGTCGACAGCCGCCTGAACTGTGGCACCCGGATGACGATCCGGCTCCCCCTCTGCGCCACCCCAGAGTCGGCGGTCGCCTCCGAGCAGCAGTTGGTGCCGGTCTAACGAAACACCCGCCTTGGCGACCTAGTGGCGCGCCACGCCGGTTCCGCTCGGTCGGACAGCGCCCCGTATGATCCCAAACCCCGATTGTGTGGCTCTGAACCCCGTCAGACGAGCCAGTCCCGTCGGATGGCGAACTCGTCGAGTGCGGCCTCCTGGCGAGGATCCCCGACCGCTCCTGGACAGATGGCGCGGAGCTCGGCCAACGCCAGGTCCGGCCGGAGACCGCCGCGGATGAGGTAGGCAGCCAGAACGGTCCCGGTCCTTCCCTGCCCCATCAGACAGTGGACGGCGACGGGGCGCCCGTGGGCGCGGTGGCGATCGATGAAGACAAGGGAGGCCAGGATCTGCTCCGGAGTCGGCGGCGTCAGGTCGTCGACCGGTAAGTGCAGCCAATCGAATCCGTGGCGGACGAGTGCCTCCTCGTCGAGCGATGTCTCGGTCAACGAGAGAACGGCGGCAATCCCCTGCTGCCGCAGCCAGCCGAGATCGGCGTCCAGCATCTCCACCGGACCGGCGATGCGCCCCCGCCGGCCTGGCCTCTCACACCCTGCCAGGCAGTTCGGAATCAGCCAGTAGAACCCGTCCATCACCGCACCACCCTGCTACCAACCGACAACCCATGCCAGCCTACCCGCAGCCGGCCGTTCCTTCATCGGACGATCGGGGAGGTGGCAGCCTGATCGTGCGGGGAGGGCCGCGCAAGGCGGTAGACTGTTGCGGTTGCATCGGCGTGGTTAGGAAAACGACATGTGGCAACAGTATCTTCGACCATCCACACTCGACGAGACGCTGTCACTCCTTGATCGGTACGCCGGCACGCCGGGTGAGGCGGCGATCGTCGCTGGAGGGACCGACATCCTTGTCGAATACGAGCACGGCCGGCGGGCGACGCCGACGCTGATCGACGTCACTGCGATCCCGGATCTGAAGTACGTCCTCGCGGACAACGGCCTGATCCGCCTCGGTGCACTGGCGACCCACAACGACGTGATCGCCTCGCCGATCTGCGTCGAGTGGGCACTCCCGCTGGCGCAGGCGTGCTGGGAAGTCGGCGCGCCGCAGCTCCGGACGCGGGCGACGGTCGTCGGCAACCTCGTCACCGCTTCGCCCGCGAACGACACGATCACGCCGCTCGTCGCCCTCGACGCGGAACTGGTCCTGACGAGCATCGCGGGTGAGCGGGTCGTGTCGCTCCGCGACTTCTACCGCGGCGTGCGACGGACTCCTTTGCTACCGAACGAGTTGGTGCGCGAGATCCGCGTCCCGGCACTCCGCCCGGATGAACGCGGCATCTTCCTGAAACTCGGCTTGCGGCGGGCGCAGGCGATCTCGGTGATCGACCTCGCCATCGTGGTGCGCTTTGACGGCGATGTCGTCACCGAGGCGAGGATCGCGCTCGGCAGCCTGGCCCCGACCATCGTCCGGGCACGGGTGGCCGAGGCATTCCTCGTCGGCAAGCAACTCGATCCGGAGGTCCGGCGAGAAGCCGGCCGACTCGCCCGCGAAACCGTTTTCCCGATCGGCGACGTTCGCGGCTCGGCCGCCTATCGGCTGGCGACGCTCGCCAACCTCGTGAGTCACGGCTTGGAGCGGATCGCCACCGGCACGGAACGAGCAGGTTGGCCCTCCCGCCCGGTCCTCCTCGATACCTCAGCCTCTAGCCCCCAACCCCTAACCCCCAGCGCGGACGCCGCCCGCCCGATCCGGGCCACGATCAACGGCCGGCTACGGGAGTTGCCGGACGCCTGGCGCAAGACCCTCCTTGACGCCCTCCGCGAAGACGCGGGCCTTACCGGAACCAAGGAGGGCTGCGCAGAGGGCGAGTGCGGCGCCTGCACCGTCTGGCTCAACGGCCAGGCCGTCATGGCCTGCCTCGTCCCCGCTCCGCAGGCGGATGGCGCGACGATCACGACCATCGAGGGCCTAGCGACAGGCGGACAGACGGATAGACGGACAGGCGGACAGACGGACAGCAGTGCTCAGTCCCCTGTTCCATCCTCGCTGCATCCGTTGCAGCAGGCGTTCATCGACCACGGCGCCGTCCAGTGCGGCTACTGCATTCCCGGCATGCTGATGGCAGGGGCGAAGTTGCTCGAGGAATGCCCGGCACCGGATGTGGAGACGGTGCGAGTGGCGTTGAGCGGGAATATCTGCCGCTGCACTGGGTATCGGAAGATCCTCGACGCGGTTCTGGCGGCGGGAGTTTCGCGATGACGGCAACGCTGATCGGGGCACCCCTCGCACGCCCGGACGCACTCGGCAAGGTGACCGGCGCGACCCGCTATCCCGGCGATCTGATCCGGCCGGGGATGCTTCACCTGAAGGTCGTCTTCGCCGGTCGACCGCACGCCCGAATCCGAGCGATCGACACCACGGCAGCGCTCGCCCAGCCGGGTGTTGTCGCCGTGCTGACCGCGGCCGACGTTCCCTACAACGCCCACGGTCTGATCGAGGACGACCAGCCGGTGCTCTGTGACGATGTCGTCCGCTTCGAAGGAGACAAGGTCGCCCTGGTGGTGGCAGAGTCGATCGAGGCAGCCGAGGCCGGTGCGCGGCTGGTCGCGGTCGACTATCTCGATCTGCCGGCCGTGTTCGCTCCTCGCGCCGCGATGGCCGTCGATGCGCCGCTCGTCCATGCCAGGAAAGGAACGAACGTCCTCCTCCATCGGCCGATCCGGAAGGGTGACGTCGCGAAGGGATTTGCCGAAGCCGACGTCGTGCTCGACGGGGAGTTCACGACCGGCTGGCAAGAGCATGCCTACCTGCAGCCTGAAGCCGGGATCGCCTATCCCGACGACCAGGGGCGGATCGTCGTCGAAACCGCCGGACAGTGGCTGCACGAGGATCGCAAGCAGATCGCCAAGATGCTCAGCTTGCCGGAGGACCATGTCGTCATCCGCTACGCCGCCATCGGCGGGGCGTTCGGCGGGCGGGAAGATCTCTCGCTGCAGCACCTCCTGGCGCTCGCGGCCTGGAAACTGCGGCGACCGGTTGCAATCATCTGGAACCGCGAGGAGTCGATCGTCGCCCACCACAAGCGGCACCCGATGTCGATCCGCTGCCGCTGGGGTGCGACGCGGGAGGGCAAGATCACCGCCGTCGAAGCCGAGATCGTCGCCGACGGCGGCGCCTACGCCTCGACGAGTGTCGAGGTCACCAAGGTCGCCTCGGTCTTCGCCAGTGGCGCCTACGATGTCCCAAACATCGCCGTGGACGGCTACGCCATCTACACCAACAATATCCCCTCCGGTGCCTTCCGCGGTTTCGGCGCCCCGCAAGCCCAGTTCGCGGCCGAGATCATGGTCACCCGCCTCGCCCACACCCTCGGCATCGACCCCATCGACATGCGCCGGCTCAACCTCTACCGTGAGGGGAGCCTGGAGCCCACTCAGCACCCCCTCCCGCCCGGCGTCAGCATCCGCGAGGTGTTCGACCGCTGCGTCGAGGAACTCAGGGGGGCAGGGGGGCAGGAGGACAGGCGTTCAACATCCCATCCGTCTCTCCGTCTCTCCGCCTCTCCGTCTCCGTTCTGCCCCCCTCACGTGCGGCGGGGCATCGGCCTCGCCTGCGGCATCAAGAACGTCGGGTACTCATTCGGCTTCCCCGAGCAAGCCACGGCGACCGTCGAACTGACCGGGCGCTTCGAGGAGGAGCGACGCGGCCGGGTTCGGGTCGGTGCTGCCGACGTCGGACAAGGAACGCACCTGGCGCTCCGCCAGATCGCCGCCGAGGCACTCGGGCTGCCATTTGAGCGGGTCGAGATGGTCACCGACGACAGCGCCGAGGCGCCGAATGCGGGAAGTGCTTCCGCCTCTCGTCTGACCTTGATGGCCGGCCGCGCCATCGCCGAAGCAGCGGCAAAGGCGCTCGCGGAGTGGCGCGACACCGAGCAGGAGCACGTTTCGGTGACGTACCAGTTCAGGCCCCCAGCTACGACGTCGCTCGACGACGTCACGGGCGCGGGGACGCCGAACTACTGCTACGGCTACGCGGCGCAGGCGGTCGAGGTCGAAGTGAACCTCCTGACGGGGCAAGTGCAGGTACTGCGGATCATCAGCGTTCATGACGTCGGCAAGGCGATCAACCGCCAGCAGGTCGAGGGCCAGATCGAGGGATGCCTGGCTCAGGCCCTCGGCTACGCGTTGCTCGAGGATTTCCGGGTCGAGAACGGCCGCGTCGTCACCCGCTACTTCAACAACTACCTCCTGCCGACCGCGCTCGACATGCCGACCGAGATCATCCCGGTGATCCTTGAGCTGGCCGATCCCAACGGGCCATACGGTGCCCGCGGCGTCGCCGAGATGCCGCTCGTGCCCTTCGCCCCCGCCGTCGCCGCCGCGATCCACGACGCGACCGGCGTCTGGGTGATGCAGCAACCGATGACACCGGAACGAGTGCTGACGGCGCTGATGGAGGCTGGAGTGACAGAGTGATTGACCTGGTGTTGGGCCACCGATGTCCAATGCCGTACCGGGTTGCAGCGCGCACGCGGTGCGCCTCGAAAGTTGGAGTGTCGACACAATGCTGAGAATCACCGTCGGTCCGTATGCTTTCGTTGCCCGCTGGGAAGAGG